>NZ_JBICIT010000008.1:0-423428 GCF_043102245.1 Pseudomonas sp. zbq_18 | reverse complement strand
GCCTGCGTCGCGGCCAAGGCCCCTCCTACAGAATAGCGGTGATGCACAACGACAATCTCCCAGGCACCTCGGAGCCCGAATCCCCCGTCAGTAGGCCGAGTGGAGGTGTTGCGCAGGTGGACGAGCCGCATGGATGTGGCGCTGCAACAGGGCTTGAGCGCCGGCGAACTGTGCCGACTCAGACAGATCCGCGATGGCGTGCTGGCGGACATGCTGCAGCAACTGAGCTGATCGGCTCTCAGCCGCTGCAGGCGCACGGCACGCCATCGCGCGCCGACTCCGGCACACCGAAGACCAGATCAAACGCCCACTGGAAGGCAAAGGCGTAGAAGAAGAAAAACGCCAACAGACCAATATCGGCGACCAGCGCCTGCCACCAGCTGATCTCCAGCCACCAGGCCATCACCGGCACCAGCAGCAGTGTCAGACCACCCTCGAAGCCCAGTGCATGCAACAGTCGCCGGCCGAAGGTACGGGCGCGCTCCTTCTGCCTCGCCTCCCAGTACTCGAACAGGCTGTTGAATAGCATGTTCCAGCTCAGCGCCAGTAGCGACAGCAGCAGTGCCAGCGCACCGGAATGCGCGAGCCCCTTGTCAAAGGCAAATGCCATGGCGGGCGCCACGAACAAAACGGCGACCAGCTCATAGAGCACAGCCTGTGTCACCTTTCTCTTTGCCCCTTGCATCACATTGATCTCCTCACAGCAGCACCGAAGTGGCCCTGCATAGGCGCTTACTCTATGTTTGCCGAGAATCAGGGACAAATGACCTATAGTTCGCCAGGATGAATTGAATTCACCCATCAGGAAGATCTGCATGTTTGCCCGCCTGCCTCTCACCGCACTGCGTACCTTCGAATCGGCGGCGCGCCTGGCCAGCTTTCGCGAAGCCGCGCTGGAACTCAGCGTCACCCCCACGGCGGTGTCCCACCAGATCCGCAGCCTGGAACAATGGCTAGGCGTGTTGCTGTTCGAGCGCCTCGGGCGTGGCGTACGCCTGACTGAGACTGGCGAGAAGTTGCGCCGTAATCTGCACGGTGCCTTGCTGGACATCGACCACAGCCTGGCCGCCTTGCGCCCGCAAGCCGGCGAGCAGTGCATCAGCCTGAGCACCATGCCGGCCTTCGCTGCTCTCTGGCTGATCCCCCGGCTGGGACGCTTCTACAGGCGCCACCCAGGCATCCGCGTACGTATCGAGACCAGCCACGAGCTTGTCGACCTGCAGCGCGACGCCAGCATCGACCTGGTGATCCGCTGCGGTCTTGGCGAGTACCCCGAGCTGTACCAGCTTGCACTGCTGGAAGAACACTTCGCCGCCTATGCCTCGCCGCAGCTGCTGGAACGCCTGCCAGAGGGTGCGGAATTGATCGGTGTCGGTTGGGAGGCGCCATTGTCCGGGCTGCCGTCTTGGCAGAGTTGGGCCGCACAGGCAAACGAGCCCTGGGCGGCCAGCGCGACCTGCCGTGACTACCCGGACGAACACTACGCCTTGCAGGCCGCCATTTCCGGCCAGGGTCTGGCCCTGGCCAGCTCGGTACTGGTCTCCGACAGCCTTGCCAACGGCCTGCTGTGTCCTTACCGCGAAGACATCCGCCTACCCGGTGCCCGCTATCTCGCGTTGTGCGTACCGGGCCGCGAGCGGCAGCCGGCAGTTCGGGCGCTGCTCGACTGGTTGCAGGAGGAATGTGCTGAAAGTCTGGCGTGAAGGCTTTTTCGCGGCTGAAGCCGCTCCCACAAGAGCCAGCTGTGCACTGCCAAAGAGCACCGTGGGAGCGGCTTCAGCCGCGATTTACAAAGCCGAACAAAACAGAACCCCGGTCGCCAACAGGCTGGCAGCACTGGGTCGTTTCTTAGCCAGGGGCTGCTGCCATATCAGCACTTAGGCCAACCGCCTTCACTACCCCGCCCCGTGCCGTTAGGATCGAACCCTGCCTTCAGCCCGAAGGCCGCCGCACAAGGATGACTCATGAAAAAGCTCGCGCTGTCCCTGTTCTGCCTGTTCGCCCCTCTGGTCCATGCCGATTCCGCGCTGACGGAAGACAGCATCCGCGCCCTCTACGACGAGATGACCGTTGCCGCCTCGCAGCGCAATATCGACGGCGTGCTGGGGCTGATGAGCGATGACGTGACCATCAGGATTTCCGCCGCCAAGGGCAGCATCGAGCTGGATGCCGCCAAGTACCGGCAACTCCTGCAACAGGGTTGGGGCGGGCTGGACAGCTACAGCATGGCCGTGGAGATCGAGCAGATCGACATCGCCGCCGACGGCCAGAGTGCGACGGTGAAAGACACCACCACGGAAACCATGAGCATGCGGGGCCATGAGATGAACGCCGGCATGCAGGAAACCGCCACCCTGCGCCTGATCGACGGCGAGCCGAAGATCACCCGCATCGAGGCGCAGATCAAACAGTAGGTATCACTCGGCTGGCGCCTCGGGCTGCCAGCCACCCCCCAGCGCTGCGATCAACTGCACGCTGGCGGTCAGGCGGCTGCCCTGCAGGGTCAGGCGGGTGCGCTCGTTGGACAGCGCGCTGGTTTGCACGTTGACCACGTCGGTGAATTCCACGGTGCCGGCCTTGTACTGGTTGAGCAGCAGGCGCAAGGATTCGCGGGCGGCGTCCAGCGCCTCCTGCTGCACCACGGCCTCGCGCTCCAGCACAGCCAGCTGCACCAGGTAGTCCTCCACTTCACGGAAACTGTTCAACACCGTCTGCCGGTAATCGGCCACGGTCTGGTCATAACTGGCCTCGGCCTGTTCGACGCGAGAGCGAATCAGGCCGCCATCGAACAGGTTGAGAGCGAAGGCGGGGCCGATGGACCAGAAGCGGTTCGGCGTACTGATCCAGTCGTCCAGGCCGCCGCTACGGTAGCCGCCAGTGGCAGACAGGTTCAGCTCGGGGTAGTAAGCGGCCTCGGCCACACCGATCTCGGCGTTGGCGGCGATCACTCGGCGCTCGGCCGCCGCCACATCAGGGCGCCGCTCCAGCAACGTCGAGGGCAGGCTCACCGGCACACTGGGCAGCGCAGGAATATCCTGACTTGGCGGCAACTCGAACTCGGACGGTGCCACGCCCACCAGTACGGCGATGGCATGCTCCAGCTGGGCGCGCTGGTACTCCAGATCGACCGCTTCGGCTTCGGTGCCCTTGAGCTGGGTCAGCCCCTGGGTGACATCGGACTTGGGCACGATGCCGGCCTTGTACTGATTCTCGGCGATGCGGTAAGCCTCCTTGTAGGCGGCCACGGTTTCGTCGAGCAGGCGCTTCTGCTGATCCAGCACCCGTAGCTGCAGGTAGTTCTGCACCAGTTCGGACTGCTGGCTGAGGCGCACGGCGGCCAGGTCGGCAGCGCTGGCATCGAGGCCGGCACGCTCGGACTCCAGCTGGCGGCGCAGCTTGCCCCACAGGTCCAGCTCCCAGCTCACGCCGAGGCTGGCTTCATAGCTCTTGGAGACGGTCGAGGTGCCACCACCGCTGACGCTCACTCCACCCGTGGTGCCGATGGTACTGTCACCACCGCCCTGCCCCGCGCGGGTGACGCCGGTATTCAGACCAACACTGGGAAAGAAGGCCGCACGCGCACCACGCACCAGGGCCTTGGCCTGACGATACTGAGCCTCGGCACTGGCCAGGCTCTGATTATTGGCATTCAGGCGCTCGACCAGCGCATCCAGCTCGGCGTCGCCGTATAGCGTCCACCAGTCGCCGCGCAGCGCGGTATCGGCCGGCGCTGCGGCTTTCCAGCCCGCGGCCTGCTTGAACGCGGCCGAAGGCGCGCTGTCCGGGCGTTGGTAGTCAGGGCCGACGGCGCAACCGGCCAACAGAACAGCAAAAGCGATGGGCGTGAGATAGGAGCGAGTCATAGCGGGGTTTCCAGAGCGGCGTCGCTGCGTACGCCACGCCAGCGGTTGACCCGGTGGCGCAGACGGTCGAGATAGAGGTAGACCACAGGCGTGGTGAACAGCGTGAGCAACTGGCTGAGCACCAGGCCGCCGACGATGGCCAGGCCCAGCGGGCTGCGCATCTCGGCGCCTTCGGCCTGGCCCAGCAGCAACGGCAGTGCGCCGAGCATGGCGGCCAGGGTGGTCATCATGATCGGGCGGAAGCGCAGCAGGCAGGCCTCGCGGATCGATTCCTGCGGGCTGAGCTTCTGTTCGCGCTCCAGCTCCAGAGCCAGGTCGATCATCAGGATGGCGTTCTTCTTTACCACGCCGATCAGCAGGAACAGGCCGAGCAGCGAGATCAGGCTGAACTGACCACCGGTGAGCAGGATCGCCAGTAATGCGCCGACCCCGGCCGAGGGCAAGGTAGACAGAATGGTCAGCGGGTGGATGTAACTCTCGTAGAGGATGCCCAGCACGATGTACACCACCAGCAGGGCCAGCAGGATCATCAGCGGCTGGCCCTGGGCTTCCTTCTCGAATTGGCCGCCGGTGCCACCGAGCATGCCCTGTACTTCGGTCGGCAGGTTGACTTCGGCCACCGCCCGGCGAATCGCCTCGGTGGCCTGTTCCTGGGTCACGCCCGGCGCCAGCGAGTAGCCGATGCTCTCGGCGGCGAACTGCCCCTGGTGGTTGACCCGGTCTTCCTCCAGGCTGCGCTCCCAGCGAGCGAAACCGGATAGCGGTATGCGCTCGCCGCTCTCGCTGATCACCTGAATCTGATCCAGCGCCTCCGGGTACTGGGCGTACCTGGGGTTGATCTCCATCACCACGCTGTACTGGTTGAGACTCTCGTAGATGGTGGAGATCTGCCGCTGGCTGAAGGCGTTATTGAGCACGCTGCTGATCATCGCCATGTCTACGCCGAGGCGCTGCGCGGTGGCACGGTCCACTACCAGGGTGATCTGCTGGGCGCCCTCGCCTTCGTTGGCGTCGATGTCGGTCAGCTCGGGCAGTCTGGCCAGGGCATCGCGCACCTTGGGCAGCCAGGTCTTGAGCAGGTCCAACTCGCTGGCCAGCAGCACGTATTCGTTGTCCGAACTGCGCCCCTGGCGGCCGCCGAACTGCAGGTCCTGGTCGGCCATCAGCATCAGCCGCGCGCCCGGCACCTTGGGCATCTCGGCCCGGAGCCGGTCGATCACCTCCCTGGACGACTGCTCGCGCTCGGCAATCGGCTTCAGGCGGATCACCAGAAAGGCGTTGTTGATGCCGCTCTCGCCACCGATGAAGCCCGCCACGCTGTGGATGGCAGGGTCCTTGAGCAGCCCCTTGCGAAAGGCCTCCATCTTCGGCTGCATACGCTGGAATGACAGGCCGTCGTCCCCCCGTACGAAGCCGATCAGCTGGCCGGTGTCCTGTTCGGGCATGAAGGTCTTGGGTACCACGACGAACAGGTAGACGTTGCCGATGATGGTCAGCAGCAGGCTGAACAGGGTCAGCCGCGAATGGCGCAGCGCCCAGTCCAGGCCACGGCCGTAGGCGGCCAGCACGCGCTTCTGCACCCGTGCAGCCCACTGTGCCACCCGTCCCGGTTCGCGCTCCTGCCCTTCGGCCTTGAGCCAGCGGGCGCAGAGCATCGGCGTAAGGGTCAGCGAGACCGCCATGGAGATCAGGATCGCCGCGGTCAGGGTGATGGCGAACTCGCGGAACAGGGTGCCGACGATGCCCCCCATGAAGAGGATGGAGAGGAACACCGCGACCAGCGACAGGTTCATCGACAGCAAGGTGAAGCCGACTTCCTGGGTGCCCTTGAAGGCCGCTGCCAGCGGCTTCTCGCCGGCCTCGATGTGCCGCGAAATGTTCTCCAGCACGACGATGGCGTCGTCCACCACCAGGCCGGTGGAGATGATCAGCGCCATCAGCGACAGGTTGTTCAAGGAGAAGTCCAGCAAGTACATGACGGCGAAGGTGCCGACGAGCGACACCGGCACCGCCAGCGCCGGGATCAGCGCGGCACGCCAGCGACCGAGAAACAGGAACACCACCAGGATCACCAGGCCGACCGCGATCAGCAGCGTGCGTTCGGCCTCGTGCAGGCTGGCACGAATCACCGGCGAGCGGTCCATCGCCACCTCCAACTTGGCGCTGGCCGGCATCAACGCCTCCAGCGCGGGCAGCTCGGCGCGGATATCCTCGATGGTCTGGATGATATTGGCGCCAGGCTGGCGGTTGACCACCAGCAACACGGCTTTCTCATCGTTATAGAAACCGGCGTTGTAGCGGTTCTCCACCGAGTCGCGCACCGTGGCCACGTCGCCGAGACGCACGGCCGCGTTGTTCTGGTAGCGGATGATCAGGTCCTGGTACTGCGCGGCCTTCTTCATCTGGTCGTTGGCCTGGATCTGCCACTGGCGGTCCGCGTCGGCCACATCGCCCTTGGGACGGTCGCGGTTGGCCGCGTCGATCGCGCTGCGCACCTCATCCAGGGCCACGCCGTACTGGTCGAGCAGACGCGGCTCCAGCTCCACCCGCACCGCGGGCAGCGAGCTGCCGCCGATCTGGATCTCGCCAACGCCCTGCACCTGCGCCAGTTTCTGCGCGATTACCGTGGAGCCCAGGTCGTACAGCTGGCTCTTGTCCAGCAGCGGCGAGGTGAGCGACAGCACCATGATCGGCGCCTGCGACGGGTTGAACTTCTTGTAGGTCGGCATGGTGCGCATGCCGCTGGGCAGCAGGTTGCGCGCGGCATTGATCGCCGCCTGCACCTCACGCGCGGCCGCGTCGACATTGCGGCCGATGTTGAACAGGATGACGATCTGCGTGCTGCCCTGGCTGCTGCGGCTGGTCATCTCGCTGATCCCGGCGATGGTGCCGAGCGAACGTTCCAGCGGCGTGGCCACGCTGGAGGCCATGGTCTGCGGGCTGGCGCCGGGCAAAGTGGCGCGTACCACGATGGCCGGGAAGTCCATGTTCGGCAGCGGCGCCACCGACAGCAGGCGAAAGCTCACCAGGCCCAGCAGGACGATGGCCAGGCTGAGCAGCAGGGTCGCCACCGGGCGACGGATAAAGGGCGCGGAGAGGTTCATGCACGCTGCCTCTGTGGGAGCGGCTGGGCGGCAACCCGCTTCAGCCGCGATGCAGGCACGAACAAGCTATCGCGGCTTAAGCCGCTTCCACAAAAGGCCTTCCCGCTCACGCCACCACCCCCGCCGCGCTGCGCCCCAGCAGGCGTCGCGAGAGGCGGTCGAAGGCCAGGTAGATCACCGGCGTGGTGAACAGGGTCAGCACCTGACTGAGCAACAGACCGCCGACCATCACCAGGCCCAGCGGCTGGCGCAGCTCGGCACCGGAGCCCGAGGCCAGCATCAGCGGAATGGCACCGAACAGCGCGGCCAGGGTGGTCATCAGGATCGGCCGGAAGCGTAGCAGCGCCGCCTGGTAGATGGCCTCCTGCGGCGCCATACCCTGTTGACGCTCGGCCTCCAGGGCGAAGTCGATCATCATGATGGCGTTCTTCTTGACGATGCCGATCAACAGGATGATGCCGATGATGGCAATCAGCCCCAGGTCGTTACCGGTCAGCAGCAGCGCCAGCAGCGCCCCCACGCCAGCCGAGGGCAGCGTCGAGAGAATCGTGATCGGGTGGATATAGCTCTCGTAGAGCACGCCCAGCACGATGTACATGGTGACGATGGCCGCCAGGATCAGCAGCAGGGTCGAACTCAGCGACGCGCGGAAGGCTTCGGCCGCGCCCTGGAAGTGGCTCTGGATGGCCACCGGCAGACCGATGTCGCGCTGCACCTGTTCGATCACCGCCACGGCCTCGCCCAGGGACACGCCGGGCGCCAGGTTGAACGACACGGTGACCGCCGGGAACTGGCCGATGTGGTTGACCAGCAGCGTGGCCGGACGCTCTTCGATGCGCGCCAGCGAGACCAGCGGCACCTGCTCGCCGCTGCGGGTGGCGACATGGATACGGCGCAGCGCAGCGGGCCCGATCTCACCGGCACCGGCGCTTTCCAGCACCACGCGGTACTGGCTGGCCTGGGTGAAGATGGTGGAAATTTGCCGCTGGCCAAAGGCGTCGTACAGTGCGTCATCGATATCCGCGACGCTCACGCCCAGACGCGCCGCGGCGTCGCGATCGATATCGAGGAACACCTGCAGGCCGCGGTTCTGCAGGTCACTGGCCACGTCCTGCAGCTCCGGGCGCTCACCCAGCGCGGCGATCAGCTTCGGCGTCCAGGTTTCCAGCAACTCACTGTCCGGTGACTCCAGGCTGAACTGGAACTGGGTACGGCTGACCCGATCCTCGATGGTCAGGTCCTGCACCGGCTGCAGGTACAGGGCGATGCCCGGCACCTTGGCCAGCTCGGGGCGCAGGCGCTCGATCACCTCGCTGGCGGTCACGTCGCGCTCGGCATGCGGCTTGAGGTTGATCAGCAGGCGCCCGCTGTTCAGCGTCGGGTTGTCGCCATCCACGCCGATATAGGAGGACAGGCTGGCCACGTCCGGGTCGCGCAGGATCACTTCGGCCAGGCGCTGCTGACGTTCGCTCATGGCCTTGAACGAGATCGACTGCGGCGCCTCGGAGATGCCCTGGATCACGCCGGTGTCCTGCACCGGGAAGAAGCCCTTGGGCACCGCGAGGTACAGCAGCACGGTCAACGCCAGGGTGCCGATGGCCACCAGCAGGGTCAGGCCCTGGTGGCGCAGGGTCCAGGTCAGGCCCACGGCGTAGCGCGCGATCAAACCGTCGATAAAGGCGCCCGCTGTCTTGTAGAAGCGCCCCTGTTCCTCTTCCTTCTCGGCCTTGAGCAGGCGCGCGCACATCATCGGCGTCAGGGTCAGCGACACCACCAGGGAAATCAGGATGGCCACAGCCAGGGTGATGGCGAACTCGCGAAACAGCCGGCCCACCACGTCTTCCATGAACAACAGAGGGATCAGCACGGCGATCAGCGAGAAGGTCAACGAGATCAGGGTGAAACCGATCTGCTTGGCGCCTTTCAGGGCGGCGTTCAGCGGCGTCTCGCCCTCCTCCAGGTGGCGCGCGATGTTTTCCAGCATGACGATGGCATCGTCCACCACGAAACCGGTGGCGATGGTCAGCGCCATCAGGGTCAGGTTGTTGATCGAGAAGCCGGCCAGGTACATCACGCCGAAGGTGCCGATCAGCGACAGCGGCACGGCGATGGACGGAATCACGGTGGCGGAGAACTTGCGCAGGAACAGGAAGGTCACCAGCACCACCAGGCCGATGGCCAGGACCAGCTCGAACTGTACGTCCCTGACCGCCGCGCGGATGGTCTGGGTGCGGTCGGTGAGCACCTGCACCTCGAGACTCGCCGGCAGCCCGGCCGTGATCTGTGGCAACAGCGCCTGGATGCGGTCGACCACCTCGATGACGTTGGCACCGGGCTGGCGCTGGATGGTCAGCAGCACCGTCTCATTGCGATCGGCCCAGGCGGCCAGGCGCTCGTTCTCGGCGCCGTCGACCACCGTGGCGACATCCTGTAGGCGCAGGGCCGCACCGTTCTCGTACTTGAGGATCAGGCCGCGGTACTCGTCGGCCGACTTGAGCTGGTCGTTGGCATCCAACTGAGAGACACGGGTCGGGCCGTCGAAGTTGCCCTTGGGCTGGTTGACGTTCTGCGCGGTGATCAGCGTGCGCACGTCGTCCAGGTTGAGGCCGTGGCTGGCGAGCGCCTCGGGATTGACCTTGATGCGTACGGCCGGGCGCTGGCCACCGGCCAGGCTGACCAGGCCGACACCACTGATCTGGGCGATCTTCTGCGCCATGCGCGTGTCGATCAGGTCATGCACCTCGGTCAGCGGTAGCGTGTCGGAGCGAATCGCCAGGGTCAGCACCGGCGTATCCGCCGGGTTGACCTTGTTGTACACCGGCGGCGCCGGCAGGTCGCTGGGCAACAGATTACTGGCCGCGTTGATGGCCGCCTGCACTTCCTGCTCGGCGACTTCCAGATCCACATCCAGGCTGAAACGCAGGGTGATGACCGAGGCGCCGCCGGAACTGGACGAAGACATCTGCTGCAACCCCGGCATCTGCCCGAACTGGCGCTCCAGCGGCGCGGTCACCGAACTGGTGGTCACCTGCGGGCTGGCCCCGGGATACAGGGTCAGCACGCGAATGGTCGGGTAATCCACCTCCGGCAGTGCCGACACCGGCAGCAGGCGGTAGGCAATCAGGCCGGTGAAGAAGATCGCCACCATCAGCAGCGTGGTGGCAACCGGGCGCAGGATGAACAGGCGCGAGGTGTTCATGCGCCCTGCTTCTGTGCAGCCTGGGTTTCGGGCTGGGCCGGGGCGCCCGGCTCTTCGCTGATCACCTGCACCGCGCTACCTTCCTTGAGCTTGTCGGTGCCCTCCAGCACCAGCCGCTCGCCCTCCTCGATGCCGGCGGTCACCAGGCTCACGGCACCATCGCTGGCGCCGAGCTGGATATCGCGGATCTGCACCTTGTCGTCCTGGCCGAGCACGAACAGGAAGGTGCCGCGCGAGCCGTACTGCACGGCGGCGGAAGGAATCAGCGTGGCCTGCTGCAGGGTTTCCACCCGCAGGCGCACGTTGACGAACTGATTGGGAAACAGGCGCTCGTCGGCATTGCCGAAGCGCGCCTTGAGCCTGACGGTACCGGTGGCCACGTCGATCTGGTTGTCCAGGCTGTGCAACACACCCTCGCCGAGCAGCTCACGCTCGTTACGGTCCCAGGCCTGCACCCGCAATTGCTGGCCGTCGCGCACCTTGGCCAGCACCGGCGGCAGATCCTTTTCCGGCAGGGTGAAGTTGACTGCGATCGGCTCGACCTGGGTGATCACCACCAGCGGTGTGGTATCGGCGCTGCTGATCAGGTTGCCAACGTCCACCTGGCGCAGGCCGAGGCGCCCGGCAATCGGCGCGCGAACCTGGGTGAAGTCGAGGTTCAGTCGGGCATCAGCCACCGCCGCCTGATTGCTCTTCACCGTGCCGCGGTACTGGCCGACCAGCGCCAGCTGGGTATCCAGGGTCTGCTTGGCGATGCTGTCCTCGGCGTACAGCCCCTGATAGCGGGCCAGGTCGATCTCGGCATTCTTCAGCTGCGCCAGGTTCTGCGCCAGGGTGCCTTCGGCCTGCTGCAGCGCCACCTGGTAGGGCCGCGGGTCGATCTGCGCCAGCACGTCGCCGGCCTTGACCTGTTGCCCTTCCTCGAACAGCACCTTGAGCAGCTGGCCGTCCACCCGCGGGCGCACGTTCACCGTATTCAGCGCGGTCACCGTGCCGAGGGCCTTGAGTTCGATGTTGAAGTCGCCACGGGTGGCCTCGGTCAGACGCACCGGCACCGGGCCGTCCCAGGGACCATACGGCTGCTTGGTCTCGGCGTCGGAGTCGTCGGACAGCAGCCACCACAACAGCACAGCGCCGAGCGCGAGGGCCAGCAGAATCAACCAGAGACGGGGAATGCGCGGAGCAACACGGGTATCAGGCATGGTACGGCATCACTTTCCTGGGGAGGGTGAACGATAAGTACTCCCAGCAACCAGGCAAAGGGTCTTTACCGCCTATTTACCCTTATTTGACGTAACAAGAAGTTGAGAATTTAGAAACGACAACGGCCTGCTCCAGGCAGGCCGTTGGCTACCGCGCGAGCGGTTACTTCAATGCTGCCAGGGCGGCGGCGTAGTCGGGCTCGTCGGCGATTTCACCGACCAGCTCGCTGTGCAGCACCTTGTCGTTCTCGTCCAGCACCACCACGGCACGGGCTGCAACACCCGCCAGCGGGCCATCTGCGATGGCCACGCCATAGGCCTTGAGGAAGTCGGCGCCACGCATGGTCGACAGGTTGACGACATTGCTCAGGCCTTCGGCGCCGCAGAACCGTGCCTGAGCAAACGGCAGGTCAGCGGAGATGCACAGCACGACGGTATTGGCCAGAGCCGCGGCTTCACCGTTGAACTTGCGCACCGAGGTGGCGCAGGTCGGGGTATCGACGCTGGGGAAGATGTTCAGCACTTTGCGCTTGCCGGCCAGGCTGGCCAGGGTCACGTCGGAGAGGTTGTTGGCAACCAGGCTGAAGGCAGGAGCCTGTTGACCAGCCTGCGGCAGCTGGCCATCGACTTTTACCGGATTGCCCTTGAGGGTTACTTGAGCCATTGCGAGTTCCTTCTATGTGTTGATGCCAGGGTCACGGCACCCAGCGGGGAAATGCCCGCCAGTGTGACCGCCCGGTGCTGCGACGGCAATGCCCAGTTTTACTCAGGCGCTGGCCTGCCTCGCAGGTTGTGGATTGGGATGGAAGAACACATGTTCGCGGATCGGCCCCACTGCCACCTCGCCGATTTCCTCGTAGCCCTGGCGCTGATAGAACGCCAGGTAATGCGGGTTGCCGGTATCCAGCACGATGCCCTGAGAGCTGGAATCGGCCGCGCACCAGTCATGCAGGGCGGTAAGCAACTGTTCTCCCAGGCTCTGGCCCTGAAACTGCGGGTGTACGCCGAGCAGTGGCAGTACGTGATAGGGGCCTGGCGGCAGACAGGCCAGCACCGCGTCGTGGTATTCCAGGTAGCGTTTGGTGCAGCGAAAACCGGTGGTCATCAGCATGCGCAGGCGCCAGGCCCAACTCTCGGTGATGTCCAGGCGGCGTACCGGCGGCGCGATCAGAGCGATGCCCACCAGACGCTCTTCAATCAGCAAGCCAATGGCGGGCAGTTCTTCGGCAAAGTGCTGCTGCACCAACTCGCGCACGGTGGCACGCACACGCTGGTCGAAGCCGGGGCGTTCGCTCTCGAACAGATAGGCGAAGGTCGGATCATGACGGTAGGCGTGATACAGCAACGAACGGGCTTCACGGCTGTAGCCATGGTCCAGCAGAC
Organism: Pseudomonas sp. zbq_18; assembly: GCF_043102245.1. Classification (NCBI taxonomy): domain Bacteria; kingdom Pseudomonadati; phylum Pseudomonadota; class Gammaproteobacteria; order Pseudomonadales; family Pseudomonadaceae; genus Pseudomonas; species Pseudomonas sp. zbq_18. Next base: position 410,677 of record NZ_JBICIT010000008.1, on the reverse strand, counting down.
GAACTTCGGCGGTGCGATTAGGCATCAGGCTGACCTCTTTTTTATAGGGCTTTACGGGTCAACTGCCACGTTAGCATTGCCTCCCAGCCCTCGCCAGGCGCTGGCCGTCACCTCCTCAGCTGGGCTAGCATCGCCTCTTTATCTGCCGCAGGTGCCTCCCATGAAGATCGTTTCTTTCAATATCAATGGCCTGCGCGCGCGTCCTCACCAACTGCAGGCATTGGTCGAAAAACATCAGCCGGATGTGATTGGCCTGCAGGAAACCAAGGTCGACGACCCGCAGTTCCCCATCGCAGACGTCGAGGCCCTTGGCTACCACGTCCACTACCACGGCCAGAAGGGCCATTACGGCGTCGCCCTGCTCTCGCGGGAGAAGCCGCTGGAAATCCACAAGGGTTTTCCCGGTGACGAAGAGGATGCGCAGCGCCGCTTTATCTATGGCACCTTCGCCGATGCCCAGGGCAACCCGGTGACGGTGATGAACGGCTACTTCCCCCAAGGCGAAAGCCGCGACCATCCGGTCAAGTTCCCCGCCAAACAGCGTTTTTATGCCGACCTGCAGCAGCTGCTGGTCGAGCGCTTCGATCCGAGCCAGGCGCTGGTGGTAATGGGCGACATCAACATTTCCCCCGAGGACTGCGACATCGGGATCGGCGAGCCCAACCGTCTGCGCTGGCTGAAGACCGGCAAATGCAGCTTCCTCCCGGAAGAGCGCGAGTGGCTGGCCACCCTCAAGGGCTGGGGCTTGGTGGACAGCTTCCGCCATCTCCACCCTATGGTGAACGACCGTTTCAGCTGGTTCGACTACCGCAGCCGCGGCTTCGAGGACGAGCCCAAGCGCGGTCTGCGCATCGACGTGATCCTCGCCAGCCAGCCGCTGCAGGCGCGCTTCAAGGACGCCGGCATCGACTACGAACTACGCGGCATGGAGAAACCCTCCGATCATGCGCCGATCTGGTTGGAGCTAGACTAAGCGCTGAGCCAGTTCCTGGCAGGAAGTGAAGTGACTGGCCAGGCCAGATGGAGTAGATCTTGGAGAGCGCCACTAGCAGACAAGCCTGGTCATCTGACCTGAAAATCGCCGGCCTGGTCTGCCTGCTGGTTCTGACAGCCTGCCTACTGGGGATCGCCACCCGCCCGCTGGGCCACCTGGCGACCATCTGGCCCGCCAATGCTTTGTTGCTTGGCCTGCTGGTGCGTTACCCGCAGCTTGCCCGGCCCGCGGGCTGGTTGGGTGGCGTAGCGGCCTATGTGATTGCCGACAGCATCACCGGCGGTGCGCCCCTCCAGACCCTGATGCTCACGCTGGCCAACATGGCCGGGGTCGTCAGCGCCTATCTGCTGTTGTCGCGCCTCAGTGCGGAACACCGCCACCTGAGCAGCCCGCTCTCGGTGCCCTACCTGGCGCTGGCGGTCACGCTTGCCTCCCTGGCATCCGGGCTGGTTGGCGCAGTCATCGACCCCCTGCTGTTTGGTGGCACGCCTTTCTCGGGCCTGACGTTCTGGTTCGTCACCGAACTGGTCAACTACATCGCGATATTGCCGGTGCTGCTGACCATGCCGGACTGGCCCGAGCGCCTGAAAGACCGGAGGCAGACGCTGCTCACGCCCAGGCAGCGGCTGTTGCATGCCCTGCCTGCTGTCAGCCTGGTGATATTCGGTGTGCTCTGCCTGATGGTGGGCGGCCCCGGCGCACTGGCCTTCCCCGTTCCGGCGCTGCTGTGGTGTGCATTGAGCTATAGCGTTTTCACCACGGCCTTGCTGACGTTTGCCTTCACCAGCACTTTGCTCGTCGTGCTGGCTGTCGTGGGCATTCCGCTAGCGCCGTTCGATATGAACTCACACCCCGTGCTGCTCTCCTTGCGTCTCGGCATCACCTTGTTGGCTTTCGCGCCATTGACGGTGGCCAGCGTCATGGCTGTGCGCAACCAGTTGCTGCAACGTATGCAGTACATGGCGTCGCATGACCAACTCAGTGGCCTGCTCAATCGTTGGGCTTTCTATGAGCAGGCCAGGCAACTATCCCCCAATCGACCGCTAGCGCTGTTGATGTTCGACATCGACCATTTCAAGCGCATCAACGACACCCATGGCCACGCTGCGGGTGATCTGGTGCTGAAAGCCTTCGCCCGCCTCGCCAGTCAAGGCCTGCGCGACGGAGACGCCCTGGCTCGCCTGGGAGGAGAGGAATTTGCCCTGCTGCTGCCGGGCTGCTCGCACAACGAGGTTCAGGCGATTGCCGAGCGCATCCGTGCGGACTACGCCAATGCCTCGATCAGCCTGGAGGACGGCCAGCATATACACTCCACTGTCAGCATCGGTGCAGTTGTGGCCTTGCAGCCGCCTGCCGACATCGACGAGCTGCTGCTGAGCGCCGATCGTGCCCTGTACCAGGCCAAGGAATCGGGGCGCAATCGGGTTGTCATCCACCAATATGCCTCGGACGAACAGGCCAGGACGGAAACGGCCTGAACCAATCTCGAAGGAAAAGCGCCTACAGCTCTGGCAAGGGCTTCTCGCTGCGCTTCGTCATCTTTCCGTAACCATTCGTTCTTATTCTGCGCGCACCTGAACGTGTGCCCCCGGCACACCAGCTCACCCACGGAATAAGGTGTCTGTTTTCATGTCGTGCGCCCTGCCTGTCAGCGATCGCCCTCTCTGGAGCCAGGCCATCACCTGGCTCATCCTCGGTTTCATCTTTTACGCCCTGCCCTGGTCGGTGTTCGCCGCCGAACCCACCACGCTGATGCGCATCCAGGGCTCCAACACCATCGGCGCCAAGCTAGGCCCGGCGTTGATCAGCGGCCTGTTCCAGAGCCAGGGCTTCAGCAATGTCCGCATCGTGTCCGCCGGCGCCGAGAACGAGCAGCTGGTGCAGGCCGAAGACCAGCTGGGACGCACCCTGCAGGTCAGCGTCGCCGCCCACGGTTCCGGCACCGGTTTTGTCGCCCTGCAGGATGGCAGCGCCGACCTGGCGGCCTCCTCGCGCCCGATCAAGGACAGCGAGGCCTCCGCCCTGCAGAGCCTGGGCGATCTGAAGGGTGCCGATGCCGAGCAAGTCATTGCCATCGACGGCCTGGCCATTATCGTCAATCCGCAGAACCCACTGGCTTCACTGACCACTGAACAACTGGCCAAGGCCTTTTCCGGCGAAGTACGCGACTGGTCGCAACTGGGCGGCGCACCAGGCGCCATCACGCTCTATGCACGGGATGACAAGTCCGGCACCTACGACACTTTCAAGGAACTGGTACTGGCCGCCCACGACAAGAGCCTGGCGCCCACAGCAAAGCGCTTCGAGTCCAGCGACCAGCTGTCCGACCTGGTGAGCCAGGATCCTGGCGGTATCGGCTTCATCGGCCTACCGTATGTACGCCAGAGCAAGGCACTGGCCATCGCCGATGGCAACTCCCAGCCAATGCCGCCAAGCACCACGCTGATCGCGACCGAGGACTACCCGCTGTCGCGCCGCCTGTTTCTCTACAATCCGCCCGGCACACCCAACGAGTGGGTAAAGTCGTTGGTGCAGTTCGCCCACAGCCCTGCTGGTCAGGCCATCGTCGAGAAGAGCGGTTTCATCGCACAGACGGTGCAGGCGGTAAAAGTCCAGGCCAATACAACGATGCCGCTGGACTATCGCCAGCTGGCCGATGAGGCTCAGCGGCTGTCGGTCAATTTCCGCTTCCAGGAAGGCAGCGCCAGCCTCGACAACAAGGCGCAGCGTGATATCGAGCGCGTACTCGACTACCTCAAGCGTCACGACAAACTCAGCCACAAGGTCGTGCTGGTCGGCTTCGGCGACCCGAAGAACGATCCCGAACGCGCCGCGCTGCTGTCCAAGCTACGCGCCATGGCGGTACGCCGGGATCTTTCCAAAGGAGGCGTGATATTCCGCGAGATCACGGGCATGGGCGAACAGATGCCGGTGGCTGCCAACAGCGGTGACGAAGGCCGCATGAAGAACCGCCGTGTTGAGGTCTGGGTGTACTGACACGCGCATGTACACCTGGCCATGCATGCTTGGCCAGGCTATGCAAAGCAGCTAGCCTCTGCGGACGGATTACTCAACCGCCTGCGAGGCCACCTGTGATAGCTGATGTCCGGATCGAGCAGCGCAACGGCAAATGGCTGGTGAGCCTCGGCCGGCGCAAACTGAGTTTTCACGAGGAACTGGCCGCGCGCGCCTTCGCCGCCCAGCTGCATCAGCGCTTCGAATGGCTGCAACAACAGGCACAGCCAAACCAGCAGCGCTGAAACGACAAGGCCCGCTGATGCGGGCCTTGTGCATTCAAGCCGCGAATCAGCGGCTGGCTTTCATCGCCTCACGCGGCACGTACTTGCCGATCTCGTACTTGCCGATGGCTGCACGGTGCACTTCATCCGGCCCATCGGCCAGGCGCAAGGTGCGCTGCATGGCATACCAGTAGGCCAGCGGGAAGTCGTTGGAGACGCCGGCGCCGCCGTGAATCTGGATGGCACGGTCGATCACGTTGAGCGCGACGTTCGGTGCTACCACCTTGATCTGGGCAATCTCGCTGGCGGCGATCTTGTTGCCCACGGTGTCCATCATGTACGCCGCGTTGAGGGTCAGCAGACGGGCCTGGTTGATCTCGATGCGCGAGTTGGCGATGTGGTCGATGTTGCCACCCAGGCGCGCCAGCGGCTTGCCAAAGGCGGTGCGGCTGGCGGCACGCTTGCACATCAGCTCCAGCGCACGCTCGGCCATGCCGATGGAACGCATGCAGTGGTGGATACGGCCTGGGCCGAGGCGACCCTGGGCGATCTCGAAGCCGCGGCCCTCGCCCAGCAGCACATTCTCATAGGGCACGCGGACGTTCTCGAAGACGACTTCGGCGTGGCCGTGCGGGGCATCGTCGTAGCCGAACACCGGCAGCGGGCGGAGAATCTTCACGCCGGGGGTATCGGTGGGTACCAGGATCATCGAGTGCTGCTGGTGGCGCGGCGCGTCCGGGTTGGTCAGGCCCATGAAGATCATGATCTTGCAGCGCGGGTCGCAGGCGCCGGAGGTCCACCACTTGCGGCCATTGATCACCCACTCGTCACCGTCACGCACGGCATTGGCCTGCATGTTGGTGGCATCGGACGAAGCCACGCCTGGCTCGGTCATGGCGAAGGCGGAACGAATTTCGCCGGAGAGCAGCGGCTCCAACCATTCTTTCTTCTGCGCTTCGCTGGCGTAGCGCACCAGGGTTTCCATGTTGCCGGTGTCCGGCGCGGAGCAGTTGAACGGCTCGGCACCGATCAGCGAGCGGCCCATGATCTCGGCCAGCGGCGCGTATTCCATGTTGGTCAGGCCAGCGCCGTAGTCGGACTCCGGCAGGAACAGGTTCCACAGACCTTCGGCTTTGGCCTTGGCCTTCAACTCCTCCATGATCGCGGTCGGCTGCCAGCGGTCACCTTCGTTGACCTGCTCTTCGAACACGGCTTCGGCCGGATAGACATAAGCCTCCATGAACGCCGTAACGCGCTCACGCAGTTCCTGCACCTTGGGGGAGTAAGCGAAATCCATGGGAATACCTTGTGGTTGGCTTCGATGTGGAAATGATGCTAGAACAGCACCCACGATTTATCTAAGCTATTTTCCTGCCTTATCAACATTCATAAGCAATATGCGATGAAGCTTGATTTGGCATCGAATCGACGGAGCTGGCCATGAACTTGAACAAGGTAGACCTCAACCTCTTCATCGTCTTCGATGCCATCTACACCGAAGCCAATCTGACCCGCGCCGGACAGATCGTCGGCATCACCCAGCCGGCGGTGTCCAACGCCCTGTCGCGCCTGCGCGAGACCTTCAACGACCCGCTGTTCGTGCGCACCGCCCAGGGCATGGTGCCCACGCCAATGGCACAGAACATCATCGGCCCGGTGCGCAACGCCCTGCAGCTGCTGCGCGTTTCCGTGCAGGAAAGTCGTTCGTTCAACCCGCAGCAGGCCAACAAGACCTACCGCATCAGCATGACCGACCTCACCGAGACGGTGATCCTGCCGCCGCTGTTCCAGCGGCTCAAGCGTCTGGCGCCGATGGTGCAGGTCGAGAGCTTCCTGGCCAAGCGCCGCGAAACCACCAAGGAGCTGGCCGCCGGCCGCCTGGATTTCGCCGTGGATGCGCCGCTCAACACCGACCCACAGGTACGCCACGTCAAGCTGATGGAGGATCGCTACATCTGTGCCATGCGCCCCGGCCATCCGCTGGCCAAGGACAAGCTGAGCCTGGACGAATACCTGTCGCTGACCCATATCCAGATCTCCAGCCGCCGCAGCGGCCTCGGCTACGTTGACCTGTCGCTGGGCAAGATGGGGCTGCAGCGCAAGGTCACCCTACGCTCGCAACACTACCTGATGGCCAGCAGCATCCTGATGAACACCGACATGGCCATGACCGTGCCCGAGCGCTTCGCCCGCCGCCATGGCCTGCACCAGGTACCGTTGCCAGTGAATGACGTACCGGCCCTGGAGACCCACCTGTACTGGCATGAAAGTACCGATCAGGACCCGGCCAACCGCTGGATGCGTGAGCAAATCATCGAGATTTCCCAGCAGGTCACCCGCGCCGAGACTGAAAGTAAAACCTCATAAGCATCCGCTAACCCATTGAATAGAAAGCCCCGCAATCGCGGGGCTCTTTGTTTCTGCCTGTGGAAGCGCGTAGGGCGGGTGAAACCCGCGCCAATGTCATACCGCCCGCGGGTTTCACCCACCCTACGACCTGCCTGTGGGAGCGGCTTCAGCCGCGATGCCTTTGCTAATTCCATTTGCGGCTGAGGCCGCTCCCATAAAATCATAGTTCCGCCAGGTTGACGTTTACGTCAACGTAATTTACGTTAACGTAAAGCACTCTACGGTGACCCCCCATGCCCGCCCCCTACTCCATCTCCGACCTGGCCCGCGAACTGGACATCACTACACGCGCCATACGCTTCTACGAGGAGCAAGGCATGCTCGCCCCCGAGCGTCGCGGCCAGGAGCGCATCTACAGTGCCAAGGATCGAACCACCCTCAAGCTAATCCTGCGCGGCAAGCGCATCGGTTTCTCCCTGGCCGAGTGCAAGGAGCTGATCGAACTGTACGACCCGACCAGCGACAACCGCGTTCAGCTGCAGACCTTCATGCGCAAGATCAGCGAACGCCGCACGCAACTCGATCAGCAATTACTGGATATCCAGCAGATGCAGCTGGAACTGGATACCGCCGAGGAACGCTGCCTCGCCGCCCTGGAGCAAACCCAGGCGTAACAACCACTTAGCCAACCAACCTTACAAAGATAATCACAGGTGGAACCATGAGCTACCCAACCCTCAACTTCGGCCTCGGCGAGACCATCGACATGCTCCGCGATGCTGTCTACCAGTTCGCCCAGGCCGAGCTGGCGCCGCGTGCCGCGCAGATCGACCGCGATAACGAGTTTCCCATGGACATGTGGCGCAAGTTCGGCGACATGGGCCTGCTCGGCATGACCGTGGAAGAGGAATACGGCGGCACCAACATGGGCTACCTGGCCCACGTGGTAGCAATGGAAGAGATCAGCCGCGCCTCGGCCTCGGTCGGCCTGTCCTACGGTGCGCATTCCAACCTGTGCGTCAACCAGATCCGCAAGAACGGCACGCACGAGCAGAAACTCAAGTACCTGCCCAAGCTGTGCTCCGGCGAGCACGTCGGCGCGCTGGCCATGAGCGAACCCAACGCCGGCTCCGACGTGGTATCGATGAAGCTGCGCGCCGAGAAGCGCGGCGACCGCTACGTGCTCAACGGCAACAAGATGTGGATCACCAACGGCCCCGACGCCAACACCTACGTGATCTATGCCAAGACCGACATCAACGCCGGTTCGCGCGGCATGACCGCGTTCATCGTCGAGCGCGATTTCAAGGGCTTCTCCCGCCACCAGAAGCTGGACAAGCTGGGCATGCGCGGCTCCAACACCTGCGAGCTGGTGTTCGAGGACTGCGAAGTGCCGGAAGAAAACATCCTCGGCGCCGAGGGTGCCGGCGTGCGCGTGCTGATGAGCGGCCTCGACTACGAGCGTACCGTACTGTCCGGCGGCCCGACCGGGATCATGAGCGCGTGCATGGACGTGGTGCTGCCCTACGTACACGAGCGTCAGCAGTTCAAGCAGTCGATCGGCGAGTTCCAGCTGGTGCAGGGCAAGCTGGCCGACATGTACGCCGGCATGAACGCCTCCAAGTCCTACCTGTACAACGTGGCCAAGGCCTGCGACCGCGGCGAGGAATCGCGCAAGGACGCCGCCGCGGTGATCCTCTACACCGCCGAGATGGCCACCAAGCTGGCCCTCGACACCATCCAGCTGCTCGGCGGCAACGGCTACACCAACGAATACCCGGCCGGCCGCCTGCTGCGCGACGCCAAGCTCTACGAGATCGGCGCCGGCACCAGCGAAATCCGCCGCATGCTGATCGGCCGCGAGCTGTTCAACGAGACGAAATAGCCCTCAGCAACACGGACAGTCCCCTCTCCCATGCTTCATAACAAAAAGCTGGGAGAGGGCTAGGGAGAGGGTCTCTACGTCGCCTGCACTACCCTCTCCCCCGACCCCTCTCCCGTGAACGGGAGAGGGGAGCCATAGAACAACGTAGCCCGGAGCGCCACATGGCCATCCTGCATACCCAGATCAACACCCGTTCACCGGAGTTCGCCGCCAATCAGGCGGCCATGCTCGACCAGGTGAACGACCTGCGCGCCCTGCTCGCCCGCGTCCACGAAGGTGGCGGCGCCAAGGCCCAGGAACGCCACACTTCGCGCGGCAAGCTGCTGCCGCGTGAGCGCATCAACCGCCTGCTGGACATCGGCTCGCCCTTCCTCGAAGTCGGCCAGCTGGCCGCCCACGAGGTCTACGGTGAGGACGTGCCGGCCGCCGGCGTGGTCGCCGGCATCGGCCGTGTCGAAGGCGTCGAGTGCATGATCATCGCCAACGACGCCACGGTGAAAGGCGGCAGCTACTACCCGCTGACCGTGAAAAAGCACCTGCGCGCGCAGACCATCGCCCAGCAGAACCGCCTGCCGTGCATCTATCTGGTCGACTCCGGCGGCGCCAACCTGCCGCGCCAGGAAGAGGTGTTCCCGGACCGCGAGCACTTCGGCCGGATCTTCTTCAACCAGGCCAACATGAGCGCGATGGGCATTCCGCAGATCGCCGTGGTGATGGGCTCCTGCACCGCCGGCGGCGCCTATGTGCCGGCGATGAGCGACGAGACCATCATGGTGCGCAACCAAGCCACCATCTTCCTGGCCGGCCCGCCGCTGGTGAAGGCCGCCACCGGTGAAGTGGTGACCGCCGAGGAGCTGGGCGGCGCCGATGTGCACTGCAAGACCAGCGGCGTGGCCGACCATTACGCCGAGAACGACGAACACGCCCTGGCCCTGGCCCGCCGTAGCGTGGCCAACCTCAACTGGCGCAAGCTCGGCCAGCTGCAAGCGCGTGAACCGATCGCTCCGCTGCATGCCGCCGAGGAGCTGTACGGAGTGATCCCCGCCGATGCCAAGCAGCCCTTCGATGTGCGCGAAGTGATTTCGCGCGTGGTCGACGGCAGCGAATTCGATGAGTTCAAGGCGCTGTTCGGCACTACCCTGGTGTGCGGCTTTGCCCATGTGCATGGCTACCCGGTGGCGATCCTGGCGAACAACGGCATTTTGTTTGCGGAAGCGGCGCAGAAAGGCGCGCACTTCATCGAGCTGGCCTGCCAGCGCGGCATCCCGCTGCTGTTCCTGCAGAACATCACCGGCTTTATGGTCGGTAAGAAGTACGAGGAAGGCGGTATCGCCAAGCACGGCGCCAAGCTGGTCACCGCCGTGGCCTGCGCCAAGGTGCCGAAATTCACCGTGATCATCGGCGGCAGCTTCGGCGCCGGTAACTACGGTATGTGCGGCCGCGCCTACGACCCACGCTTCCTGTGGATGTGGCCCAACGCGCGGATCGGTGTGATGGGCGCCGAACAGGCTGCCGGCGTGCTGGTGCAGGTCAAGCGCGAGCAGGCCGCCCGCGCCGGCCACCCGTTCATTGACGAGGAGGAAATGCGCATCAAGCAGCCCATCGTCGCCCAGTACGAACAGCAGGCCCACGCCTACTACTCCAGTGCACGGCTGTGGGACGACGGCGTGATCGACCCGGCGCAGACCCGCGACGTGCTCGGCCTGGCCCTGTCCGCCAGCCTCAATGCGCCCATCGAGCCGACCCAGTTCGGCGTGTTCCGGATGTAAGCCATGACCGACTTCACTACCGTACAGCTGGAAAAAGACCCGCGCGGCTTCGCCACCCTGTGGCTGAACCGTCCGGACAAGAACAACGCCTTCAACGCCGAGATGATCCGCGAGCTGATCCTCGCCATCGACGCCATCGCTGCCGACAAGAGCCTGCGCTTCCTGCTGCTGCGCGGGCGCGGCAAGCACTTCTCCGCCGGAGCCGACCTGGCCTGGATGCAGGCCAGCGCCAAGCTCGACTACAACGCCAACCTCAACGACGCCCGCGAGCTGGCCGAGTTGATGTACAACCTCAACGCCCTGAAGATCCCGACCCTGGCCGTGGTCCAGGGTGCGGCCTTCGGCGGCGCGGTGGGCCTGGTCAGCTGCTGCGATATGGCCATCGGCACGGACGACGCGCTGTTCTCGCTGTCCGAGGTGCGCATCGGCCTGGCCCCGGCGGTGATCAGCCCCTTCGTGGTCCAGGCCCTCGGCGAGCGCGCCGCGCGCCGCTATGCGCTGACCGCCGAACGTTTCTCCGGTAGCCGCGCGCGTGAGCTGGGCCTGCTGGCCGAGGCCTACCCGAGCGCCGAACTGGACGACCAGGTCGAGAGCTGGATCGGTAACCTGCTGCTCAACAGCCCGCAGGCCATGCAGGCCAGCAAGGATCTGCTGCGCGAAGTTGGAAGCGGCGTACTCACCCCCAACCTGCGCCGCTACACCGAGAACGCCATCGCCCGCATCCGTGTCAGCCCCGAAGGCCAGGAAGGGCTCAACGCCTTCCTGGAAAAACGCACGCCCGCCTGGCAGGAGCCGCAAGCATGAGCCACAAGCACATCGACACCCTGCTGGTCGCCAACCGCGGCGAGATCGCCTGCCGGGTAATGCGCACCGCCAAGGCCCAGGGCCTGAAGACCGTGGCCGTGCACAGCGCCATCGACGCCAATGCGCGCCATGTGCGCGAGGCCGATATCGCGATCAACCTCGGCGGCGCCAAGCCGGCCGAGAGCTACCTGCTGGTCGACAAGATCATCGCCGCGGCCAAGGCCAGCGGCGCCCAGGCCATTCACCCGGGCTACGGCTTCCTCTCCGAGAACGCCGGCTTCGCCCGCGCCATCGAGGCCGCCGGTCTGGTGTTCCTCGGCCCGCCCGCCACCGCCATCGACGCCATGGGCAGCAAGTCTGCGGCCAAGGCGCTGATGGAAGACGCCGGTGTGCCGCTGGTGCCCGGCTACCACGGCGAAGCCCAGGACATCGAGACCTTCCGGGTCGCCGCCGAGCGCATCGGCTACCCGGTGCTGCTCAAGGCCGCCGCTGGTGGTGGCGGCAAGGGCATGAAGGTGGTCGAGCGCGAAGCCGATCTGGCCGAGACCCTGGCCTCTGCCCAGCGCGAAGCCCAGTCCGCCTTCGGCGACTCGCGCATGCTGGTGGAGAAGTACGTGCTGCAGCCGCGCCACGTGGAGATCCAGGTGTTCGCCGACAGCCACGGCAACTGCCTGTACCTCAACGAACGCGACTGCTCGATCCAGCGCCGCCACCAGAAAGTGGTCGAGGAAGCCCCTGCTCCGGGCCTGAGCCCGGAACTGCGCCGCGCCATGGGCGAGGCGGCGGTCAAGGCCGCCCAGGCCATCGGCTATGTCGGTGCCGGCACCGTGGAGTTCCTGCTGGACGCCCGCGGCCAGTTCTTCTTTATGGAAATGAACACCCGCCTGCAGGTGGAACACCCGGTCACCGAAGCCATCACCGGCCTCGACCTGGTGGCCTGGCAGATTCGCGTCGCCCGTGGCGAAGCACTGCCGATCACCCAGGAGCAGGTGCCGCTCAATGGCCACGCCATCGAAGTGCGCCTGTACGCCGAGGACACCGAGCAGGACTTCCTGCCCGCCTCCGGCGACCTCAGGCTGTACCGCGAACCGGCCGCGGGCGAAGGCCGCCGCGTCGACAGCGGCGTGGCCGAAGGCGACACCATTTCGCCCTTCTACGACCCGATGCTGGCCAAGCTGATCGCCTGGGGCGAGGACCGCGAACAGGCCCGCCAGCGTCTGCTGGCCATGCTCGACGAAACCGCCGTCGGCGGCTTCGCCAGCAACCTGCCCTTCCTGCGGCGCGTACTGGCCCATCCGGCCTTCGCCGGCGCCGAGCTGGATACCGGTTTTATCGCCCGCCACCAGGAGCAACTGCTGCCGTTCGCCGGCGAGCTGCCCAGCGAGTTCTGGCAACTGGCCGGCGAAGCCTGGCTGCAGAGCGAAGTGCCCAGCCGTACGCACGAGGACTATTACTCGCCGTGGAACGGCCACAGCGGCTGGCGCTCGGGTCTTGCCAGCGAGACCGACCTGCACCTGCGCTGCGGTGAGCAGCGCAGCACCGTGCATCTGCGTGGCGCGCTGCACAGCCGCCTGCAGGGCGAGCAACTGTGGGTCGAGCAAGATGGCCTGCGCCGCGCCCATCGGGCCATTCGCCAGGACGAGGCACTCTACCTGGAGTGGCAGGGCAAGCTACATGAAGTGCGGCGTATCGACCCGATCGCCGAAGCCGAGGCCAGCCATGCCCACCACGGCGGGCTGACGGCACCGATGAACGGCAGTATCGTGCGCGTGCTGGTCGAGCCCGGCCAGGCCGTGGAGGCCGGCACCGCCCTAGTGGTGCTGGAGGCCATGAAGATGGAGCACAGCATCCGCGCCGCCGAGGCCGGCACCGTCAAGGCGCTGTACTGCGCCGAGGGCGATATGGTCGGCGAAGGCGCTGCACTGGTAGAGCTGGAGCAAACCTGCCCGTAGGTTGGGTTGAAACGCGCAGCGTTGAAGCCCAACAGACGAGCCAGCCGGCAACTGCGCTGTTGGGCTTCGCTACGCTCAGCCCAACCTACAAACAGCACCAAAGGCGGCATGGTAGGTGAAGGTGCCGTGCTTGTGGAACTTGAGCCCTGATGTAGGTTGGGTCGGGCCGCGTAGGTTGAGGCGCAACGCGCCGAAGCCCAATATGATCGCTACGCCTGTAACAGCCTTTGTTGGGCTTCACTACGTTCAACCCAACCTACGGACTGGAAGATGCACTGCCCTCTTCCACCCTATGGAGAGATTGCATGAACCTGCCGCAACACGTCCGCCTGGTCGAAGTCGGCCCGCGCGACGGCCTGCAGAACGAGAAACAGCCGATCAGCGTGGCCGACAAGGTGCGCCTGACCGATGATCTGAGCGCCGCCGGCCTGAGCTATATCGAGGTGGGCAGCTTCGTCTCGCCCAAGTGGGTGCCGCAAATGGCCGGCAGCACCGAAGTCTTCGCCGGCATCCAGCAGAAGCCGGGAGTGGTCTACGGCGCCCTCACCCCCAACCTCAAGGGCTTCGAGGCCGCAGTCGAGGCAGGCGTGAAGGAAGTCGCGGTATTCGCCGCCGCCAGCGAGGCCTTCTCGCAGAAGAACATCAACTGCTCCATCGCCGAGAGCCTGGAGCGTTTCGTGCCCGTGATGGAAGCGGCCAAGGCCCACGGCATCAGCGTGCGCGGCTATGTCTCCTGCGTGCTCGGCTGCCCCTACGAGGGCGACATCGCGCCCGAGCAGGTCGCCGCCGTGGCCCGCGAGCTGCTGGCCATGGGCTGCTACGAAGTCTCCCTGGGCGACACCATCGGCGTCGGCACCGCCGGCAAGACCCGCCAGCTGTTCGAAGTGGTCGGCCGCGATATCCCGCGCGACAAACTGGCCGGACACTTCCACGACACCTACGGCCAGGCCCTGGCCAATATCTACGCCAGCCTGCTGGAAGGCATCGCCGTGTTCGACAGCTCGGTCGCAGGCCTCGGCGGCTGCCCCTACGCCAAGGGCGCCACCGGCAACGTCGCCACCGAGGACGTGCTCTATCTGCTCAGCGGCCTGGGCATCGAAACCGGCATCCACATGGACAAGCTCATAGCAGCCGGCCAACGCATCTGCGAGGTGCTGGGCAAGCCCAACGGCTCGCGCGTGGCCAGGGCCAAACAGGCGTAACGGCCGCCTGTGCTGTTTACGGGAGGGGCCATGCTACGCACGGCAGGAATACCCCTGTCAGCTTTTCCTGACAGGCTGTAAAGCGCGCAGCGCCCGCCATCGCTGCACCGTAGCGCCCACGCCACAGCGGCGAAGCTCAAGGCCGACCGACGCCGGCGGCTATGGCCGCCTCCTGACAACACTTTAGGCTGTACCATCCGCCGCCTCCGGGCTGGCTTGAACGAACAAGAACCATCGAGGAATCGAGATGCAACAACCGCTCTGGGCACCCTCTGCCGAACGCATCGCCGCCACCCGCATGGATGCCTTCCGCCGCTTCGTCAACCAGCGCCACACCCTGCAACTGGCCGACTATCCGGCCCTGCATGCCTGGAGCGTGGCACAACGCGAGGCGTTCTGGCAGGCCATCGTCGATTTTTTCGAGGTGCGTTTTACCCAGCAGCCCGAAGCGGTTCTGCGCGAAGAAGCAGCCATGCCCAGCGCGCACTGGTTCCCCGGTGCCACCCTGAACTTCGCCGAGCACCTGCTGCGCCGCCGCGACGAGCATCCGGCACTCATTGCCATTGGCGAGGACGGCTCGCGCGAGCAGCTCTCCTACGCCGAGCTGGCCGCCCATGTCGCCGGCCTGCAGCACAGCCTCAGGGCTGCCGGCGTCGGCGTCGGCGACCGAGTGGCCGCCTTTATGCCCAACACCTGGCAAACCGTGGTCGGCATGCTCGCCACCGCCAGCCTCGGCGCGACCTGGTCGAGCTGTTCACCGGACTTCGGCACCCAGGGCGTGATCGACCGCTTCGGCCAGATCGAACCCAAGGTGCTGATCGCCGCCGCCGGCTACCGCTACGCCGGCAAGAACCTCGACCTGACCGCCAAGCTCAACGAAATTCTCGAACGCCTGCCCAGCCTGCAGCAGCTGGTGATCGTGCCCTACTCCCGCGTCGAGGCCAGCCCGACTGATTACAAGTCCGTTGCGCGAATCAGCCTGTGGCACGACTTCTACCAGGCTGGCGGGGAACCGCAGTTCACGCCGGTTCCCTTCGAGCAACCGCTGTACATCCTCTATTCCAGTGGCACCACCGGCGTACCCAAGTGCATCGTCCACAGCGTCGGCGGCACCCTGCTGCAACACGTCAAGGAACTCGGCCTGCACACCGACCTGCACGCCGACGACACCCTGTTCTACTACACCACCTGCGGCTGGATGATGTGGAACTGGCTGGTCTCTGGCCTGGCCCTCGGCGCCACCCTGGTGTTGTTCGACGGCTCGCCCTTCCATCCCTCGGCCGAACGCCTGATCGACCTGATCGACGCCGAGGGCATCAGCCTCTTCGGCACCAGCGCCAAGTTCATCGCAGCCCTGGAAAAGGCCGGCGCCAGGCCGCGCGAAACGCACAAGCTGAGTCACCTGAAGGCCATCCTTTCCACTGGCTCACCACTGGCCCACGAGAGCTTCGAGTACGTCTACCGCGACATCAAAAGCGATGTCTGTCTGTCCTCCATCTCCGGCGGCACCGACATCGTCTCCTGCTTCGCCCTCGGCAACCCGGTGCTGCCAGTGTGGCGCGGTGAACTGCAGTGCAAGGGGCTGGGCATGGACGTGCAGGTATGGAACGAGACCGGCAAGCCGGTGATCGGCGAGAAAGGCGAACTGGTCTGCGCCAGGCACTTCCCCGCCATGCCCGTCGGCTTCTGGAAGGATGACGACGGCGCCAAGTTCCACGCCGCCTACTTCGACACCTTCCCCGGCATCTGGGCCCATGGCGACTACGCCGAAGAAACCCGGCACGGCGGCCTGGTCATCCACGGTCGCTCCGACGCCGTGCTCAACCCCGGCGGGGTGCGCATCGGCACCGCCGAAATCTACCGCCAGGTGGAAAAGGTCGAGCAAGTGCTGGAATCCATCGCCATCGGCCAGGACTGGGAAGGCGACGTGCGCGTGGTGCTGTTCGTACGCCTGCGTGACGGCGTGGCACTGACCGATGAACTTCAAGCGCAAATCCGCCAGATCATCCGCGCCAATACCACCCCCCGCCATGTGCCAGCCAAGATCATCCAGGTCGCCGATATCCCGCGCACCATCAGCGGCAAGATCGTCGAATTGGCGGTGCGCAACGTGGTGCACGGCAAGCCGGTGAAAAACACCGACGCCCTGGCCAACCCACAAGCATTGGAGCTGTATCGTGACCTCAAGGAACTACGGTCATGAATGAGTAAGCCATACCCAACCGGGCAAGAAATACCGCACCACCCTCTATACTGGGTGGCACACCAGGACAGGATACTGCTGATGCAAATCATCCTCTGGCTGCTGGTTGCTCTGCTGTTTGCCGGCTACGTTGCTGCCGAAGAACCGCTGAACTTGCATATGCCCGACGCGCCCCCGCTGACGCTACACAACGACAGCCGAGGCTACGGCATGGCTGGCGATATCACGCTCGCCGCAATCGCTCTCAGTGGCCGAACGGTGCGCATCATCGACGAGCCCTGGGCAAGAGCCCAGGTGCACGTTGCCACTGGCCACAATCAGCTCATCATTCCGCTGTCTCGCACTCCGGATCGCGAGGCCAACTACACCTGGATCGTCCCGCTCATGCCACTGGAGCGAGCCTTCTTTAGCCTCGACGAGCCTGTTCGCAGCTTCGATCAGGCTCGCCAGCGTTACCAGCGCATTGGCGTCGGACTTGGCACAGCCCAAGTAGAGATCCTGCGACGCGAAGGCTTCACCGACGAGCAGATCATCCAGCTCAAGCTGGGCGAGAATCCCGCCACGCTGCTTGAGCTCGGGCGTATAGATGCGTGGTTTACCGGAATTCCGGAAGCACTGTACATCTGGAGCAAATCGTCGCCGCAGCGGCAGCAGTTGCGCCAGAGCCCTGTTATGGCCAGCTCAGAACTCTACCTGGCCTGCTCCAAGGCCTGCGACTCGCAACTCGTGGAGCAATTGAAAGCCGCCGCGATGCAACTGGAGTCAAGTGGCGAGAGTCTGCGCTTACGTCAGGTCTATGTGTCTGAACTCAAACCGCACTGAACCTCGCTCATGCAACCAATGCCTCGCACCGACCAGCCTGGTCAAGGGCAGCAAGAGCAATCGGCATAGCTACTAAATGCAAGCGCCCAGCACTTTGGAAGCCCGCGATAAGGGCCCACTGCCATTGGCGACAAAAAGAACGACGGAAAGTGCCAAACACCGCAGAAACCGCCCAGGCGCAAGGCAGCTAAGACGCTGGTGTTGAAAATATAGGGATTCAGAATGGAGGCGGCCCCATCAGCCGCACCCCGGCACACGACGTTCCCGCTATGGCTGCTTCCTTCCGGACCTGACCAGGTTGACGGGTAATCGTTGCGGGGGGACCGATGGGGCCACCATAACGAAGCCCGTCAAACGACGGGCCGCGCCATTGTACTGACTGGGAGCAAAGTTACAACCGCTTCAAGCACTTAGCTCGTGTGATTGACACCCAGGCGCTAAACACGGAAGCGGCCTACCAGTTGTGCCAGACCATGAGACAGGTCGGAAAGACGCGCGCTGGCCTGGGTACTCTGCTCCGAGGTCGCCGCGGCTTCGTTGGAAAGGTCGCGAATATCGCTGATATTGCGGGCGATTTCCTCGGTTACGCTGCTTTGCTGCTCGCATGCGGTGGCGATCTGGGCGGCCATATCATTGATACGGGCGACCGAGTCTCCGGTAGCGGACAGTGCGCCATCGACGCCCGCGGCACGCTCAACGCTGTCGCGAGCCCTGGCGCTGCCAGAATGCATGGCCTTGACAGCATTCTGCACACCGACCTGCAGGCGCTCGATCATTTCCTGAATGTCCTTGGTCGAATCCTGGGTGCGCGCAGCCAGAGCTCGCACCTCGTCGGCCACGACAGCAAAGCCTCGGCCCTGCTCACCCGCACGCGCCGCCTCGATGGCGGCATTCAGTGCCAATAAGTTGGTTTGTTCGGCGATGCCTTTGATCACGGCCAGTACGGCACCGATGTTGGCTGTTTCCTGTTCAAGGGTTTGAATGGTCTCCGAGGCGCTTTCGACCTCCTGAGCCAACTGGCGTATAGCATGAATGGTGGCGCCCACGACCTGGGCCCCCTCGCGGGATTGGGTTTCCGCATTGCGTGCGGCATCCGCCGCATTCTGGGCGTTGCGCGCCACTTCATGGACAGCGGCACTCATTTCGGTGGCCGCCGTACTGACCTGATCGACAGCCGCATGTTCGCTACTGATCAGCCGGTCATTGGCCGCAGCCATGCCCGCCAGGCTCTGAGCGGATTCAGCCACCTCGCCGGTTACTCGTCCTACTTCCTTGATCAACGGTTGCAGTTTGTCGAGGAAGCGATTGAAAGCATCACTGAGCTTGCCCAGCTCGTCGCGCGATAGCACCTCCAGGCGGCCACGAAGATCCCCATCGCCTTCGGCGATCTGTTCAATACGATTGAGCAGGCTGTGCAGCGGACGAGTCACCAGTAGCGGGAAGCCCAGCACCAGCACGGCGCATATGAACAGGCCAACAGCAATAATGCTGCCTTGCTGCCAGCTGAGTTCTTCACCCAGGGCAATAGCCTTGAGGCCTTCGGCATTAGCTTCGTTGTCCTCCATTTCGCCCAGCTTATCGATCGACTCGCGCATGGCTTCGAACTGACTCTCGCTTTCCCCGAAGCTCAGCGCCGAAGCCGCATCCGGATCACTGACGGCAAGCTCCAGAACCTTGGTGGAGGTCGCCTTCCAGCGGGCGAATCCGGCATCGAAACTTTTCACCAAAGCCAGCGCCTCGGCGCTGGGTTGCATTGCGGCGTATTTGTGCACGCGGTCGTAGGCTTGCTGCATATTCTCCGCGTGAGACGCCCGTAAGGCCTCAGCATGCTCACCTGCGGACTCACCAAGGAGACTGCGCTCGGCGACGAAGGCTTGGTAAAGGTCGCGATCCGCATTGAGCAACACGCTGATCGCGGGCAGGTAGCGATTGGTAAGACGGGTGCTGGAATCAGCAACCTGCTGAATACCACTCATGCCCAAACCTCCCATCAGCACCAGCAATAAGGCCAGTAGCAAGATGGGCAGAGCAATCTTCCAGCGAAAACCCAGATCGGCAAACAAGCGCAGCATGGTAGCTTCTCCCGCGCAGTAAAACGCTATTGTTCTGCCATCAGCATAGTCAGTCTTGGGACATCGACACCTAAGGGACCGGAGAGGATGGCAACTGCAGCCTGGATCAGGCTGCCAGGCTCACTTCCAGTTTAGCGGCAGAACAAGGCCGGTCTTTATGGTAGCGTTCGCGGCAAACCACACGACTGGAGCCCTTATGGCCATCACCAAGGATCAACTCATTTCCGACCTCGCCGAAGCCTGCGACCTGCAAAAAAGCAGCGTGCGCGCCCTGCTCGATCAACTCGGTGAAATCGTCGCCGACGCGCTGGAGAACGATGGCGAGATCAATCTGCCCGGCATCGGCAAGCTGAAGGTCAGCGAACGCCCAGCCCGCACCGGCCGCAACCCGTCGACCGGCAAAGCCATCCAGATCGCCGCCAAGAAGGTGGTCAAACTCGTGCCGGCCAAAGCCCTGGTCGATGGGCTCAACTGAGCCAATCTGTGGCCGGCTAGGGATCGATGCCGTAGTCGGCCAACGCCGCAAGGAACTGTTGCTCGTCCAACACGCTCACCCCCAGTTCGCTGGCCTTCGCCAGTTTCGAGCCCGCACCTGGGCCGGCCACCACGCAGTGGGTCTTGGCTGAAACGGAGCCCGCCACCTTGGCCCCCAGGCTTTCCAGCTTTTCCTTGGCCTGATCGCGGCTCATCACTTCCAGCGTGCCGGTCAGCACCCAGGTCTGGCCCGCCAGCGGCAAGCCCTGCACCACCTTCTTCTCGCTTGCCCAGTGCATGCCGAACTCGCGCAACTGGGCCTCGATCAGGGCCGCACGCTCGGCATTGGCCGGAATGTCGAAGTAGTCGCGCAGGGACTTGGCCGCTTTCTCATTGAGGCGCTCAACCTGGCGTAGATCCAGCCAGTCGGCCTTGATCACCCCCTCCAGGCTGCCGAATTTGGCGGCCAGCTTTTCCGCCCCGGTCGCGGCGATGAAGGGGATATTGAGCTTGTCGATAAAGCCCGGCAGCGTCGCACAGGCGGAGAACTCAGGGTTGAGGTCGCCCTCTTCCTGCAACTCGACACCACGCGCCAGCAGCGCGTCGATGACCTTGAGGTTGTGCGCATCACCGAAGAAGTTGTGGATCTCATGGGCCACTTCCAGCCCCACATCCGGCAGGTAGGTCAGCACTTCCGGCAACGCCTGGCGGATACGCGCCAGCGAACCGAGGGCACGGGCCAACAGCTTGGCGGTTTCCTCGCCCACATCGGGAATGCCCAGCGCATAGATAAAGCGGGCCAGCGTGGGTTTGGCGCTGTCCTTGATCGCCGCCAACAGGTTACGCGTGGACAGGTCGGCGAAGCCTTCCAACGTCACCACCTGCTCGTAGGTCAGGGTGAACAGATCGGCCGGAGAAGCAACCAGGCCAGTGTCGACCAGTTGTTCGACGATCTTGTCGCCCAGGCCCTCGATATCCAGCGCGCGTCGGGAAGCGAAGTGGATGATCGCCTGCTTGAGCTGGGCGGCGCAGGCCAGGCGGCCAACGCAACGATAAACCGAGCCCTCACTGGTGGTTTCCTTGCCCTTGCCGCGCTTGATCAGCTGGGTACGCTCCACTGCCGAGCCACACACCGGGCAGCATTCGGGAATCTGCACCGGGCGGGCATCGGCCGGACGGCGCTCGGGCACCACCTGCATCACCTGCGGGATGACATCGCCGGCGCGGCGGATAATCACGGTATCGCCGATCATCAGTCCCA
This sequence comes from Pseudomonas sp. zbq_18, assembly GCF_043102245.1. Lineage (NCBI taxonomy): Bacteria > Pseudomonadati > Pseudomonadota > Gammaproteobacteria > Pseudomonadales > Pseudomonadaceae > Pseudomonas > Pseudomonas sp. zbq_18. Next base: position 389,651 of record NZ_JBICIT010000008.1, on the reverse strand, counting down.
GACGCGCCACTTCATCCATGTTGTGCAGGGTCGCGTTGGACACGGTGACACCGGCCACCTTGACCGGCTTCAAGCGCGCCACCGGCGTCACCGCTCCCGTACGACCGACCTGGAATTCCACATCGAGCAGCTCGGTCAGCTCTTCCTGGGCCGGAAATTTGTGAGCAATGGCCCAGTGCGGGGTGCGTGCGCGGAAGCCTAGCTGTTGCTGATCCTCGATTGTGTTGACCTTGAACACCACGCCATCGATGTCATAGGGCAACGCCATGCGCCGCTCGCCAATGTCGCGGTAATAGGCCAGGCAAGCCTCGACGCCGCGCGCCAATTTCAGCTCGCGGCTGATCGGCACGCCCCAGGCTTTCAATTGCTCAAGCATCTTGACCTGGGTTGCCGGCAGCTCACCGCTCACCTGGCCCACGCCGTAGCAGCAGAACTCCAGCGGGCGGCTGGCGGTGATCTTCGGATCGAGCTGGCGCAGGCTGCCAGCGGCTGCGTTACGCGGGTTGGCGAAGGTCTTGCCGCCACTCTCGGCCTGACGGGCATTGAGCTCGTCGAAACCGGCCTTGGGCATATACACCTCGCCACGCACCTCCAGTACGGCCGGCCAGCCCTCGCCCTTGAGCCTGAGCGGCACATTACGGATGGTACGCACGTTGGCGCTGATGTCCTCGCCCGTGCTGCCATCACCACGGGTAGCACCGCGCACCAGCTGACCATCACGGTATAACAGGCTTACAGCCAGGCCATCGAGCTTGGGCTCGCAGCTGTACTCCACCTCGGCACCGCCACCAAACAGATCACCGCCCGACAGCCCAAGACCATTTTGCACGCCACGGTCGAAAGCGAGCAGATCATCCTCTTCAAAGGCATTACCCAGGCTGAGCATGGGCACCTCATGGCGGACTTCGCCGAAAGCGCCCAAGGCTTCACCACCGACGCGCTGGGTCGGGGAATCGGCGGTAATCAGCTCAGGGTGCTGCTCTTCCAGTGCCTGCAGCTCACGAAACAGGCGATCGTACTCCGCGTCGGGCACGCTCGGATCATCGAGCACGTAATAGCGGTAGTTGTGCTCATCCAGTTCGGCGCGCAGTTGGAGAATGCGCTGGGCGACGTCAGTCATGGGCTTGTGTCCTGAAAAACGACAAGAGCAGCCTAGGCTGCTCTTGGGATTACATGTGTTGGAATCTTTAGCGCTTGCCGGCGAGCTGCTTCTTGCGCTCGAACTCGACGATACGCTGGCGATAGTGTTCGATGGTTTGTGCGGTCATCACACTACGCTGGTCGTCTTTCAGCTCACCGTTGAGTTCGTGAGCCAGCTTGCGCGCCGCGGCAATCATCAGGTCGAAGGCCTGCTTGGGATGACGCGGGCCTGGCAAGCCGAGGAAGAAGCTCACCGCCGGGGTGTAGAACAGGTCAAAGTCATCCAGGTCAAAGGTGCCCGGCTTGACACCGTTGGCCATGGAGAACAGTACTTCACCATTGCCAGCCATGCTCTCGTGGCGGTGGAAGATGTCCATTTCGCCGAAGCGCAGGCCGCTCTCCAGGATGTTCTGCAGCAGCGCCGGGCCCTTGAAACCCTCGTCGCCGCGAGCGATCACATTGATGACCAGCACTTCTTCGACCGGCGCCTGCTCTTTGTGCGACTTGAGGCTGGATGGCTCCTCTTCGTCCTCGACCGGGGTCAGCAGGGTCGGCACCGGCTCATCGGCATCCAGGTTGAGATCACCCTGCTGCGGTTCGATGTGGCGCTTGCGGTTAGGCTCAGGCTGGGGCACTTCAATATTGCGCCGGCGATTGAGTTCGCTGGCGCTCATGGTGGGCATGTCTTCTTCTTTGAATTCCGGCTCGCGCTTGCGATCCACAACACGGGGCGGGCCAAGCAGGTCAGGGTCGGAATCATCGTCCGGCAGATTAGTGAAGCTGTGATCCAGCTTGAATTTCAGCTTGCCGCTACCACCACGCATGCGGCGCCAGCCATCAAACAGAATGCCGACGATAACGATCACACCAATGACGATCAGCCAATAGCGCAGCTCCATGAAACTCCCAAGCCCCTGAACGGTGAATTTGTAATGGAAACAAGGGCTTCCAGGCCCTTTTAAACATCAATAACTGTATGTTTCTACAGCTGTTTTTCGTAGGTAATAAAAGTGAGGCCTAAGCTAGCACGACGAATGGTAAATGTGCACCGCCGCAAGGCATTTCACCATGTTTAATGCCTCGCCTTCAGGCATCCACCAACGACATGGCCTCTTCGACATCCACAGCGACCAGTCGCGAGCAACCCGGTTCGTGCATCGTGACGCCCATCAACTGATCGGCCATTTCCATCGCGATCTTGTTGTGGGTGATGTAGATGAACTGCACGGTTTCCGACATCTCCTTGACCAGACGTGCGTAGCGCCCAACGTTGGCGTCATCCAGCGGCGCATCGACTTCGTCGAGCATGCAGAACGGTGCCGGATTGAGCTTGAAGATGGCGAACACCAGCGCCAGAGCCGTCAGCGCCTTCTCACCACCGGACAGCAGGTGGATGGTGCTGTTCTTCTTGCCCGGCGGCCGCGCCATGATTGCCACCCCGGTATCGAGTAGATCTTCGCCGGTAAGTTCCAGATAGGCGTGACCACCGCCGAACACTTTGGGAAACAGGGCCTGCAAGCCAGCATTGATCTGGTCGAAGGTTTCCTTGAAGCGGTTGCGGGTTTCCTTATCGATCTTGCGGATGACGTTTTCCAGGGTATCCAGCGCCTCGACCAGGTCGGCATCCTGGGCATCCAGGTAGCGTTTGCGCTCGGACTGCTGCTGGTATTCGTCGATCGCCGCGAGGTTGATCGCCCCCAGCCGCTGAATGCGCCCGGCGAGCTGCTCCAGTTGCTGCTCCCAGGCTGCCTCGCTGGCCTCGGTCGGCAAGGTGGCGAGCACGCCATGCAGATCGTAGCCCTCCTCCAGCAGCTGATCCTGCAAGGCTTTGCGGCGAATGCTCAGCCCCTGCCATTCCATACGCTGCTGCTCCAGCTGGCCACGCAGCAGCTGCGACTGCTGCTCGGCCTGGCTGCGGCGCTTCTCGGCGTCACGCAGCTCGCGGTCGGCGTCTTCCAGTGCCAGGCGGGCGAGCTTGAGCTCGTCCTCCACACCCATGCGCCGCTCCAGCAGCTCCTCCAGCTTCATGCGCAGCTCTTCCAGCGGCGCTGCGCCCTCCTCCAGATTGAGCGAGAGCTGTTCGCGTCGTTCAATAGCGCGCTCAAACTGCATTTCCAGACGCTCCAGCGCCTGGCGGGTCGACTCGTGCTGGGCCTTGATCGAACCCAGGCGCACGGCCAGCTGGTGGGCATGGTCCTTGTGCTGGCGCGCTTCCTGGCGCACCCGGTCGAGGCGCTCGCGCAGCTGGTCGCGGCTGGCCAGCAACTGCTCGCGCTGCTCGGTGTCGAGCGCCATGGCCTCCAGCGCCTCCTGCAGGATCAGACGCGACTCGCCCAGTTGCTCCTGCTCCAGCTCGCGCTGTTCGGCGGCCTCGCCCTGCTCCTCTTCGAGACGGCGGCGGCGCAGGGCCAGCTGCTCGGCCTTGGCCTGGCCGGCGGAGAGCTGCGCCTTGATCTCGCCCAGGCGCCGTGATTCGTCCTGCACCTGGCGGCGCTGCTGCTCGCGCGCCTCTTCCTGTTGGCGCTGAGCGGCCTGCAGGCTCTGCAGACGCTCGTCCAGATTGGCCAGCGCCGCCTCGCGCTCATCGCGCTCGCCTTGCAGGCGCTCCAACTCCTGGCCGCGAGCCAACACACCGCTTTCTGCCTCACTGGCGCGGCGCACGCGAAGGAAATGCCGACCGACCCAGTAGCCGTCGCGGCTGATCAGGCTCTCGCCATCGCTAAGCTGCAGACGCTGGGCCAGGGCCTGATCCAGGCTCTCCACCGGGCGTACCTTGCCCAGCCAGGGCGCCAGGTCGATGTTCGCCTCGACCTTGTCCAGCAGGCTGCCGGCGATGCGCGCACCACCGCTCTGCTGGCTGATCAGGCGAAGTTCGCCCTGGTCGAAGCCGCCCAGATCCAGGCCATTGAAGTCGTCCAGCAGCACGGCCTGCAGATCGGCACCCAGCACCGTTTCCACCGCCAGCTCCCAGCCGCTGTCCACGCGCAGCCCCTCGGCCAGGCGCGGACGGTTGTTCAGTTGCTGCTCGCGCAGCCATTCGGCGGCGCCCTTGCCCGGGTTCAGCGCGGCCTGCTGCAGCGCCTCCAGCGAGGCGATGCGACCGTTCAGGCGCTGCAGCTCACCCTGAGCCTGCTGCTGGGCCTGGGTGGCCTGCTGCAGCTCGCCGCGTAGCTGTTCCAGACGCTCAGCCTGGCTCTCTTCGGCGGCGTGCATTTCTTCCAACTGCATCTCGCTGGCAGCCAGTTGTTCGGAGAGTTCCAGAATGGCGGCGTCTTCGGGATCGGCGGATAACTGCGCCAGCTCGTCGGCAAGACGGCGCTGGCGCTCGACCAGCCGTTCCAGGCTCTGCTCCAGCTGGGCGATGCGCGACTGCTGCACCTCGGCCTGGCGACGCGGTTCGGCGCTGCGCTGGTTGAAGCTCTCCCACTGCTCCTGCCAACCGTGCATGGCGCTTTCGGCCTCTTCCAGCGTCGCGGCGGATTCCTCGGCGGCGGCGCTGGTCAGGTCCTGCTCGGGTTCGAGCATGGCCAGCTCTTCGGCCAGGGTCGCCAGCAGGGTGCGGTCGTGGCCCAGGTGTGACTCGGTTTCCAGGCGCGCACGCTCGGCTTCGTTGAGGTCGTCCTGCAACTGGCGCAGGCGCTGCTGACCGTGCTGGATGCTCTGCTCGACGCGGGCGATGTCGCCACCGACCGAATAGAAGCGGCCCTGCACCTGATTGAAGCGTTCGGACAGTTCATGGTGCCCATCACGCAGGCGCTCGATGCTGGCGTCAGCGCTGCGCTGCTCGGCCACCAGGGCCTCGAAGGCCACCTCCTGATCACCAATCACCTTTTCGCGGGCGCCGGCCTGCTCGTTCAGCGCCTGCCACTTGAGCGCCGACAGCTGCGCCTTGAGCTGACGCTCTTCTGCCTTGTATTCCTGGTACTTCTCGGCGGCCTGGGCCTGGCGGTGCAGGCGTTCGAGCTGGCGCTCCAGTTCCTCGCGCAGGTCAGTCAGGCGTGCCAGATTCTCCTGGGTGCGGCGGATGCGGCTCTCGGTCTCGCGGCGGCGCTCCTTGTACTTGGAGATACCGGCGGCTTCCTCGATGAAGTTGCGCAGGTCTTCCGGCTTGGCCTCGATCAGCTTGCTGATCATGCCCTGCTCGATGATCGAGTAGCTGCGCGGCCCCAGGCCAGTGCCGAGGAAGATGTCGGTGATATCGCGGCGGCGGCACTTGGTGCCGTTGAGGAAATAGGTGTTCTGCCCGTCGCGGGTCACCCGGCGGCGAATGGAAATCTCGGCGAAGGCTGCGTATTCGCCCACCAGCGAGTTGTCGCTGTTGTCGAATATCAGCTCGATGCTGGCCTGGGTGACCGGCTTGCGCGTGTTGGAGCCATTGAAGATGACGTCGGTCATCGACTCGCCACGGAGGTTCTTCGCCGAACTCTCGCCCATCACCCAGCGAACGGCGTCGATGATGTTGGATTTGCCGCAGCCGTTTGGGCCGACCACGGCCGCCATATTGCTGGGAAAACTGACGGTGGTCGGGTCGACGAAGGACTTGAAGCCGGCCAGCTTGATGCATTTCAGGCGCATCTTATGCATCCACTCCTGGCATGCGTCGTTCACGGAGGCACTGCGGGGCCTGGAAGCTCATGCTGTTCCTGTTCTTAGAGTGGGAAATTCGGGCGCGGGCGAGTTTAACACAGGCATTTGGCATGCCAATCCAGGGGCCTGCAAGGTGCATGACAGAGCCTTTGGCGCGCCCAGCTGACCTCTCAGTCAAATTTTGTTGACCCAAAAGTCAGAAAAATCTACATTGGCTTCATCACAGCCTCGTGACAACAAATACAAAGCCTGGAGGTCGCCTTGATCCAGTTCCTACTCAACGGCGAGTTACGCTGCGAGCGTCAACTCGACCCCAACGTCACCGTTCTCAATTACCTGCGCGAGCATGTGGCCAAGCCTGGCACCAAAGAGGGCTGCGGCTCCGGTGACTGTGGCGCCTGCACCGTCGTAATTGGGGAACTGGAGGGCGAACGTATTCGCTATCGCACCCTCAACTCCTGCCTGACCTTCGTTTCTTCGCTGCACGGCAAGCAGCTGATCACCGTCGAAGACCTGCGCTACCAGGGCAAGCTGCATGATGTGCAGCAGGCCATGGTCGACTGCCACGGCTCGCAGTGCGGCTTCTGCACCCCCGGCTTCGTCATGAGCCTGTTTGCGCTACAGAAGAACCGGGCCGCGTCCGGCAGCGATGGTTACGACAAGGGCCAGACCCTGGAAGCCCTGGCCGGCAACCTGTGCCGCTGCACCGGTTACCGCCCGATCATCGATGCCGCCGAACAGGCCTGCTGCAACCGTCAGCCGGATCAGTTCGACGCCGCCGAAGCCGACACCGTGGCCAAGCTCAAGGCCATCGCCCCGCGCGAAACCGCCGAGTTGAATAGCGGCGACAAGCGCTGCCTGCTGCCGCTGACCGTGGCCGACCTGGCCGACATCTATACCGCCAATCCGCAGGCGCGCCTGCTCGCCGGCGGCACCGACCTGGCCCTGGAAGTCACCCAGTTCCACCGCGAATTGCCGGTGATGATCTATGTCGGCCATGTCGCCGAGATGAAACGCATCGAGGTGAAGCCGGACGTAATCGAGATTGGCGCAGCGACTCCGCTGTCGGACTGCTACGGCGTGCTGTCGCGCGAATACCCTGACTTCGGCGAGCTGCTGCACCGCTTCGCTTCGCTGCAGATCCGCAACCAGGGCACCCTGGGTGGCAACATCGGCAACGCCTCGCCGATCGGCGACGCCCCGCCCCTGCTGATCGCCCTCGGCGCCAGCATCGTGCTGCGCAAGGGCAACCAGACCCGCACCCTGCCGCTGGACGAGTTCTTCATCGACTACAAGGTCACCGCCCGCCAGGAGGGTGAATTTATCGAGCGCATCATCGTGCCGCGGGCCAAAGCCTACCAGGCGTTCCGCGCCTACAAGGTGTCCAAGCGCCTGGACGACGACATTTCCGCCGTGTGCGCCGCCATCAACCTGACCGTCACCGACGGTGTGGTGCGCGACGCGCGCATCGCCTTCGGCGGCATGGCCGGCATTCCCAAGCGCGCCACGGCCTGCGAGCAATCGCTGATCGGCGCGGCCTGGTATCCGGGCTGCATCGAGCGCGCCTGCGAGGCCCTGGCCGAGGACTTCACGCCGCTGTCGGACTTCCGCGCCAGCAAGGAATACCGCCTGTTGACCGCGCAGAACCTGCTGCGCCGTTTCTTCCTCGAATTGCAATCCCCTGAAGTGGAAACCCGGGTGACCGCCTATGTCTAACCATCACGTCTCCAAGTCCCAGGCAGAGCTGGCCGAACTGTTCCGCGCCGGCATCACCACCGGCGTTGGCCGCGGGGTCAAGCACGAGAGCGCGGACAAGCACGTCAGTGGCGAAGCCGTTTATATCGACGACCGTCTGGAGTTTCCCAACCAGCTGCACGTCTACGCCCGCATGAGCGAGCGTGCCCATGCGCGCATCACCAAGCTGGATGTCAGCCCCTGCTATGAATTCCCTGGCGTGGCCATTGCCATCACCGCCAAGGACGTACCCGGCCAGCTGGACATCGGCCCGGTAGTCGCCGGTGATCCGCTGCTGGCCGACGGCAAGGTCGAGTACCTCGGCCAAGTCGTGTTGGCGGTTGCCGCCGACAGCCTGGAAACCGCGCGCAAGGCGGCCATGGCCGCCATCGTCGAGTACGAGGATCTGGAACCGGTGCTCGACGTGGTCGACGCCCTGCGCAAGAAACACTTCGTGCTCGACAGCCATCAGCACAAGATCGGTGACTCGGACGCCGCGCTGGCACGCGCCAAGCACCGCATCAAAGGCACCCTGCATATCGGCGGCCAGGAGCACTTCTACCTGGAGACGCAGATTTCCTCGGTGATGCCCACCGAGGACGGCGGCATGATCGTCTACACCTCGACGCAGAACCCCACCGAGGTGCAGAAGCTGGTCGCCGAAGTGCTCGGCGTGCCGATGCACAAGATCGTCGTCGACATGCGCCGCATGGGTGGCGGTTTCGGCGGCAAGGAAACCCAGGCCGCCGCCCCGGCCTGCCTGTGCGCGGTGATCGCCCACCTGACCAAGCGCCCGACCAAGATGCGCCTGCCACGCATGGAAGACATGACCATGACCGGCAAGCGCCACCCCTTCTACGTCGAGTACGAAGTGGGCTTCGACGATGACGGCCTGCTCAGCGGCATCCAGATGGAACTGGCCGGCAACTGCGGCTACTCGCCGGACCTGTCCGGCTCCATCGTCGACCGCGCCATGTTCCACTCGGACAACGCCTACTTCCTCGGCAACGCCACCATCAACGGCCATCGCTGCAAGACCAACCTCGCCTCCAACACCGCCTACCGCGGCTTCGGCGGCCCGCAGGGCATGGTCGCCATCGAGGAAGTGATGGACGCCGTCGCCCGCCATCTGGGCAAGGACCCGCTGGAGGTGCGCAAGCACAACTACTACGGCAAGGAAGACCGCAACGTCACCCACTACCACCAGACGGTCGAGCACAACGTCATCCACGAGATGACCGCCGAGCTGGAGGAGAGTAGCGACTATGCCAAGCGCCGCGAGGAAATCCGCGCGTTCAACGCCAAGAGCCCCGTGCTGAAGAAGGGCCTGGCGATGACCCCGGTGAAATTCGGCATCAGCTTCACCGCCACTTTCCTCAACCAGGCCGGTGCGCTGATCCACATCTATACAGACGGTTCGATTCATCTGAACCACGGCGGTACCGAGATGGGCCAGGGCCTCAACACCAAGGTCGCCCAGGTGGTGGCCGAGGTGTTCCAGGTCGAGATCGAGCGCATCCAGATCACCGCCACCAACACCGACAAGGTGCCGAATACCTCGCCGACTGCGGCATCCAGCGGCGCCGACCTCAACGGCATGGCGGCGAAGAATGCCGCCGAGACCATCAAGCAGCGTCTGGTCGACTTCCTGGTGCACGAGTACAAGGTCACCCCGGAAGACGTCGAGTTCCGCAACAGCCAGGTGCGCGTACGCGACCACTTCCTGTCGTTCGAGGAGCTGATCCAGAAGGCCTACTTCGGCCAGGTGTCGCTGTCGTCCACCGGCTTCTACCGCACGCCGAAGATTTTCTATAACCGGGACCAAGCGCGCGGCCGGCCCTTCTACTACTTCGCCTACGGCGTGGCCTGCTGCGAAGTACTGGTCGATACCCTGACCGGCGAATACAAGATGCTGCGCACCGACATCCTGCATGACGTGGGCGACTCGCTGAACCCGGCCATCGACATCGGCCAGGTCGAAGGCGCCTTCGTCCAGGGTATGGGCTGGCTGACCACCGAGGAGCTGGTGTGGAACGCCAAGGGCAAGCTGATGACCAACGGCCCGGCCAGCTACAAGATCCCGGCCATCGCCGACATGCCCATCGACCTGCGCGTGAAGCTGGTGGAGAACCGCAAGAACCCGGAGCAGACCGTGTTCCACTCCAAGGCCGTGGGCGAGCCGCCGTTCATGCTCGGCATTGCCGCCTTCTGCGCGATCAAGGACGCCGTGGCCAGCCTGGCCGACTACAAGGTGCAGCCCAAGATCGACGCGCCCGCCACCCCGGAGCGGGTGCTCTGGGGGGTCGAGCAGCTGCGCAAGCTCAAGCAACCGGCCCAGGCGGCTCTGGCCAGCAGCGCCGAACCTGCCTGAGGCATGGCGGCCCGGGTGTACGCTCGTCCGGGCCGCCATCCTCTACCCGAGAGGTGTAGAACAATGACAAAACACACCGAAGGCAAGCATCAACCGCAACCACCGCTGCCGGTGCCGCTGCTGGAACCCTCCCCGAGCAACTGGCGCCTGCCGCGCCCGGGGCAGACCTCGCCAAGCTGGAGGCTGAGCAAATGAGCTGGATCAGCGCCCTCGCCGAATTGCAGCAACAGGGTGAACCCTGTGTGCTGGTGACCATCATCGAGGAGCAAGGCTCCACGCCGCGCAATTCCGGCTCGAAGATGGTGGTCACTGCCACCCGTATCTTCGAGACCATCGGCGGTGGCCATCTGGAATACAAGGCCATGGAGCTGGCCCGCGAGATGCTCACCAGCCGCACCCAGCAGACCCGCCTGGAGCGCTTCAGCCTCGGCGCCAGCCTCGGCCAGTGCTGCGGCGGCGCCACTGTATTGCTGTTCGAGCCGATGGGCCAGCCGCAGGGTCATATCGCCCTGTTCGGCGCCGGTCACGTTGGCCGTGCACTGATTCCGCTCCTCGCCAGCCTGCCGCTGAAGGTGCGCTGGATCGATTCGCGTGACGCCGAGTTTCCGGACTACATCCCGTCCAACGTGGAAAAGGTGCTCAGCGACGAGGTCGTCGACGAGGTCGACGAGATGCCCGCCGGCAGCTACTTCATCGTCATGACCCACAACCACCAGCTCGACCTGGAGCTGACCCAGGCCATCCTGGCGCGGAACGACTTCGCCTACTACGGCCTGATCGGCTCGAAGACCAAACGCGTGAAGTTCGAGCACCGCCTGCGCGAGCGGGGCTTTTCCGCCGAGCAGATGCAGCGCATGCGCTGCCCGATGGGTTTGCCGGAAGTCAAAGGCAAGCTGCCGGCGGAGATCGCCATTTCCATCGCCGGCGAGATCGTCGCCCAGTACAACGCCCATTTCGGCCAGGACACCCGCAAGGGTGCCTCCAGCGTCAGCCGCCTGTTGCCCGACTCGCGCCGCGCCCACCCACATTCCTGATTCCGCCGGCCGCTTGCGGCCGCCCTGTCGAGATTCGTCATGAGCAAGAAAACCGCCTACCGCTCCGCCATCCTGCACAGCCTCGCCGACCCGGCCGAGGTCGGCATTGAAGCGTCCTACCAGTATTTCGAGGACGGCATCCTGCTGGTCGAGGACGGTCGTGTGCTCGAAGTCGGCCCCGCCGACGCGCTGCTGCCTAAGCTGAGCGGCGTGGAGGTGCGCGAGTATCGCGACGCCCTGCTCACCCCGGGCTTCATCGACACCCACATCCACTACCCGCAGACCGGCATCATCGGTGCCTATGGCGAACAGTTGCTGGACTGGCTGAACACCTACACCTTCCCCGCCGAAGGCGCCTTCGCCGACAAGGCCCATGCCGCCGACGTGGCCGGCATCTTCCTCAAGGAACTGCTGCGCAACGGCACCACCACCGCCCTGGTGTTCGGCACCGTGCACAAGCAATCGGTCGACGCCTTCTTCGAGGCTGCCGAGGCGCTGAACCTGCGCATGATCGCCGGCAAGGTGCTGATGGACCGCCACGCCCCGGATTTCCTTACCGACACTCCGGAAAGCGGCTACGCCGACAGCAAGGAGCTGATCGAGCGCTGGCACGGCAAGGGCCGCCTGCACTACGCGGTCACTCCGCGTTTCGCCCCGACCAGCACTGACGCGCAACTGGAGCTGGCCGGCCAGCTGTTCGGCGAGTATCCCGACCTGTACATGCACACCCACCTCTCTGAGAACAAGGCCGAGATCGCCTGGGTCAAGGAGCTGTTCCCCGAGCGCACGGGTTACCTGGACGTCTACGACCACCACAAGCTGACCGGCCCGCGCGCGGTCTTCGCCCACGGCGTGCACCTGTGCGACGACGAATGCAAGCGCCTGGCCGAGACCGGTTCGGCTCTGTCCTTCTGCCCGACCTCCAATCTGTTCCTCGGCAGCGGCCTGTTCGACCTAGAGAAGATGGAGCGGCACGGCGTACGCGTCGGCCTGGGCACCGACGTGGGTGGCGGCACCAGCTTCAGTCAGCTGCAGTCGCTCAACGAGGCGTACAAGATCATGCAGCTGCAGGGCAAGAAGCTCAGCCCGTTCAAGTCGCTGTACCTGGCAACCCTGGGCGGCGCCCGCTCGCTCTACCTCGACCAGCACATCGGCAACTTCGCAGCCGGCAAGGACGCCGACTTCATCGTGCTCGACTACAAGGCCACGCCGCTGATCGACTTCCGCATGCAGCAGGCCCGCAGCCTGGAGGAGCGCCTGTTCGCCCTGACCATCCTCGGCGACGACCGCACCGTGAAGGAAACCTTCGCCGCCGGCCGTTCGGTGCACCAGCGCGAAAGCTAACCCGAGTAGCCGGATACAATCCGGGGAACAGGCAACCCCATTCCCGGATTACATCCGGGCTACGACTGAGTATCTGTGGGAGCGGCTTCAGCCGCGAAGCGAGCGACACGGCAGCGACCGACCATCGCGGCTAAAGCCGCTCCCACAAAACCCGTCCCGAGCCGCGGTCGAACAGCAGAAACAAAAAGGCCCCGCACTGCGGGGCCTTATTCATTTCAACTGAGGTCAGGCGCTGCGCGGCACGCGCCCGGACTTCTTCTTATCCTGCAGCAGGTGCGAGAACACCGCGTGCAGGTCATCGGTGGCGCTGTCGTCTTCCAGATTGAGCTTGGCGTCGACACTGTCCATGTGGCGCATCATCAGGCCCACCGCGCGCTCCACGTCACGCGCCTCGATCGCATCGATGACCTGGTCGTGCTCGTCATCCGAGCAATGGGTACGGCTGCTGCTTTCGTACAGCGCGATAATCAGCGAGGTCTGCGATACCAGGCTGCGCAGGAAGCCAACCAGGGTCTGGTTGCCACCGGCTTCGGCCAGCTTGAGGTGGAACTCACCCGACAGGCGAATGCCCTTGGCCCGGTCGCCACGGGCGAAGCAGGCACGCTCCTCCTGTACCATCTGGCGCAGGCCGGCGATCTGCGCCGGTGTGGCATGGGCGCAGGCCAGCTCGGTAATGGCGCGCTCGATCATGCGCCGCGCGTAGAAGATCTGGCGGGCTTCGTCAGCGCCGGGGCTGGCGACCACGGCGCCGCGGTTGGGACGCAGCGATACCACGCCTTCGTGGGCCAGACGCGACAGGGCGCGACGAATGATGGTGCGACTCACGCCGAAGATTTCACCAAGCGCTTCTTCACTCAGCTTGGTGCCTGGCGCCAGGCGCTGCTCGAGGATGGCCTCGAAGATGTGTGCATAAACCACTTCGTCCTGGGTACCCGCACGGACGGCCTTGGTGGCACGCGGAGTCTTGCTCAGAGATTGCACGGCTTCGTTCATGTGGCTCACGTAGGAATAGGGGCTCTCGTTGACGCGACACTACGACGAAGCGAGGGCTGTTGGCCAGTCTCTGATCACGCAGGCGCTTGATTGCGGGCATTGTACACAAAATATCCGCCATATCCATGCACCCCAAGCGCCGTGCGGCCTGCATCGATCATGAGCAGCCCAGAAAAATCCTTAGAACGCTTTCCCCGGCTTTTTCCTGAGCATATTTGAAAACATCAATTGACTTTTTTGTACACAAAAAGATAATCCAATCGCACACTTTCTGACTTAAAAGTCAGGAACAGGCACAGCCCCGTGAGGCAAAGCACCTCAAGTCGACTCGCCGCGCAAGGGATTCAGGTCAACCAGCCGGACGAACGACTCACAACAACATCTGAGAGGTACCTGCTGTGGAAAGCGCTAAACAACAAGAACAACGACCGCTTGCGGAATATTCATCGGGACGAGGGCTGCTGGAGCGCCTGTTCAAGCTCACCGAACATCGCACCACGATCAAGACCGAGATGATTGCCGGCCTGACGACCTTCGTCACCATGGCCTACATCATCTTCGTCAACCCCAACATCATGGCCACCGCCGGTGTCGATCATGGCGCCGCGTTCGTTGCCACCTGCCTGGGTGCCGCACTGGGCTGCTTCCTCATGGGGCTGTATGCCAACTGGCCGGTCGGCCTGGCGCCCGGCATGGGCCTGAATGCCTTCTTCACCTATACGGTGGTCGGCGAAATGGGCTACAGCTGGCAGGTCGCCCTGGGCGCCGTGTTCCTCTCCGGCATCCTGTTCATGATCATGAGCCTGTCGAAGATCCGCGAGTGGCTGCTCAACAGCATCCCCATGAGCCTGCGCTTTGCCATGGGTGCCGGGGTCGGCCTGTTTCTCGGCCTGATCGGCCTGAAGACCGCCGGTATCGTCGTCGACAGTCCGGCCACGCTGCTGACCATGGGTTCGTTCGGCGAACCGTCCGCCCTGCTCGCCGCCATCTGTTTCCTGCTCATCGCCGTGCTCAGTCACCGCAACGTGTTCGGCGCGATCCTGTTCAGCATGCTGGCCGTCACCGCCATTGGCTGGATGTTCGGCCTGGTGGAATACAACGGCCTGGTCTCCATGCCACCGAGCCTGGCGCCGACCTTCCTCGCCATGGACATCGCCGGCGCGCTGAATGTGGGCATGATCAGCGTCATTCTGGCCTTCCTCTTCGTCAACATGTTCGACACCGCCGGCACCCTGATGGGCGTTGCCCACCGCGCGCACCTGGTCGATGAAGACGGCAAGATCCAGAACCTGTCCCGCGCCCTGAAGGCAGACAGTACGTCCAGCGTGATCGGCTCCATGGTCGGCTGCCCGCCGGTCACCAGCTACGTGGAGAGCGCCTCGGGCGTCGCCGCCGGCGGCCGCACCGGCCTGACCGCCATCGTGGTCGGGCTGCTGTTTCTGGCAGCCATGTTCTTCGCCCCACTGGCCGGCATGATTCCCGCGTATGCCACCGCTGGCGCGCTGATCTACGTCGCCATGCTGATGATGAGCGGCATGGCCCATATCGACTGGAAGGACCATACCGACACCATTCCGGCCATTGTCACCGTGGTGATGATGCCGCTGACCTTCTCCATCGCCAACGGTATTGCCCTGGGCTTCCTCACCTACGCCACGCTCAAGCTGCTGACCGGCCAGCGCGACAAGGTGTCTGTCAGCCTCTACGTGCTGTGCGTGATCTTCATCGCCAAGTTCGCCTTCCTCTGAGGTCAGGCTGCGCCCACCAAGCCCCGGTAGCGATACCGGGGCTTTTGCATTGTGCCAACACAACGCGCAATCGGCTGGGCGAGGCCAAAGGCCGCAAACCCAGCGCAGAGGCAAGACGAATAGCATTCGCCGGGTTTACCCAGCCCACGACTTCAGCGCCCTGCTGCCTGACGCCACGCTCGCACCCTCCGGCCACAAAAAAGCCCGCACTAAGCGGGCTGCAAAGCACCAAAGGGCCGGCAGAGCTCAGCTACCGCGATAGGTCGAATAGCTGTAGGGCGAAATCAGCAGCGGAACGTGGTAGTGCTCCTGCTGCTCATTGATGCCGAAACGCAGCACTACCACATCGAGAAACGCCGGCTCGGCCAGCTGCACGCCGCGGGCACGGTAATAGTCGCCGGCATGGAAATGCAGCTGGTAGACGCCCGAACGGTAGTCATCGCCTTGCAGCAGCGGGGCATCGCAGCGGCCGTCGTCGTTGGTCTTCGCCTTGGCGACCAGCTCCAGCCCGCCGGCCTCGACCCGGTACAGCTCGAGGGTGATGTCGCGGCCAGGGCTGCCGTGGGCGGCATCCAGTACATGCGTAGTCAATCGTCCCATATCGCTCAGGCGCCAACGGCGCCGTACCTCCTCTGCTAAAGATTGTCGTGGGGATCTAAGCTAAACACATAGAACAGCAAAGTCGTATTTTTGTACACAATTTTTACGCACAACAACAGCGCAAATTGACCCTAACCCCATTGAGAAAGCGCCATAAAGGCGCAGCAGCCGGCGATAAACAGGCGCAACAAATCTAGAAATAGTGATTTACAGGCCATGATTGTTTTTGTATACAATTGCTCAAGCCAATTATTCCGGCGACCCCGGAGCGGCATCCACTTCGATGAAGGAATCCACACGTGAGCGCTGACTATCCTCGCGACCTGATCGGCTACGGCAGCAATCCTCCCCATCCACACTGGCCAGGCGATGCCCGTATCGCCCTCTCCTTCGTGCTCAACTACGAAGAAGGTGGCGAGCGCTGCGTCCTGCACGGCGATAACGAATCCGAAGCCTTCCTCTCCGAGATGGTGGCTGCCCAACCGCTCAAGGGCGAGCGCAACATGAGCATGGAGTCGCTCTACGAATACGGTAGCCGCGCCGGCGTCTGGCGCCTGCTCAAGCTGTTCCAGCGTCACGACATCCCGATGACCATCTTCGCCGTGGCCATGGCCGCGCAGCGCCATCCGGACGTAATCCGCGCCATGGTCGAGGCCGGCCACGAGATCTGCAGCCACGGCTACCGCTGGATCGATTACCAGTACATGGACGAGGCCCAGGAGCGCGAGCACATGCTCGAAGCCATCCGCATCCTCACCGAACTGACCGGCGAGCGCCCAGTCGGTTGGTACACCGGCCGTACCGGACCGAACACCCGGCGTATCGTGCGCGAGGAAGGCGGCTTCCTCTACGACAGCGACACCTACGACGACGACCTGCCCTACTGGGACCCGGCCAGCACGCCGGACAAGCCGCATCTGGTGATCCCCTACACCCTGGACACCAACGACATGCGCTTCACCCAGGTGCAGGGCTTCAACTGTGGCGACGATTTCTACAACTACCTGCAGGACGCCTTCGACACCCTCTACGCCGAGGGCGAAGCGGGCGAGCCGAAGATGCTGTCCATCGGCATGCACTGCCGCCTGCTCGGTCGCCCGGCGCGTATCGCCGCCCTGGCGCGCTTCATCGACTACGTGAAGAGCCATGACAAAGTCTGGTTCGCCCGCCGCGTCGATATCGCCCGCCACTGGCACGCCACCCACCCCTTCAAGTAAGAGAGCGTGAAATGAGCCGCTTCCAGACCCTGACCCCCTCGAGCCTGAGCCGCGAGGCCTTCGTGGCCGCCTTCGCCGACATCTACGAGCACTCGCCCTGGGTCGCCGAAAAAGCTTATGACCTGGGCCTCGATGCCTCGGTCGACGAGATCGACAGCCTGCAACAGCGCATGGCTGACATCCTGCTCAGCGCCAGCCGCGACCAGCAGCTGGCACTGATCAACGCTCACCCGGACCTGGCCGGCAAGGCAGCCATCCGCGGCGAGCTCACCGCCTCCTCCACCTCGGAGCAGGCCGGTGCGGGCATCCACGAGTGCACCGCCGAGGAATTCGCCCGTTTCACCGAACTCAACGATGCCTACAAGGCCAAGTTCGGCTTCCCTTTCATCAAGGCGGTGAAAGGCAGCAACCGGCACCAGATCCTGGCGGCCTTCGAGGAGCGCATCCACAACTCCCCGGAGCAGGAATTCGCCACCGCCCTGGCCGAGATCAACAAGATCGCGCTGTTCCGCCTGCAGGCACTCTGACTGCAGATGGCTCCGCCACCTATAACCTGATGAATAAGTAGAACAAGCATGCGCACTCTGAAGATCGAACCGTTGACCAAGGAAGCCTTCGCCCCGTTCGGTGATGTCATCGAAACCGACGGCAGCGACTACTTCATGATCAACAACGGCTCCACCCGCCGCTACCACAAGCTGGCCACGGTGGAGACCGCGCAGCCCGACGACCGGGCGATCATCAGCATTTTCAGCGCCGAGGCGCTGGACATGCCGCTGCGCATTCGCATGCTGGAGCGCCATCCGCTGGGCAGCCAGGCCTTCGTGCCGCTGCTCGGCAATCCCTTTCTGGTCGTGGTCGCGCCACTTGGCGATGTACCTGTACCGGGTCTGGTCCGTGCCTTCCTCACCAACGGCAGGCAGGGCGTTAATTACCATCGCGGCGTCTGGCACCACCCGGTGCTGACGATCGAAAAGCGGGATGACTTCCTGGTGGTTGATCGCAGTGGTTCCGGTAACAACTGCGACGAGCATTACTTCACCGAGGACGAGCAACTGCTCCTCGACCCCCACCAATAAGAGAAGCCTGTCGGGCTGCGTGTAGACCGACGGGAAAGAGGTAACGACTGTGGACGCACATCTGACCGAATGGCTGAACCTGGGCATTCGCTGGCTGCACATGATCACCGGCATCGCCTGGATCGGCGCATCCTTCTACTTTGTCTGGCTGGAGAACAACCTCAACCGCAGCAACCCGCGCGACGGGCTGTCCGGGGATCTCTGGGCCATCCACGGTGGCGGCATCTACCACCTGGAAAAGTACAAGCTGGCACCGCCGAAAATGCCGGATAACCTGCACTGGTTCAAATGGGAGGCCTACTTCACCTGGATGTCGGGCGTGGCGCTGTTGATGGTGGTGTACTACCTCAACCCCAGCCTGTACCTGATCAAGCCCGGCGTGGAACTGGCTCCGGCCGCCGCCATCGCCATCGGTGCCGGCTCGCTGCTGGTGGGCTGGATCATCTACGACCTGCTGTGCGACTCGCCGCTGGGCAAGAAACCCGCCCTGCTCGGTCTGGTGCTGTTCATCCTGATCATCGGCGCCGCCTGGGGCTTCTCGCAGATTTTCAGCGGCCGTGGTGCCTACATCCATGTCGGAGCCGTGATCGGCACCATCATGGTCGGCAACGTGTTCCGCATCATCATGCCGGCCCAGCGCGCCCTGGTGAAGGCGATCGAAGAGAACCGCACGCCCGATCCGGTGCTGCCGGCCAAGGGCCTGCTGCGCTCGCGCCACAACAACTATTTCACCCTGCCGGTGCTGTTCATCATGATCAGCAACCACTTCCCGAGCACCTACGGCAGCCAGTACAACTGGCTGATCCTGGCGGGTATCGCCATCGTCGCGGTGTTGATCCGTCACTACTTCAACACCCGCCACGAGAGCAACAAGTTCGCCTGGACCCTGCCGGCCGGAGCCCTGGGCATGATCTGCCTGGCGTTCGTCACCTCGCCCAACTACAAGGCCAGCACCGCGCCGATCGCCAATGTCGCGCCGACTGCCCAACAGGAGCAGGCGCCAGCCACACCGCCGGCCCAAGCCAGTGAAACGGTGCAGGTGAACAAGGTGGAGGAAGTCCCCGCCACCGCAACCCCGGCTGCCGCCGTACCGAAGCTGGACAAGGTAGTCAGCGTCATTCATGAGCGCTGCACCGTCTGCCATTCGGCCCAGCCCACCAGCCCGATGTTCAGCGCTGCACCAGGCGGCGTGATGCTCGACACCCCCCAGGAGATGCAGGCCAACGCCGCGCGCATCCAGGCGCAGAGCGTCGCCACCCAGATCATGCCGCTGGGCAACATGACCCAGATGACCCAGGAAGAGCGCGACCTGATCGGCGCCTGGATCGCCAAGGGCGCGCCCATCAACTGATCTACCACGACGGGCCGCACTGCCTCCCTGGCGGCCCATCGCTTCGTGCCTGTCTCCCGACAGGCCTTTTTATCCCCCGCCCCGGGTGCCTCGATTTATCTGGCCCTCAGCCAGACGTCCGACTGCACACGCCCGGGTATTTCCCGACCCGCCGGCTGGCGGGTTCTTTTTTCGCGAAATGACTCGTCTGGTGCTGACGCAACAGGCGTCGACCCGAATGCACCATTGCGTGCTTTCATCCCCTCGGGCGACTTGGCCTGGAAAGTCAGCGCCTGCGCGCGTAATGTTCGCCCCGTCAAAACCATGATCTTCAGCGGATATGCCTCACATAAGTATCGATGTGGCCGACTGCGCCGCGCGCCTGCGGGCTGGCCAGCTGGTCGCCATGCCCACCGAAACCGTCTACGGCCTGGCTGCCGACGCCCGCCAGGATGCCGCCGTGCAGCAGGTGTTCGCACTCAAGGGACGGCCGAGCAGTAATCCGCTGATCGTGCACCTGCAGAGCGCCGCGCAAGTCAGTGAATGGGCCGCGCAGGTGCCGGCGGCAGCGCAGCGCCTGATGGACGCTTTCTGGCCGGGCCCGCTGACGCTGGTGCTGCCAGCGCGGGATGAGGTCTCGCGCGCCGTCACCGCGGGGCAGAACAGCGTAGCCCTGCGGGTCCCGGCGCACCCCACCGCACAGGCACTGCTGGCCGCTTTCGGCGGCGGCCTGGTGGCGCCATCGGCCAACCGCTACATGTCGATCAGCCCGACCAGCGCCGAGCACGTGGCGCAGCAGTTCGCCGCCAGCGACCTGTGGATTCTCGACGGCGGCCCCTGCCAGGTGGGCCTGGAATCGAGCATCGTCAGCCTGCTGCCGGACGACAACCCGCGCCTGCTGCGCCGTGGCATGCTCGATCAGGCCCGCCTGGAGGCCGTGATCGGAAAAGCGCTGGAAGGCAAGGCTGGCAGCCTGCGCGCGCCCGGCCAGCATCATCGTCACTATGCACCCAGCACCCCTACCCTCACCTTCGTGCAGACACCGGCCGAGGCCCTGGCCTCGCCGCGCTGCGGCTGGCTCTGGTGTGGTGGCGCACAGCCCAGCCAGGGACCGGCCCTGGACCTAGGCGACCAGCCGCAGGCCTACGCCGCACAACTCTATGCCGCGCTGTATCAGCTCGACGCACTCGGGCTGGAACGCCTGTATATCCAGCTGCCACCGCAGAGCGAGGCCTGGGCGGCCGTGCACGACCGCCTGGCCCGTGCCAGCCAGCGCCTGGACTGACGCCTCAGCCCAGCAGACTGGGAATTTCCAACGGCGCGTCGGCGAAACGGCTGAAGGCCTGCGCTGCCGGGGATGGACTCTTGGTGCGCCAGCGCACCAGGTACCAGCGGTTGGGAATCGGGAAGCCCTCCACGTCCAGCTCCAGCAGATTGCCCGGCGCCGTATGGATCAGGGTGTGCCGCGACAGGATGGCGATGCCCAGACCGGCCGCCACGGACTCCTTGATTGCCTCGTTGCTCTCGATGGTCATCTGCGGTCGCAAGGTCCAGCCAAAGCGTGCGAAATGCTCCTCGATGGCCAGGCGGGTGCCCGAACCGGGTTCACGGCTGAGAAAGGGCTCACCCGCCAGCTGTTCCCAGCGCAGACGCTGGCCGGCGAAACGGTGGCCAGCCGGGGCGATTACCACCAGCGGATTGTCGGCCAGCGGCACCACCTCCAGGTCCAGGTGCCGCGGCGGCTGGCTGAATACGTAGAGGTCGTCGCGGTTGTCCTCGAGGCGGCGGATCACCTCCGAGCGGTTGGCGATGTTCAGTTCAACTTCCACCTGCGGATATTGCCGGCAGAACGGGCCGAGCAGCCTTGGCACCAGGTATTTGGCCGTGGTCACCGCGCCGAGGCGCAGCTGCCCGGCGGTCAGCCCGTTGAGCTGCGCCAGGCGCATCTCCAGATGATCGAGGGCGTCGAAGATGTCCCGCGCACCTGCCTGCACCTCGCGCCCGGCATCGGTCAGGTGCAGGCGCTTGCCGAGCTGTTCGAACAATTGCATGCCCAGGGCCTGTTCGAGCTTGGCAATCTGCGTCGAGACCGAAGGCTGGGCCAGGTGCAGCGCACGCGCCGCCTCAGTCACGCTCAGGCGCTCGGCCACGGCGAGAAAGGTTTCCAGCTGGCGGAAGGTGGTCTGGCGAGTGTGGAAGCGCTGCCTTTTCATTGCTTATCACCAATGATATTCGACTCGATAATCTATTTTTGACTATATCAGTGACTGGTGAAAATGCCTGCAACGACATCTGCAGGAGTCATCGCCATGTCTGCCGCTCAAGCCCCTCACGGAACACTCACTGCCGCGCAGCAGGTGCAGCGCGTCAGCTTTCTCACCTGCCATGAAAAGACTCGCCTGGTGGCCGACGCGCTCGCGCCACTGGGGCTGCGTATCGACACGGTGAACAGCTACGACACCGATCACTTCGGCACCTTCAGCCGCGAAGTGCCACGTCAGGGCAGCGCCCACGACTCGGCGCAGGCCAAGGCGCAACTGGCCTGCTCGCTGGGTGCAACGCGCTATGGCCTAGGCAGCGAAGGCAGCTTCGCCCGCGACCCGCACCTGGGCTGGCTGCCCTGGGATTACGAGATCCTCTGCCTGTGGGATGCCCAGCTGGAATACCCGGTATTTGCCATGGCCGGTTCGGGCGCCACCAACTACGCCCAGGCCGAGATCGCCAGCCTTGAGCAGGCGGAGACCTTCCTGCGGCGCGCCCGATTTCCCGAGCACGCCCTGATCCTGGGACGTCCTGGCGAACCCTGGTTCCGCAAAGGTGTGCGCAACCCCGACTGGCTGCGCGGCCAACTGCAGTGGCTGCTGGAACGCGAGGCGCTGGTCTGGCTGGAAACCGACATGCGTGCGCACCTCAACCCCCTGCGGCAAACCGTGATTCGCGAAGCGGCCGAACAGCTGGCGCAACGCCTGGCCAGCCGCTGCCCGCGCTGCCGGGCACCTGGCTTCGCCGTGGCCCGCAGCGAACCCGGCCTGCTGTGCGGTGATTGTGGCCTGAGCACGCCCCTGGTAGCGGCACACGTCTGGCAATGCCCGGCCTGCCAATATGAGGAACGACAGGCCGTCGGGCAGCTGGCCAGCCCCGGCCAATGCGCGCAGTGCAATCCATGAGCAGCATTGCTGCCGGTGCGCGCCTGACCCACCTGCGCGCCCTTGAGGCCGAAGCCATCCACATCCTGCGCGAAGTGGTGGCGGTGATGCGCACCCCCTGCCTGTTTTATTCCATCGGCAAGGATTCCACCGTGCTGCTGCACCTGGCGCGCAAGGCCTTTTTCCCGGGGCCGTTGCCGTTTCCCCTGCTGCACGTAGACACCGGCTGGGAGTTCCACGAGATGGGCCAGTTCCGTGATCGCCTGGCCGCACGTCTGGGCCTGGACATGCGCGTGCACATCAACCCCGATGGCGAGCGGCTGAATATCACGCCGTTTTCCGTAGGCTCGGCCAAGTACACCGACCTCATGAAAACCGAGGCGCTCAAACAGGCGCTGGCGCAGTACGGTTTCGACGCCTGCTTCGGTGGCGCCCGGCGCGACGAGGAAAAGTCGCGGGCCAAGGAGCGCGTCTGTTCCTTCCGTGACCCGCACCAACGCTGGGACCCCAGGCAGCAGCGCCCCGAGCTGTGGCAGCTGTACAACACCCGGATCAATGCCGGCGAGAGCCTGCGGGTATTCCCGCTGTCGAACTGGACCGAACTGGACATCTGGCAGTACATCCACCTGGAAAACATCGAGATCGTCGACCTCTACCGCGCCGCGCCACGCCCGGTGGTAGAGCTGCACGGCACCCTGATCTGCGTGGACGACGAGCGTCTGCTGGAGCACCTTACGCCGCAGCAGCGCGCCAGCATCCAGACCCGCTGGGTACGGTTCCGCACCCTCGGCTGCTACCCGTTGACGGGGGCCGTGGAGTCGCAGGCGCAGACGCTGCCGGCGATCATCCAGGAGATGCTGCTGACCCGCACGTCCGAGCGCCAGGGCCGGGTCATCGACCATGACCAGGAAGGCTCGATGGAGAAGAAGAAAATCGAAGGCTACTTCTAAACCGCTCAACCTCTGCCGCCAGAATCACCGAGGCCGCGTCATGCAGACGCGGCCTCGGTGTTTTCAGGCATCCGGCAAGGCCTCCCAGCCGCAGGCGGTGCGCCGCTCCAGTTGCGCCGGCTGGCCGTCCAGGCACAGCAGGTGCAGCCAGCCGTGCTGCACCAGGTCGCGCACCACCGCATGCGTCTCGATCACTCGGTCGATCATCGCCTGCGGCGCTTCGATGACCACGTGCAGGCGCAGCGGGCGGTGCATCCACTGCTGGCCGTCGTGCAGCGACTGGCGGGCCAGGCCGATGCGCAGATCGCCGCCGTTGCCCTCGAACACGCCGATATGGCCGCCCACCACGTTGTGCAGCAGCTTGTTGCCGCTGCCGAACCGCAGGTTGTCGGTGGTGGAGGTGAAGTACTGCAGGTTGATCCAGTGCGCCACCACCATCGGTGCGGTCATGATCAGCTCCAGCACGCTGCCGTCGCGGTCCTCGCGCCAGTCGTAGTCGTGCAGGAAGGCACGGCCCTGCAGATCGACGCCACGGGTGCGGGCGCGCGGTGCGGCGATGAACGCGGCGTTGCCGGCCAGGCCCCACTCGGGGCGAGTCTGCGCCCAGTCGCGGGCGCGCCGGCGCAGCCGCGCCAGCAACCTGTCGGGCTGCTCGCGCAGGGGCGCCAGGCCCAGCTTCGCTGCCCGCTGCCGACGCACCTCGGCAGCGGCGCTGTCCAATGCCGCCCGCAGGCGCTGCCAGCTGGGTTGCAGCGCCTGGGGCAGCGCCGCGTGATCGAAGACCTGGACTTCATCAGTGGTGGTGTTGTGCAGCCCGGCCAGCACATGGCAATGCGGCGGCAGATCCAGTCCGCGCTCGCGCAGGCCAGCGCGCACTTCGGCTTCATTGAGCAGACTGGCCAGCAAACGTGCATTGATCTCGCCGCTCTGCCCGCAGCAGGCACCGCAGTCGAGCCCGGCTGCCTGCGGGTTGTTGGCGCTCTGGCTGCCATGGCCGACCAGTACCAGCAGTGCCGGCACGGGCCCGCTGAGGCCCATGGCCTTGAGGATGCGTTCGGCCAGTTCGACCTTCTGCGCCAGGGCCATGGTGGGCAGCTGCGGTTGCAGGCATTGCCATTCACTACGGCGCCAGGCGCTGTGATCCGGTTGGGCCGGGCTGTCGCTCAGGCCGTAGGTGCGCCCCAGCAGTGCGCCGGCGTAGCCCAGGCCGACGCTTTCAACCAGGGTAAAAGTCGAGGCCGGCAGGCGTTCGAACAGGCGCCAGCTGCCCTGGCGCGCGAGGCGACTCTGGCGTGCCTGAGCCAGCTGCCGGTCCTGTGCGGCGTCGCCCGTGCCCTCGCCCACCTGCAGCTGCGGGGCCAGCAACCCCGGCAGTTGTGGGCGTGTGGCGCGGGTGCCCAGCGGGGTGTAAGCGATGGGCAGGCCGAAGAAGCCGGCGAAACCACCGGTTTCCACGTCAGCACAGGTGTGTTCGAGGGCACGGCGCAGCGGCTCGGAGCGCACGTCGATGCAGAAAAACAGCTTGGCCAGCGGCGACTTCGGCAGCGCCGCCGGTGTGCTCCGGCACAGCGCGCGCTGCAGCTGTTCCTGCCAGGCCAGTTCGTCGGCCCGCTGCCAGGTCTGCAGGGCCTGCCAGGTCGCCGAGGGCGGCTGTTGCAGGCGCGCCTGCCAGGCCGCACGCCAGCACTGCCAGCGGCTGTCACCGTCGCGCCGGCGGTCATCCACCAGCCATTCCCAGGCGGCGCGAATGGCCAGCAGTTCGAGCATGCTGTGGTCGTCAGCCCCCTGCAGGCGGGCCTGCCAACGCCGGTAGGCGCACCAGGACGCCCAGCCAAGGCTGCGCAACAGCAGGCAGTCGAACCAGGGCGCCCAATCTGTCGCCGTAAGGCCAAGGCGCTGCACCGCCGCCTCCAGGGCCGCCTGCGGTTGCTCCGGCAGTTCAACGATGCGCTGATGCAGCTCGCGACAGGCGCTGAGTACACTCAGGCCTTTGTCCGCCAGCATGCTGCTGCGCCAGGCCTGATACAGCCCGGCGCGGGTATCCGCGCGCCAGTCCGCCTGCTCGCGGTCGAACCAGGCGGCGCAGCACTGGCCGATCTGCTGGGTGATCAGCACGGGCCAGCCCGGCAGCGGAATCCCGGGTTCGGCCAGGTCTTCCAGCAGCGGCAAGCCTTGGCCGGGCTCTTGGGGCGCGTCCAGTGCCTGCAACAGGTCGGCCGGGCTTTCGCTCATACCGCGTTCAGCCAGTGCCTGGCGCAGGTGGCGCTCGGTGATGGTGCCGTCCTGCCAGGCCTTGCGGTAGTCGGCGGCATCCAGGGTCAGGCGACTTCCGGCGCGCTGCCAGAGCTGCTCGGCGACCACCTGCCAGGGCTGCTCACGGCGCTCCCACAGCGGGCTGACGGCAATCATGCGGTCCAGCGGCCAGGTTGGCGCGATCCGCGCACAGGCTTGGCGCGCTGCCTCGTGCAGGGCTTGCCGGTCGAGGCCGGCGAGAGGTTCGAGCGCAGTCATGGGCGGTCTCCAGAGGTCGAGATGAGGGGCTGCGGCGAGCGCACCGGCCACAGGCGGAAGGTCAGGCGGGTGAAGTACTCGTCCAGGTAGAAGCCGGCGAACGCCAGCGGGTAGAGGCGTTGCGCCAGGGCGCCGTTGGGATGCGCGATGAGCACGGACTGCAGCAGAAACAGGCCAAGGAACAGCAGCACCGCCAAGCCGGTCAGCGCCAGCGGTGCAGTGCCGAGCGGCTGATCGAGCACCCAGCCGGCAAGCTGGTGCCACAGCAGGTAGGCACCCAACAACAGGGTGAACATGGCCAGCCCGTACGGCAGTTGCCCACGGCGCAGGCACCAGGGCGCCAGGCCGATGGACAGCAGTGTCAGGGCAACCAGGGGCAGCGTGTGGCCCGGCAGCGCCCAGGCCCACAGCGTATGCAGCAGGGCCAGCGCCAGGCCTGCCAGCAGCAGGGCGAACAGCAGGCCACCCAGCCGCGGCGCCGCCGTTTGCGGCTGCAGGGCATGCTGGCGGGCCTGAGCCACGGTTTCGCCCGCCGCGAGGAAGGCATGAGCCTTGTACAGCGAGTGAGCCAGCAGGTGCACCAGGGCCAGTTCGTACAGGCCCAGACCACACTCCAGCAGCATCAGGCCCATTTGCGCGCAGGTCGACCAGGCCAGACGAACCTTGATGCTGATGCGGGTCATCATCACCAGCGCGGCGATCACCGCCGTCAGGCCTCCGACCACCACCAGCAGGCTCTGCGCCGGTACGGCCGCGGAGAACAGTGGGGCGAAGCGCAGCAACAAGAAGCCGCCCAGGTTGACCAGCCCGGCGTGGAGCAGCGCCGAAACCGGCGTCGGTGCTTCCATCACCTGGATCAGCCAGCCGTGTACCGGCAGCTGGGCGGACTTGAGAATCACCGCCAGGGCCAGCAACAGCGCGGCCAGTTGCAGATCCCAGCCCAGCTGCCCGCTGGCCTGCAGACGCGCGTTCACGGCATCGAGAATCGTGGCGATCTGGCTATCGCCGCCGGCGCGCACCAGCAACACGGTGGCCAGCAGCAGGCAGGCATCCGCCAGGCGGCTGGCGAGAAACTTCTTGTGCGCCACCACCAGCGCCTGGGGGCGGTCGCGGTAGAAGGTCAGCAACTGGTGCAGGCACAGGCTGGAGATGATCCAGGCACCGACCAGCAGATACAGGTTGGCGCTGGTCACCACCGTGGCCACGGCGGCCAGGGTGGCGAGCAGCGCCAGCACGTAGCGGCGCTGCCCCGGCTCACCCTCCAGATAGCGCTGGGAATAGTCGATGATCACCAGGGCCAGCAGACCAACCAGACCGGCCATGGCCAGACCGAGGCGGTCGCTGCCCTGCCCGTCCAGAGCGGCCTGTAGCCAGGCGGCTAGCACCAGAATCAAGCCCAGATAACCGGCCGTCCGGGCCGGCCACCAGAGCCGGTATGGCGAACCGATGAAGGCGGCTGGCAACAGGGCCAGGGCATAGACCCAAGGCAGCAGCTGAACCAGCGGAAAAGACAGACCGGGCATGGCATAGGCTCCACAGACGCTTGATGGCGCCAGTGTCGTGGAGCGCTTGCGCTATTAAAAATAGATTGATAAGAATTGATCGTTCACATTTGAAGAACTAAAAATGCGCCGACTGAATTTCCACCACCTGCACTACTTCTGGGCCGTGGCCAAGGAAGGCAACCTGACCCGCGCCGCCGAAGCGCTGCATGTCTCGCAGTCGGCGCTATCAACCCAGATCCGCGTGCTGGAAGACCAGCTCGGCCATGCCCTGTTCATTCGATCCGGCCGCAGCCTGCGGCTGACCGAGGCCGGGCAACTGGTACTGGACTACGCCGAGACCATCTTTGCCCTCGGCAGCGAGCTGCAGGCCACCCTGCACAACACCCGGCAAGCCAGCCAGACGCTGCGCATCGGCGCCGTGGCCACCCTCTCGCGTAACTTCCAGGAGAACCTGCTGCGGCCCTTCCTTGGCCGTGCGGGCCTGCACATCACCCTGGAATCCGGCAGCGTGGATGAGCTGCTGGAACGCCTGGCCCTGCACAAACTGGATGTGGTACTGACCAACAAGGCGATCAGCGCCGACAATCAGCGCACCTGGCAGTGCCGTCTGCTCGATCGCCAGGCAGTCTGCCTGATCGGCCCGCCGCGTACGGATTCACGCCCCTTCGAGCTACGCCGCGACCTGCAGCAGGCCCGCCTCATCGTGCCCGGCCGCAGCAGCGACGTGCGCAGCCAGTTCGAGGTCTACTGCAACAGCCATGGCCTGCAGCCGGACATCTGCGCCGAAGTCGACGACATGGCCATGCTGCGCCTGCTGGCACGAGACTCCGGCGACATGGCGCTGTTGCCGGCCGTAGTGGTACAGGACGAACTGCGCAGCGGCGCCTTGCAACTGTATGCCGAGGTGCCCGACATCGCCGAACAGTTCTACGCCGTTACCCTGCAACGCCAGTTCAGCCTGAGCATTCTGGATGAACTGCTCGGCCTATCGCTGCCAAAAGACGGCACATAAAGGAAAAGTGCTAGCCAGGGATTATTGAAAATTCGCTGCCCACTAGTGGGCGACGATAGCCACCGCATAAAGATCTCTGGATTACCCCGCAATGTCTCTGGCGAGAGTGAGCTTCAGTACCACTACTTTTCCATTGCTTGAAGGATGGGGCTGCGATTTGCACTGCATTCATGAAAGTACCCTACTCGTACGGCAAGACGAGGATGCCGGCTAACCCCAAAGGCACTAACGGCCATAGACTGCGCCCTAATCAAAGGCGAGGAACTGCTCCATAACAACAGTCGCCGGCCAAGGACAGACCATAGACATGCTGCTATCAGCTTCGTACTCTTTGGCAGGTCATGTCGCTTTTTCTTCCAGCCTCATGTCGCACCTCCACCGCCACCCCGAAGGCAAATCAAGGATTTACCGATGGACAAGGAACGTTATCCGACACAAACGGCGCAAAATATTCCGCCACATCTGTCGTCTACTTATAGTTAGGTGCTAAACAGTGGACGCAAACAAATTACTTGACCAAGTCAAAGATACTGAGTCCTTTCTAGTCTTTGTCCGTGCACTAGCAGCAGATCGAGCCGAGTCATCTGCACAGGAAACAGCCAGCTCAAGCTCACCATATGGAGCTGACGCCAATGGCTGGGAAAACACAACAATTGAGTCCTTTTTAGAAAGTGCAGTCGCATGGGCAGAAGCTAGTAATTTTGGTCTCGCTCAGGGTCTTTCCCCATCAAATCCATGGAAGCAATTCGCTATCTTTCTTTACTGCGGCAAGACTTATGAGTAAGCACCTAACAATGCGCTCAACGCCGCTCACTTCGTTCGCTGGACAGCCAAAAGCTCCGCTTTTGTCTGCCCGTTAGCTTAATCGTTAGGTTCACATGATGAACTGGGCCCTCCTCATACTCGTGTCAATATTCACAGTTTTAGTGAACCTTGTGTTTCTGAGCAACGACACAGAAACGAGCCAGAAGCCACTCATAATCTTCAACTGCGCAATGCTAATCGGGTATGTGCTCATGTACATGTTCTACGGAAGCAAGCGCCAGAACACACTAAAAATCTGGCTCCCGATAAAGTCAAAAATCAAAGCAATTTTTCTACGCATATTGGTTCTCGGGCTTTGCCTAGCTGCACTGCCGCTAGCTTATAAATTATCGCAAGCATCTGAATGCACAGAATTCCTGGTGTACGGAAAAGGGGCAAGCCTCAGTTGGGCACTATCTTTAATGTGCAAGCTAACAGGCCCCATAACTCCAGCAATTCTTGTGTTATCTCTAATGGCTTGGGCGCTTCCTAGCCTTGTGAAAATTGTCTGGCAAAAAACCTAACAAATGGTTCAAGTCGCTCGCTTCGCTCACTCGGGACCGGCTAACGCCGGCCCCCTTAACCAAACGTTAGGCCACAGATGAAAGTTTTTGGACCTCCTGAAGGC
Source organism: Pseudomonas sp. zbq_18 (assembly GCF_043102245.1). NCBI lineage: Bacteria > Pseudomonadati > Pseudomonadota > Gammaproteobacteria > Pseudomonadales > Pseudomonadaceae > Pseudomonas > Pseudomonas sp. zbq_18. The sequence continues at coordinate 359,918 of NZ_JBICIT010000008.1, read as the reverse complement.
TGCTACCTATATCTTCACGGCGTAGCACTAACATCATCTATTAGCCTAGCCGATGGCGTGGAGTTGCTGCCGGCTGGGCGTCCTAAACTATCCTACTCTCTCTTAGATAACATGGAGCGAGACGAGGATCGTGCTGTTCTAATGCTCTTTTTGCCTAGGGTTTCCTCACAGCTACGAATAACCGGAGCTAACGCACAGGAAGTTGCGACGCGAGCGTGGAACGGTGTGTGGGACGGCATGTTAGTAGGCGCTCTGGCGGGGTACGAGGTGACATGCAATCTCCAGTCAAATTCGCCTATTGAGGAACTTACTGAAATATCAAATATTCACGTGACCAACCACCATCTGCGCGGACTGCGAAGTTGGCCCCCTGAATCGCACCGGGTTTCGTGGAGGCCATTTCGTTTAAGTCAGGCCGCCACGGCCTGATCTGTTTGTTGCTGGAGGAAGTTTGCCTCAGCCTCCGCAGGCGGGATATACCCGATTGAGCTCAGCAGGCGCTGGTGGTTGTACCAGTGCACCCATTTCAATGTCGCCATTTCAACAGCCTCGCGGCTCTTCCATGACTGTCGGTAAATCAGCTCGGCCTTGTACAGCCCGTTGATTGTTTCAGCCAAGGCGTTGTCGTAGCTGTCGCCCTTGCTACCCACCGATGGCTCGATACCGGCCTCTGCCAGCCGCTCGCTGTAGCGGATCGAGACATACTGACTGCCCCGATCACTGTGATGGATCAGCCCTCCCGTGAGATGCGGCTGACGGGCATACAGGGCTTGCTCCAGAGCATCCAGTACGAAGTCCGTCTTCATGCTCGTACTGACTCGCCAACCGACGATCCGCCGCGCAAACACGTCAATCACAAACGCCACGTACAGCCAGCCCTGCCATGTCGATACGTACGTGAAGTCCGACACCCAAAGCTGATTTGGGCGGTCGGCATGGAACTGGCGCTGCACTCGATCCAACGGACACAACGTTTTGTCCCCGGCCACCGTTGTCCGCACGACCTGACCGCGCCTTATGCCCTGCAACCCGGCCCGGCGCATCAATCGCTCAACCGTGCATCTGGCTGCCTCGAAACCTTCTCGCTGGAGCTGCTTCCAGACCTTCACCGCGCCATAGCACTGCATGTTGGCATCCCATACGCGCTGAATTTCCAGGATCAACGCATCATCGCGCCGAGCACGACAACAGCGCAGTGCCGGGTTGCGCTGTTGTGCCGCGTGCCGACGATAACCGGACGGGGCGATCTGTAAGACGCGGCAGATCGACTCGACCCCGAGACGGTCACGATGCTGATCGACAAATGCCCTCAGGACTTGGTGCGGCGGTCGAGCTCCGCCTGGGCAAAATACGCACTGGCCAGACGCAGGATCTCGTTGGCCTTGCGCAGCTCGCGGTTCTCTCGTTCTAGGGCCTTGATGCGCTCACGCTCTTCAGTAGTCGGCCCCGGGCGCTGACCGACATCGGTCTGATGGCGACGAATCCAGCCATGCAGGGTTTGCGCTGCACAGCCAATCTTCGGGGCAATGGCCTCAATGGCTGCCCACTCGGAGGGGTAGTCACTCAGGTGCTCCAGAACCATGCGCACGGCACGTTCACGGATTTCAGGGGAGTAGGTCGTAGTCTTTCTCATGGCCTCATCTTCTCAAGAGTTGAGGCCTCCACGAAACCCGGTGCGATTCAATTGCGAGTTATGCCCTTGGCTTTGCTTGGTACCACTGGGTGGTTTTTGGTGAAGCATGGGCAAATGCTTTAGGTATCACAAAAGAAGAAGCTGACAATACCGAAGGTCTTGGTGGTGCCTTTATAATATCTTTAATTTCGGGACTTACAAAAAGCATAGTTATCGCCTTACTTATGACAACAATAAATATATCCGGCATTCTTAGCGGTACTTTATTTGGCGCAATAATTGCCGTCATATTTATTGGCACGTCATTAGGCTACTACAATGGCTTTGCTCGTACGCCTTCAAAGCTGACATTAATAAATTCGGCACATGGTTTGGTTGAGCTTTCTCTTATTGGAGCAATTGTCGGCGTATTCACTTAGCAAACCTCGCCTGACAAGTGGTACATGGACTCTCCCCACAAGTAGTGGGCAAAGCTTTTGATCTACGCTGTCGGCAGCGCGGTTGCATTCGTATATCCGGCCTGTAGTGGGCGCGAGCGCCCTGGCCATTCTGTAGTTCGCGCAGCGGGAGTTGGATATCCAAGAGCGGCACCCCAAGTCATACGTTGACCTGATCCTCAGTGGCGGCTTTACAAAAAACGGCGCATCAGCGCCGTTTTTCTTAACTGGTGCACGTCATCAATGTGCATGCGCGGTCTGTCGTCGGCGCTTTGCTGAGGCTTGCGTCCCCTCCTCCCCGCTGTCGGCCTCGATGATGGGAACCTCATTGCCCTCACAGTCGTACAGCTTGCCGTCACGGAAGTAGTCGCCATCGTTGAGGGCGGCGATGTCCTGATAACGCAAGGTGCGGTCGCTGGCGGCGACGAATACCGATTGTTGGTCGGAGTTGCCGGCCTTGAGGTGGTTGAACAGCAGGTTGAGCAGGATCGCCATGATCGCCGCCGAGCTGATGCCGGAATGGAGGATGGTTTCGAACCAAGCCGGGAAGTGGTGATAGAAGCTTGGCGCGGCGATGGGGATCATGCCGAAGCCGATCGAGGTGGCAACGATGATCAGGTTCATGTTGTTGCGGTATTCGACCTGGGCCAGGGTGCGAATCCCACTGGCCGCCACGGTGCCGAACAGCACCACGCCTGCGCCGCCGAGCACGGCAGTGGGCACTGCCGCGATCAAACGGCCCATCACCGGCAACAGGCCGAGGGTGACCAGGATCAGACCGGCCGTGGCCACCACATAGCGACTCTTGACGCCAGTTACAGCCACCAGGCCGACGTTCTGGGCGAAGGCGCTCTGGGTGAATGAGCCGAATAGCGGTGCCAGGCTGCTGGAGATCATGTCCGCGCGCAGGCCATTGCCCAGGCGCTTGGAGTCGACCTTGGTGTCGATGATTTCGCCCACCGCGAGGATGTCTGCCGAGGTTTCCACCAGGGTGACAATGATCACGATCAGCATCGACAGGATGGCGGCGAGCTGGAACTCCGGCATGCCGAAGTGCAGCGGTTGTGGCATGGCAACCAGCGGCCCTTCTAGCACCTGGGAGAAGTCAGCCATGCCAAAGCCTACGGCGACGAGGGTGCCGATCACCATGGCCAGCAGGATCGACAGGCGAGAAATGCTGGCATTGCCCAGTTTGCTCAGCAGCAGCACGGTGGCCAGGGTGAACGCCGCCAGGCCGATATTGGCGGTGCTGCCGAAGTCCGGCGCAGAGCTGTTGCCGCCCATCGCCCAGCGCGCCGCGACGGGCATCAGGGTCAGGCCGATGGTGGTGATGACGATGCCCGTCACCAGGGGCGGAAAGAACTTGGTGATGCGTGAGAACACCGGCGTGATCAGCAAGCCGATCAGTGACGCGGCAATAACCGCACCGAACACCACCGGCAGCCCCCCCGCGCCATTGCCACCGATGATGGCGATCATGGTCGCCACGCCGGCGAAGGACACGCCCTGCACCAGCGGCAGCTGACAGCCGAAAAAGGGAATACCGAGGGTTTGCAGCAAGGTGGCGAGGCCACCGGCGAACAGCGAGGCCGCGATGAGCAGGCCGATATCGGCCGGTGCGAGGCCGGCCGCCTGCCCCACGATCAGGGGAACGGCGACGATGCCGCCGTACATGGTGAGCACATGCTGCAGCCCGTAGGCCAGGTTGGCAGCAACGCCGAGGTTTTCGTCCTCGGGACGCCGTGTTGCGGAGGATGATACGGAGGAAGTCATATGCAGTTGCTCGCGTTGTTGTTCTGGCGCGTCTTACGACAGGCGCTGGCGCACAATCGGATGATTTCTGTATACATATTCCATACCACGCGCACCCACTCAGGTACGCGCGGCACTTGTGGGCATGACCTTAGAAGTGCACCTTGGCGATCCAGCTGAAGGTGCTCTGGTCGGTGCCACCGAGGATCTGGTCACCCAGGAAGCTGTCGTCGTCGATGCCGTACTTGTCCTTCCAGTAGTCGTACTCGATACCGACGTACAGCTGCTTGGCCCCCCAGCCCATGGCCTTGCCCAGGTCGTACTTGATCTGCGGGACGAAGTGCAGGTTGGCGTGGTAGGTGCCGCGGCTGTTCTCGTCGTTGTCCACCACCCAGTCCATGAAGCCGTCGATGAGGATGTCGGAGTCTCCCAGTGGGATGGTGAAGCTCCAGGCTGGCGTCACCTGCCAAACGTCGTCGCCTGGGCGGCTGCCGTCGCTGGTGCGGTTGTAGAAGTTGAGCGAGAAGTAGTTGAAGCCCGGGATGTCCAGATCGAAGCCCGGCCCGATCAGGTAGGACTCCACGTCGCCCTCGCCGAACTCGTAGGTCATGGCCAGCAGCACATCCTTGACCGGGCCGAACTGGATCTTCTGGTCGAAGATCTTGCCCAGCGACAGGCGCGGGGAAAACTCGCCGTAGTAGGTATTGCTGCCGACCTGCGCGTCGTCCTCGCCGTTGTAGAAGATCTTGTCGACGAAGAAGAAGTTGTCGCCGTACTTCCAGCCATCGGCATGCTCGAAGGTCAGGGTCTGCTGGATGTTCGGGTTGATCTTGTAGCTCTGCCCATAGAGGTAGGTCAGGCTGTTGCTTTGCCAGTGCAGCAGATCCTCAGCGGACGCCGGGGCGGCAGCCAGGCAGGTGGCGGTCAGCGCCAGGGAATGGGGCAGATAACGCAGTTGCATGTGGGTATTCCTTATTGTTTTTTGCGGTTGCAGTTGCCCCGTCCACTATCCCCCCTCCACGGCGAGCGGCTTGCAGACAGGAGAATGGAATAGGCGGAATTCAGCCGAGCAAAGGGCCAGGCAATAAGGCAGCCCTGGCATTGCCCGCACGCGGCGTTGGCGCAGCAGCCACGGACATGGCGAGCAAAGGGGATATGGCGCCGGGCATCTCGCCCAGCTGGGAGCGAACTCCGCAACGGATGGATGAACTCATGGGTAAAGCCTGCCTGTTGTTGTTCTCGGTCGTGGGCTTACTTGGGTGTTCACGGACACCCATGTGTTTATCGTCAAAGCCTGACCTTTCGATCAGCTTTGGCTCGTTATACACCCTGTAAACAGATCAAACAATATTCCAATACAGGAATGTATACATTTGTAGAAACGAGCGTTTGTCAGAGCTGCTTTTTCTCTTTCTGGCGCTTGAGGAAATCCACTTTCCACTGCTCCAGACCGAGGTATTCGGAATCCAGATTGGCTTCCACGCCGTGGCGCAGTTTGAGCGCGGCGATGGTCTCGGCATGGCGGGTCTGAAACTGATCGAAGCGCTGCAGCAGCTGTGGCTGGCGTACGCTGGAAAGGTGAAAACTGCCGCGGCTGTGCGGCAGCGAGGGGTCGAACACCAGAGCACCCGGTCGGGCCCGGATGTTGTCCAGGTAGTAGGTGGCCACGACTACGTTGTAATAGGCCCCGTCGGCCTCATCGCGCAGGGCCAGGCGCAGCATCTGCTTGAGATCGGCCCCGCTCACCACCTGGGTCTGCCCGGCAGAGATGCGCGCCTGGTAGTCCCCGGGAGTCCAGCCTTCGACCAGGGCCAGGCGCTGCAGGCGCCCTACCCCCTTGCCCAGCTGCTGCGGCGGCACCAAGACGCCATCCACATAGTCGACCACGGGCTGACTGTAGGCGACGCCAGCACCCTGCTTGGCGTCCTGGGCCCATTGCGGGCTGTCCGGGTATTTGAAGTCGATGCTGCCGTTGAGCAGGTGCCGCGTCAGCTGGCTGACCGGCAAGGCCTGGTAGCGCAACTCGATGCCCGCTTCACGGGCGAACAGGTCGAGCACTTCGCGCGCGAAGCCCTGGTAGTCGCCCTTCCCGTCCTGCCAGTAGTGCGGCTGGAAAGACTGCTGCTCGACACCCACCACATAGCTTTGCGCCAAGGCGCCTTGCGTACACAACAGGCCGGCACTCAGCCAGCCGATTACCCGAGGTTTCATGACCTTCTCCTTGTTTTCGTTTCGGGTAGACGCGCGCAAGCCCCGCGAACCCCTGGCTCGCGGAGCTTGCGTGCAGGTTTTACTCGCCGCTGACCAGGTGTAGCGCCAGCTGGTTGTGGCGCTCCAGCACGCGCGGCAGGTCGATGGTGGTGATCTGCCCACCACTGACCACCACGCGGCCGTTGATCACGCTGGTATCGACCTGGGTCGGGGTGCAGAACACCAGCGCCGCCAGCGGGTCGTGATGGGCGCCGGCATAGGCCACGTGGCCGAGGTCGAAGGCCACGAAGTCCGCCGCCATGCCCGGTGCCAGGGCGCCGATGTCGTTGCGGTTGAGCACCTTGGCGCCGCCCAGGGTGGCGATTTCCAGCGCCTCGCGGGCGGTCATCGCATCCGGGCCGAAGCCGACACGCTGCAGCAGCAGCGCCTGGCGCACCTCGCCGATCATGCTGGCGCCGTCGTTGGAGGCCGAACCGTCGACCCCCAGGCCGACCGGCACGCCGTGGTCGCGCATCTTGCGGATCGGCGCGATGCCCGAGGCCAGGCGCATGTTCGAACACGGGCAATGGGCGACGCCGGTGCCGGTGCGGGCGAACAGCTCGATACCGTGCTGGTCCAGTTGCACGCAGTGGGCGTGCCACACGTCATGGCCGACCCAGCCCAGGTCCTCGGCGTACTCGGCCGGGGTCATGCCGAATTTCTCGCGGCTGTAGGCGATGTCGTTGACGTTCTCCGCCAGGTGGGTGTGCAGCGATACGCCGTAGTGGCGCGCCAGGACCGCCGCCTCGCGCATCAGGTCGCGGCTTACCGAGAACGGCGAGCACGGCGCCACCACCACGCGCAGCATCGAACCGTGGGCGGCGTCGTGGTAGTCCTCGATCAGGCGTTGCGACTCCTTGAGGATGTCGGCCTCCTTCTCCACCACCGAATCGGGCGGCAGGCCGCCCTGGCTGCGCCCGACGCTCATGCTGCCGCGCGCGGCGTGAAAGCGCATGCCGATCTCGCCGGCGGCGTGGATGCTGTCGTCCAGCCTGCAGCCGTTGGGGTAGATGTACAGATGATCGCTGGAGGTGGTGCAGCCGGAGAGGATCAGCTCGGCCATGGCGGTCTGGGTCGACACCGAGATCATCTCCGGCGTCAGCCCGGCCCAGATCGGGTAGAGGTTGGTCAGCCAGTTGAACAGCTCGCCATCCTGCGCCGCCGGCACCACGCGGGTCAGGCTCTGGTACATGTGATGGTGGGTGTTGACCAGGCCGGGAATGACCACCTTGCCGGTCATGTCCAGCACCAGGTCGGCGGTTTGCGGCAACTCATGCGAGGGGCCGACCTGGCGAATCAGGTTGTCTTCGATGAACATCCCGCCGCGCTTGATCTCGCGGCGCTCGCCATCCATGGTCACCAGCAGTTCGGCGTTCTTCACCAGCATTGTTTTAGGCATGTGCGAATTCCTTGGCCCCACCGGGCTTGTGCTTGTTATGGGTAGGCGCGCCACGCAATTCTCGGATTCGCGCGCAGCGGCCCTGACCGGGCGCCACTAAAGGTCTGGCCAGGTGAAACAGGACGAATCCAGGGATGTCGTTCAGCCGCCGGTCATGCTCATGAAGCGCACGACCTGAACTTGTTCATTGGCGTCGAACCAGTGCCGCTCGGGTTTCAAACGCAGCGCATCGATCAACGCCGCGCGCAGGCGTTCGCCGTCGCCGGGATGGCGACGCAGCAGCGCCTTGAGATCCAGCGCACCCTCGTGGCCCAGGCACAGCACCAGCTTGCCTTCGGCGGTGACCCGCACACGGTTGCAGTCGCCGCAGAAGTTGCGGCTGTGCGGCGAGATGAAACCGACCTGGGTGTCGCTGCCGACTACCTGCCAGTAGCGCGATGGCCCGCCCGTACGGTGACTGCTGGGCAGCAGCTGAAAACGCTCTGCAACCCGCTCGCGCACCTCATCCGAGGTGCACAGGGTGACCTTGCGCTCGTGGCTGGAGATGCTGCCCAGCGGCATCTCCTCGATGAAGCTGATATCCAGCCCGCGCTCGACGGCGAAGGCCACCAGATCCTCCACCTCGTCGTCGTTGCGCCCCTTCTGCACCACGCTGTTGAGCTTGATGCGGCGAAAACCGGCGGCGCGCGCGGCGTCGATGCCCTGCAGCACCTGATCGAGGGCGTCGCGGCGGGTGAAGGCGGCGAAGCGCTCTCGCTGCAGGGAATCCAGGCTGATATTGAGGCGATCGACGCCAGCCTCGCGCAGCGCCGGCGCCAGATGTGCCAGCTGCGAGCCGTTGGTGGTGATGGCCAGGTCTTCCAGCTCGGGGCGCGCGCCCAGGCGCCCCAGCAAACTGAGCAAATTCTTGCGCACCAACGGCTCGCCGCCGGTGATGCGGATGCGCTTCACCCCCAGACCGATAAAGGCATCGGCCACGGCGTAAAGCTCTTCCAGGGTGAGGATCTGCGCGCGGGGAGCGAAGACCATGTCTTCGCTCATGCAGTATGTGCAACGAAAGTCGCAGCGGTCGGTGACCGACAATCGCAGGTAGGTGATGCGACGCCCGAAGGGGTCGAGCAGCTGTGGGTCTTGCATGACTTTAGCCTGTCGCAATACGCAGCGGCGACTGCCGCGGTCGTAGGCGCCAAAGAATGGAAACAGAAGATCTAATTTTTGTATACAGGAAATTCATCCAGTACCTTGCTTGAGGCTCGCGCAAACCCGGTGCTACCATGCCGAACCCTCGCCAGCCGGCCCTTCTGGGGCTGTCGACGAGCCATTCAAGGAGAGCCTGTGAGTAGTATTCGCGAGCGCAACATGGCGCTGATCCTGCAAGCCGCGAGCCAGGAATTCGCCGACAAGGGCTTCGCCGCCGCCAAGACCAGCGACATCGCCGACAAAGCCGGCCTGCCCAAGCCCAACGTCTACTACTACTTCAAGTCCAAGGAAAACCTCTATCGCGAGGTGCTGGAAAGCGTGATCGAGCGCCTGCTGCAGGCCTCCCTGCCGTTCGACGAGGACGGCCACCCCGAACAAGTACTGCGCGACTACATCCGCACCAAAATCGCCATTTCCCGCGACCTGCCCTACGCCTCCAAGGTGTTCGCCAGCGAGATCATGCACGGTGCGCCGCACCTGTCGGCCGAACGCACCGAACAGCTCAACGGTCAGGCACGCTTCATCATCGGTTGCATCGAGCGCTGGATCGACCAGGGCCTGATGGCCAAGGTCGATGCCAGTCACCTGCTGTTCAGCATCTGGGCGGCGACCCAGACCTACGCCGACTTCGACTGGCAGATCTCGGTGGTCACCGGCAAGACCAGCCTCAGCGACGCCGACTACGAGGCCGCCGCCGAGACCATCATCCGCCTGGTGCTCAAAGGTTGCGAAGTGCAGCCGGTAAGCGCCTGAGCGCTTTCAGCAGCCCCGCGTAGGTTGGGTTGAGGCGCGAAGCGCCGAAGCCCAACAGCAGAGTGGCCTGAACGCCGGCTGTTGGGCTTCGCTTCACTCAACCCAACCTACGGCGCGGATCTGTAGCCCGACCGCTCACACCCCCGGATCGGCCTGCAGGCGCATGGCCTCCAGTGCGCTCACCGCGCACTGCTCATCGATATCCGAGGCATCGCCACTGATGCCCACGGCACCTATCACCTCCCCAGCCTGATCGCGGATCAGTACACCGCCCGGTGCCGGCACCAGATTGCCGCCTGCCAGGTTATTGGCTGCACCAATAAAGGCCGGGCGCTGCTGGGCATCAGCCGCAATCAGCCGCGAGCCCTTGCCCAGGGCGATGGCACCCCACGCCTTACCGATGGCGATCTGCGGGCGAAGCATGCTGGCGCCGTCCTCGCGCTGCAGACAGATCAGGTGGCCACCGGCATCCAGCACGGCGACGGTCAGCGGCGCGGTGCGCAGTGCGCGGGCGGTGTTGAACGCCTGACTGGCAATGCCCAGGGCGGTTTCCAGGTTGAGTTGCGGCATGTTCATAGCTCCTTGAAGGATGGCTGGCCAGCAATTTTGCGCCACCGATTACACACATTAAACCTAATCTTTGTATACATTTAGATGAGCATAATTTTTACAAACCCGCCACAGATCAATTGAAACAGCCGTTTCAAAACAAAATCACTTTGCTTGCCTCGCCGCTTGACCCTCGTCGAAAGCCATGAATAGAATCTGTCGCATACAGTTTTGTATACACTTTCACAGGCACAGAGGAACAATAAATGGCCAGAATGAGAGCAATAGAAGCCGCGGTACTGGTGCTGCGCCGTGAAGGCGTAGACACCGCCTTCGGCATCCCCGGCGCGGCGATCAACCCGTTCTACGCGGCGCTGAAGAAGGTCGGCGGTATCGACCACGTTCTGGCTCGTCACGTCGAAGGCGCCTCGCACATGGCCGAGGGCTACACCCGCACCACTCCGGGCAATATCGGCGTGTGCATCGGTACTTCCGGCCCGGCCGGCACTGACATGGTCACCGGCCTGTACTCGGCCTCCGCCGACTCCATCCCGATTCTCTGCATCACCGGCCAGGCGCCGCGTGCCCGCCTGCACAAGGAAGACTTCCAGGCCGTCGACATCACCAGCATCGTCAAGCCGGTGACCAAGTGGGCGACCACCGTGCTGGAGCCGGGCCAGGTGCCCTATGCCTTCCAGAAAGCCTTCTATGAAATGCGCAGCGGCCGCCCCGGCCCGGTGCTGATCGACCTGCCGTTCGACGTGCAGATGGCCGAGATCGAATTCGACATCGATGCCTACGAGCCGCTGCCGCTGGCCAAGCCGAGCGCCACCCGCGCCCAGGCCGAGAAAGCCCTGAGCATGCTCAACGCTGCCGAGCGCCCGCTGATCGTCGCCGGTGGCGGCATCATCAACGCCGACGCCTCGGACAAACTGGTGGAGTTCGCCGAGCTGACCGGCGTGCCGGTGATCCCGACCCTGATGGGCTGGGGCACCATTCCCGATGACCACCGCCTGATGGCCGGCATGTGCGGCCTGCAGACCTCGCATCGCTACGGCAACGCCACCCTGCTGGAATCCGACCTGGTGTTCGGCATCGGCAACCGCTGGGCCAACCGCCACACCGGCTCGGTCGATGTCTACACCGAAGGCCGCAAGTTCATCCACGTCGACATCGAACCGACCCAGATCGGCCGCGTGTTCAACCCGGACCTGGGTATCGTCTCCGACGCCGGCGCCGCCCTGGACGCCTTCCTCGAAGTGGCCCGCGAGTGGAAAGCCGCCGGCAAGCTGCAAGACCGCAGCGCCTGGGTCGAATCTTGCCGCGAGCGCAAGCGCACCCTGCAGCGCAAGACCCACTTCGACAACATTCCGGTCAAGCCGCAGCGCGTGTACGAGGAGATGAACGAGGCGTTCGGCAAGGACACCTGCTACGTCAGCACCATCGGCCTGTCGCAGATTGCCGGCGCGCAGTTCCTCCACGTCTACAAGCCGCGCCACTGGATCAACTGCGGCCAGGCCGGCCCGCTGGGCTGGACCGTGCCGGCCGCCCTCGGCGTGGTCAAGGCCGACCCTTCGCGCAACGTGGTGGCGCTGTCCGGTGACTACGACTTCCAGTTCATGATCGAGGAGCTGGCCGTCGGTGCGCAGTTCAACCTGCCCTACATCCACGTGCTGGTGAACAACTCCTACCTGGGCCTGATCCGCCAGGCGCAGCGCGGCTTCGACATGGACTACTGCGTGCAGCTGGCCTTCGAGAACATCAACGCGCCAGAGATCAACGGCTACGGCGTCGACCACGTCGCGGTGGTCGAGGGCCTGGGCTGCAAGGCGATCCGCGTGTTCGACCCGAACGAGCTGCAGAACGCCTTCGCCGAGGCCAAGCGCCTGATGGCCGAGTTCCGCGTGCCGGTGGTGGTCGAGGTGATCCTCGAGCGCGTCACCAACATTTCCATGGGCACCGAGATCAACGCCGTCAACGAGTTCGAGGAGCTGGCCGCGCGCGGCATCGACGCGCCGACCGCCATCTCGCTGCTGGACTGAGACTCCCCTCTCCCGCCGGGAGAGGGGCCGGGGGTGAGGGACTGCCCGAAGAAAACCAAGCACCCTCACCCCAACCCTCTCCCATTGGGAGAGGGAGTTAACCAAGGAGCCAAGACATGCCCCGTTTTGCCGCCAACCTGTCCATGCTGTTCACCGAAGTGGACTTCCTGGATCGCTTTGCCGCCGCCGCCGAAGCCGGCTTCAGCGGTGTCGAATACCTGTTCCCCTACGACTACCCGGCCGAGCAGATCAAGGCCCAGCTTGACGCCAATGCGCTTACGCAGGTGCTGTTCAACCTCCCTGCGGGCGATTGGGCGAAAGGCGAGCGCGGTATCGCCTGCGATCGGAGCCGGGTCGAGGAATTCCGCGCCGGCGTGGACCAGGCCATCGCCTACGCCCAGGTGCTGGGCAACCAGCAGATCAACTGCCTGGCCGGCATCCGCCCGCAAGGCTACGACTGCGCGACCATCAAGCAGACCTTCGTCGACAACCTCAAGTACGCCGCCGGCAAGCTCGAGGCCGCCGGCATCCGCCTGGTCATGGAAATGATCAACACCCGCGACATTCCGGGCTTCTACCTGAACACCACTGCTCAGGCCCTGGAGATTCGCGAGGCGGTAGGCAGCGCCAACCTGTTCCTGCAGTACGACATCTACCACATGCAGATCATGGAAGGTGACCTGGCCCGCACCGTGGAGAGCAACCTCGCCGTCATCAACCACGTGCAGCTCGCCGACAACCCGGGCCGCCACGAGCCGGGCACCGGCGAGATCAACTACCGCTTCCTGTTCGAGCACCTGGACCGCATCGGCTACCAGGGCTGGGTCGGCTGCGAATACAAGCCCAAGACCACCACTGCCGCCGGCCTCGGCTGGCTGAAAACCCACAACGCCATCTGAACCTCCCCTCTCCCACGTGTGGGAGAGGGGGCGGTCGGCGCATCGGCGCCGGCCAACCCCATAACAACGTTCCAGGAGACTCCACTCATGGCAAAAATCGGATTCATCGGTACCGGCATCATGGGCAAACCCATGGCGCAGAACCTGCAGAACGCTGGCCACACCCTGTTCTTCTCCGAGCACTTCGACAAGGCGCCCGCCGACCTCGTCGGCGCCAACGGCATCGCCCTGGCCAACCCGCGTGAAGTCGCGCAGGAAGCCGAGTTCATCATCATCATGGTGCCGGACACGCCGCAGGTCGAAGACGTGCTGTTCCGTGCCGACGGCGTGGCCGCGGGCGTCGGCGCCGGCAAGGTGGTGATCGACATGAGCTCGATCTCGCCGACCGCGACCAAAGTCTTCGCCGAGAAGATCAAGGCCACCGGCGCCGCCTACCTGGACGCCCCGGTGTCCGGCGGTGAAGTCGGCGCCAAGGCCGCTACCCTGTCGATCATGGTCGGTGGCTGCCCGAACGCCTTCGAGCGCGCCCTGCCGCTGTTCCAGGCGATGGGCAAGAACATCACCCGCGTCGGCGGCAACGGCGACGGTCAGACCGCCAAGGTGGCCAACCAGATCATCGTCGCCCTGAACATTCAGGCCGTCGCCGAAGCCCTGCTGTTCGCCGCCAAGAACGGCGCCGACCCGGCCAAGGTGCGCGAGGCGCTGTCCGGCGGTTTCGCCGGCTCGAAGATCCTCGACGTGCACGGCGAGCGCATGATCAAGGGCACCTTCGACCCGGGCTTCCGCATCAGCCTGCACCAGAAGGACCTCAACCTGGCCCTGTCCGGCGCCAAGGAGCTGGGCCTGAACCTGCCGAACACCGCCAACGCGCAACAGGTGTTCAGCACCTGCGCCGCCATCGGTGGCAGCAACTGGGACCACTCCGCGCTGATCAAGGGCCTGGAGCACATGGCCAACTTCAATATTCGCGGCGAATAAGAGCCAGTCCCTTCGGAAGGTTGTGGGAGCGGCTTCAGCCGCTCCCACGCCGACTGACGAGCTGCTCCGCCCACCCTATCGACCTTCCTGGCCTGCGGAGTCACGGCCCAAGGGCCAGGTTGGTCGATTCCACTGCACAGCTGCCGTGCGCGACGGCTGTGCAATGGAATCGGCCTGCACAACAAGAGATCCCGAGATGACCATCGATCCGCAACGCCTGCTGCGCGACCTGTTCGCCACCGCCATCGCCGCCGCCCACCCCGACCAGGTGCTCGCCGACCACCTGCCCGCCGACCGCAGTGGCAAGGTCATCGTCATCGGTGCCGGCAAGGCCGCCGCGGCCATGGCCGCGGTGATCGAGCGCGAGTGGCAGGGCGAGGTCAGCGGCCTGGTGGTAACCCGCTACGAGCACGGCGCCGACTGCCGCAAGATCGAAGTGGTGGAAGCCGCCCACCCGGTGCCGGACGATGCCGGTGAGCGCGTTGCCCGCCGCGTGCTGGAGCTGGTCAGCAACCTCCGCGAAGACGACAAGGTGATCTTCCTGCTCTCCGGCGGCGGCTCTTCCCTGCTGGCCCTGCCGGCCGAGGGCATCTCCCTGGCCGACAAGCAGGCGATCAACAAGGCGTTGCTGCGCTCCGGCGCGGCCATCGACGAGATGAACTGCGTGCGCAAGCACCTCTCGGCGATCAAGGGTGGTCGCCTGGCCAAGGCCAGTTGGCCGGCCAGCGTCTACACCTACGCGATTTCCGACGTGCCGGGCGATGAAGCCACGGTGATCGCCTCCGGCCCCTGCGTTGGCGACCCGACCACCTCGGCCCAGGCGCTGGCGATTCTCGAGCACTACCAGATCGACATTCCGGCGAACGTGCGCGCCTGGCTGCAGGACCCGCGCTCGGAAACGGTCAAGCCGGGCGATCCGTGCCTGGCGCGCAGCCACTTCCAGCTGATCGCCACCCCGCAGCAGTCGCTGGACGCCGCCGCCAAGCGCGCTCGCGAAGCCGGCTTCACCCCACTGATCCTCGGTGACCTGGAAGGCGAGTCGCGGGAAGTGGCCAAGGTGCACGCCGGCATCGCCCGCCAGGTAGTGCTGCATGGCCAGCCGATCAAGCCGCCCTGCGTGATCCTCTCCGGCGGCGAAACCACCGTCACGGTGCGCGGCAACGGCCGCGGCGGGCGCAACGCCGAGTTCCTGCTCAGCCTCACCGCCTGCCTCAAGGGCCTGCCCGGCGTCTATGCGCTGGCCGGCGACACCGACGGCATCGACGGCTCCGAGGACAACGCCGGCGCCATCATGACGCCCTACAGCTTCGCCCGGGCCGGCCTGCAGCAGCTGGATGCCGAGGCCGAACTGGCCAACAACAACGGCTACGGCTACTTCGCCGCACTCGACGAACTGGTGGTCACCGGACCGACCCGCACCAACGTCAACGACTTCCGCGCCATCCTGATCCTCGAGGCCTCTGCCCAATGACTCCGAACAAGAAAGCCAAGATTCTTGCCACCCTCGGCCCGGCCGTAAAAGGCATCGACGACATTCGCCAGCTGGTCGAAGCCGGGGTGAACATCTTCCGCCTCAACTTCAGCCACGGCGAACACGCCGACCACGCCCAGCGCTACCAGTGGGTGCGCGAGGTCGAGCGTCAGCTGGGCTGCCCGGTCGGCATCCTCATGGACCTGCAGGGGCCGAAACTGCGGGTCGGTCGCTTCGTCGGCGGCAAGACCCAGCTGTTCAAGGGCCAGGCCTTCCGCCTCGACCTCGACGCCACGCCGGGCAACGACGTGCGGGTCAACCTGCCGCATCCGGAAATCATCGCCGCGCTGGAGCCAGGCATGAGCCTGCTGCTGGACGACGGCCGCCTGCGCCTGCAGGTGACCGCCCAGCACGCCGATGCCATCGACACGATCGTCATCGCCGGTGGCGAGCTGTCCGACCGCAAGGGCGTCAACGTGCCGGAAGCAGTGCTGCAGCTGTCGCCGCTGACCGCCAAGGACCGCGCCGACCTGGCCTTCGGCCTGGAGCTGGGGGTGGACTGGGTGGCACTGTCCTTCGTCCAGCGCCCGGAAGACATCATCGAGGCGCGCGCGCTGATCGGTGACAAGGCCGCGCTGATGGCCAAGATCGAGAAGCCCTCGGCGGTGCAGCACGTCGAAGCCATCGCCCGCCTGTGCGACGCGATCATGGTGGCGCGTGGCGACCTCGGCGTGGAAGTGCCGGCGGAAAACGTGCCGCGCATCCAGAAGGACATCGTCCGCGTCTGCCGCCAGCTCGGCCGGCCAGTGGTGGTGGCCACGCAGATGCTCGAATCCATGCGCTTCTCCCCTGCCCCGACCCGCGCCGAGGTCACCGACGTGGCCAACGCCGTGGCCGAAGGCGCCGATGCCGTGATGCTGTCGGCCGAGACCGCCTCCGGGGACTACCCGCTGGAAACCGTGCAGATGATGAGCAAGATCATCCGCCAGGTGGAAAACGGCCCGGACTACCAGGCCCAGCTCGACGTAGCCCGCCCACAGGCCGAGGCCACGGCGAGCGACGCCATCAGCTGCGCCATTCGCCGGATCAGCGCGATCCTGCCGGTCGCCGCCCTGGTCAACTACACCGAGTCCGGCTCTTCCAGCCTGCGCGCCTCGCGCGAGCGGCCGAAGGCGCCGATCCTCAGCCTGACGCCGAGCCTGGAGGTGGCGCGCAAGCTCACCGTGGCCTGGGGCATCTACTCGGTGATCAACGCGCGCCTGGGCAAGATCGAGGAAGTCAGCAGCACCGCGCTGGAAATTGCCCGCAGCCAGGGCTTCGCCGGCAGCGGCGATACCGTGGTGATCACCGCCGGCGTGCCGCTGGGGCAGCCCGGCAGCACCAACATGCTGCGCATCGAGCAGCTCGGCTGATGCCATGGTGCTGGCCAGTGGTTTCCGCGCCCTGCTCTGCGCCTTCGCGCAGATCTTCCTGCAGCAGCGTCCGGGCTTCGGCCTGGCGGTGCTGCTGGCGCTGCTGGTCGGGGCACCCAACCTGCTCGGTGATGCGCTGCTCGGCGCCCTGGCCGGCAACCTGGTGGCGCAGCGTCGTGGTTACGCCCAGGCCGATATCGACAGCGGCCTGTACGGCTACAACGGTGCCCTGATCGGCCTGCTGCTGAGCCTCAAGCTGGCCTGGACGCCCCTGCTGCCGCTGTTGGTGGTGACCCTGGCCGGGGCCTCCTGCCTGATGCTCAAGCCCTGGATGCAGGCCCTGCGCGAACGTCGCTGGCTGCCTGCCTATACCCTGCCGTTCGTGCTGTGCGGCTGGGCGCTGCCGGGGCTGGCCAGCCTGCTGCAGCTGCCCCTGGCGCCCGCCGCGCCGCCCATGGCGCTGGTCGACAGCGGTTGGCAAGCGTTCGTCGAAGCGACCCTGCGCGGCCTGGGCCAGGTGATCTTTCTCGATCATCCGCTGGCCGGGCTGTGCCTGTTGGTCGGCCTGTTTATCCATGCGCCGCGCGCCGCGACCTGGGCGCTGGCCGCCGCCGCGCTGCCAGTAGCCCTGGCGCTGCTCAATGCTCCCGCCTCGCCCCTGGTGCTGCAGGGCCTGCTCGGGTACAGCCCGGTACTGGCCGTCGTCGCCCTGACCCAGCTCTATCGCCGCCCTTGGGCGCCACTGGCCGCGCTGCTGCTGAGCCTGCTTCTGCAGCCGGGTTTCAACGCCCTGGGCGTGGCGCCGCTGACCATGCCGTTCATCCTCGCCTGCTGGCTGGTACTGGCCAGTGATCGCCTGCTACGCCACGCCGTCACGGGCTGTGTGCCCTTGCCAGAGTCGCGACGCATTCCCTAGGCTTGTACCCCTGCGTCCGTCCGGCGCAGGGTTTTCCAGCACAAGGAACAGGCACCATGGATCAGCCGCACAGCTGGCGCGAGCGTCTCTACGTCATCATCTTCCACACCGATACGCCGGCTGGACAGCGCTTCGACAACTGGCTGCTGGCCTGCATTTTGGTCAGCCTGGTGGTGGTGATGCTGGACAGCATCCAGAGCATTCACCAGCACTACGGCGTCTGGCTGTTCGGCATCGAGTGGCTGTTCACCGCGTTATTTGCCGTCGAATACGGCCTGCGCCTGTACTGCTCGCCCAAGCCTTTGCGCTACGCCTTCAGCTTCTTCGGCCTGATCGACCTGCTGGCCATCCTGCCGGCGTTCATCGGCCTGTTCTACGACGGTGGCCAGTACCTGATGGTGGTGCGTGCCCTGCGTCTGATCCGGGTGTTCCGCGTGCTCAAGCTGAGCCCCTACATGAAGCAGGCCAACTTTCTGCTCACCGCGCTGCGCGGCAGCCAGCAGAAGATCATCGTGTTCTTCGTCAGCATCGCCACGCTGGTCACGGTGTTCGGCGCCATGATGTACGTGATCGAGGGGCCGCAGCACGGCTTTACCAGCATTCCCAAGGGCATCTACTGGGCCATCGTGACCCTGACCACCGTAGGCTTCGGCGACGTGGTGCCGAAAACCCCGCTGGGCCAGGCGCTGGCCTCGCTGGTGATGATCACCGGCTACTCGGTAATCGCCGTGCCCACCGGCATCTTCGGCGCCGAACTGGCCAACGCCATGCGCGAGCACGGCCGCCTGCGCCATCCCTGCCCCAGCTGCAGCAAGATCGAGCACGAACCCAACGCGGCCTTCTGCGACCGCTGCGGCAATCCCTTGTATCCGCGCCAGAGTGATACGACGCAGTGATGCCGATCAGTCGCTGAAGCGGCGTCCAAGCCCCGCCGGCACACCGCTGCTGTCGGTCGGCTGCCAGGGTCCCTGTGGGCTGCTGGCCCAGCTCCAGCCACGATTCCAGCGGTAGTAGACGCGCTCGCGGTAATAGACCTTACTGCTGCCCTGCAGCACATACACCCCCAGGCTCGGGTCCCAGTAGGCATTGCCGCCGGGCGGCGGCGCATAGCGCGGGTGGCTCTGCTGGCGCACCGGCTCGCCCCGATCCGGCAGCTGCGGTTGCAGCGAGCAGCCCGCCAGCGCCAGCAGCCCCAACAGCGGCAGCGCGGCGCGCATCACTGTGCCTGTTCCGGGCTATCGATCAGCAACTGCTGGGCTTCCTTCGTGCTGCTGGAAATCGCCTGACCGCGGCCGATCCACTCGCCCTCTGTAGCCACACCGCTGCGCGAGATACGCGCCGCCAGTTGCACCTGCGGGAAGCTGGACAGCTTCATCTGCTCCATCATCGCGTCCTGGTCACTCAGCTCCACCGTCGCCGGCAGATCGGCCACCGTCAGGCGCTTGACCGCCAGCGGCATGGGCGGGCCAGACGCGGCGCGAGCGAAAACGAACACGCTGTCGCCAGGCTCTACCTTGGCCTTGACCTCAGGAGCCAGGTCGACCGTGACCTTGATCGCCGCCATCGACTTGTTCACCACCTCGGGCTGCGTCGCCGGCTCGGGCATTGCCGCTTGTGCCGGCTGGCCCGCCTGTTCACGCGCACGATCAATGCCAACCTGGATGGATTCTCGCGCCGGGTCATCTGCCGGCATCTGCGCCAGCAGGCGTTGCCAGTAGTCCACGGCGTCACTGAAACGCTCGTCTTCGAAGGCGGCAATGCCCAGCAGTCCCAGGCTGGTGGTTTCCGCCGGATCCGCCTTCAGGGCTTCATCGGTCAGCGCCTGCATCTGCGCGTTCCACTGCTTGCCGTTGGCGAAGTACAGCGCCTGGGCCCACTGCCCGAGCAGCTCGGGCGCGCGATCCGCCAGACGTGCGGCTTGCTCATAAGCCTTGGAGGCCTCGGCGGGCCGGCCATTGCCCATCTGCATGCGCCCGAGGAAATACCAGGCCTCGGCGGAGTCCGGGTTTTGCGCCACGGCCTGCTGCAGGCGGACGGTCATCTGTTCCATGCTCGGCTGCTGGCCAAGGGAGGCAATTTGCTGACTGGCGCCCCAGTGCCAGTACAGGCCGAAAGCCAGGCCCGGCACAGCCAGGGCGACCAGCAGCGGCAGCGCCTTGCCCAGCCGACGTGAACGGCTCGGGCCACTGCCCTCGGTATCGGCCAGCAGCTCACGACCAGCTTCCGCCTGGCCAGCCTCGAACTGTTCGGCGGTCAGGGTACCAGCGTCACGCTGCGCGGTGAGTTCTGCCAAACGCTCCTGGTACAGGGCCACGTTCAGCGCGGTGCGGTCTTCTTCGGCCTGGGCGCGGCGGCCACGGAGCACGGGAATCAGCAGAAAAGCCGTGCCGACCAGCAGCAACAGGCCGACGGCGAGCCAGAATTCGATCATCAGTCTTGGGTATCCCGGTCTTGTTTCAACAGAGCGTCCAGGCGCTCACGTTCGGCACGGCTCAACGCCGCCTGCTCGGGGGCCGCTTCGACCTTGCGCCGACGCAGCACCAACACACAGAGCACCACGGCACCCACGCCCAGCAAGCCGAAGGGCCCGTACCAGAGCAGCCAGGTACGGCTGTCCAGCGGTGGTTTGTACATCACGAAATCGCCGTAGCGCATGACCAGGAAATCGACGATCTCCTTGTCACTGCGCCCCTCGTCCAGCATGCGATAGATCTCGCGGCGCAGGTCGGTGGCGATGGGCGCATCGGAGTCAGCAATATTCTGGTTCTGGCACTTGGGGCAGCGCAGTTCTTCGGTGAGGCTACGGAAACGCTCGCGCTCCACTTCGTCCTTGAACTCATAGGTGTCGATGGCGGCACGGGCCACGCCGATCAGGCTCAGGCCTAGCAGACAGGCAAGCAGCAGGCGCTTCACTGTTTTTCCTCCAGCAGCGCCTGGTAACGCGGCGCCAGCTCCTGACGCCAGACGCGCTCGTCGATGGCCCCCACATACTTGTGGCGGATGATGCCCTGGGCATCGATCAGGAAGGTCTCCGGCGCGCCGTACACACCCAGGTCCAGGCCCAGGCTGCCCTGGGCATCGATCAGGGTGCGCTGGTACGGGTCGAGGTAATCCTTCAGCCACTGGCGTGCAGCCTCGGCATCGTCCTTGTAGTTGATGCCGTAGATGGTCACGCCGGCCTTGGCCAGGCTGTTGAGCATCTGGTGCTCGGCCTTGCAGGTCGGGCACCAGGTGGCCCACACATTGATCAGCGCAGGGCCTTTGAAGTCAGCCTGGGTAATCAGCGCCTGTGGCGCCTCCAGGTCCGGCAGGCTGAAGCTCGGCAGCGGCTTGTCGATCAGCGCCGAAGGCAACTCCTGCGGGTCGAGGAACAGGCCCTTGTAGAGAAAGGCCGCCATGCCGAGGAACAGCGCCAGGGGCACCAGCAGAATCAGTCGTTTCATGCCGCAGCTTCCTTGAGACCGAGAACATCCCGTACGCGGGTACGCACCTTGACCCGGTAACGCGGGTCGAAGGCCGCCAGCAGGCCGCCCAGCCCCATCATCAGGGCGCCCAGCCAGATCCAGCGCACGTAGGGTTTGATATGCACACGCACGGCCCAGGCGCCATTTTCCAGCGGCTCACCGAGTGCTACGTAGAGGTCGCGGGTGAAGCCGGCGTCGATGCCGGCCTCGGTCATCGGCATCTGCTGCACGGTGTAGAGGCGCTTCTCCGGGTGCAGCACGGCAACTTCCTCGCCGTCCTCCAGCACGCGCACGGTGCCTTTGTCCGAGGTGAAGTTGGGGCCCTCGAAGTGCTTGGCGCCTTCGAAGACGAAGACATAGCCACCGAGTTCGAGGGATTCCCCCGGCGCCAGGCGCAGGTCACGCTCGGCACTGCTGTGACTGACCAGCACGACGCCGATGGCGCAGACAGCGATACCGAGGTGCGCCATCTGCATCCCCCAATAGCTGCTGGACAGGCTGCGGACACCCTTGATCAGGCCCTTGTGACGGCACTTGTCGAGCAGGTCGCGCACACCGGCAAGCAACACCCAGAAGGCCAGCAGGAACACCGCCAGTACGCTCCAGTGGAAATCGCCGAACACCCAGCTGGCGACAAAGCCCAATACCACGGCGCCAATCAACACCGGCGTGAGCATGCCACGCAGCCACTTGACCGGAGTGTCCTTCCAGCGCACCAGCACACCGACCGCCAGCACCAGCATCAGCAGCCCCATCAGCGGCACGAACAGGGCGTTGAAGTACGGCGGACCGACCGACAGCTTGGCGCCGGTCAAGGCATCCAGCACCAGCGGGTAGAGCGTGCCGAGCAGGATCATCGAAGCCGCCACCACCAGCACCAGGTTGTTGGCCAGCAGGAAGGTTTCCCGCGACCACAGGGCGAAGCCTATCTGGCTCTTGACCACGGGCGCGCGCACGGCAAACAGTGCCAGTGAACTGCCGACCACGATCAGCAGGAAGATCAGGATGAAGACACCGCGCTCCGGATCGTTGGCGAAGGCATGTACCGAGGTGAGTACACCGGAGCGAACCAGGAAGGTGCCGAGCAGGCTGAGGGAGAACGCGGCGATGGCCAGCAGTACGGTCCAGCTCTTGAACACGCCACGCTTCTCGGTCACGGCCAGCGAGTGGATCAGCGCGGTGCCGACCAGCCAGGGCATGAACGAGGCATTTTCCACCGGGTCCCAGAACCACCAGCCGCCCCAGCCAAGCTCGTAGTAGGCCCACCAGGAGCCCAGGGCGATGCCGACACCGAGAAAGGCCCAGGCGACGATGGTCCAGGGGCGCGACCAGCGCGCCCAGGCCGCATCAAGCTTGCCGCCGAGCAGCGCGGCGATGGCGAAGGCGAAGGCCACGGAGAAGCCGACATAGCCCATGTACAGCATCGGCGGGTGAACGATCAGTCCGAAGTCCTGCAGCAGCGGATTGAGGTCACGGCCATCAGCCGGGGTATCGACCAGCAGGCGCTCGAAGGGGTTGCTGGTGACGATCATGAACAGCAGGAAACCGATGCTGATCATGCCCATCACCGCCAGCACTCGAGCCAGCATCACCTCTGGCAGCTGGCGCGAGAAGATCGCCACGGCAAAGGTCCAGCCGGCCAGAATCAGGGCCCACAGCAACAACGAACCCTCGTGCGCGCCCCACACGGCACTGAACTTGTAGTACCAGGGCAAGGCGCTGTTGGAGTTGTTGGCCACGTAGGCCACGGAAAAGTCATCCACCATGAAGGCCCAGGTCAGGCAGGCGAAGGAGAACGCCAGCATGGCGAACTGGCCCCAGGCCGCCGGCTGGGCCAAGCCCATCCACTGGCGATCGCCGAGCCAGGCGCCGATCAAGGGCACGGTCGCCAGGACGATGGCCAGGCACAGGGCCAGGATCAGGGCCACATGCCCCAGCTCCGGAATCATCAGCGCGGCATTCATTGTTTAGCCTCGTCTGCGGCCGGCAGCTTGCCGCTCTCTTTAAGCGCCTTGGTTACTTCCGGCGGCATGTAGTTCTCGTCGTGCTTGGCCAGTACCTCATCGGCGATCAACACGCCCTCGGCATTCAGCTTGCCCAGGGCGACGATGCCCTGCTCCTCGCGGAACAGGTCTGGCAGGATGCCGCGGTAGCGGATGGTCACGTTCTTGGCGAAATCGGTGACCACGAATTCGACGTCCAGCGAATCGGCAGAGCGTTTCACCGAGCCTTTGGCGACCATGCCACCAGCACGGATGCGGGTATCTTGCGGCGCCTCGCCATTGGCGATCTGGGTCGGCGTGTAAAACAGATTGATGTTTTCCTGCAGCGCCGACAGGGCCAGGCCTACGGCCGCGGAGACACCCACCAGAATGGCCAGGACGATATACAAACGTTTCTTGCGGACCGCGTTCACTGTTGTTTCTCCCGGCGCAAACGGCGCGCCTCGTCTTGCAGATAACGCCGGCGCGCCAGGATCGGCAGCGCGACATTCAGGGCCAGAACAGCCAGGCTAATGCCGTAGGCCGACCACACATAGGGGCCGTGGTGCCCCATGGCCAGGAACTCGCCGAAGGTTTCGAAACTCATGCTCTACCCTCCACCAGGCGTGCCACTTCAGCGCGTACCCAGCTGCTGCGGGCCTCGCGCTTGAGCACTTCGGTACGCATGCGATAGAGCAGCACGGCGCCCAGGAAGCAGTAGAAGCCGAGCACACAGATCAGCAGTGGCAGCCACATCTCCATGCTCATGGTGGCCTTGCCGGTGACCTTGAAGGTGGCTGGCTGGTGCAGGGTGTTCCACCACTCCACGGACTTCTGAATGATCGGGATGTTCACCGCACCGACCAACGCCAGCACCGCGCAAGCCTTGGCCGCGCTGTCACGGTTACTGATGGCGTTACCCAGGGCGATGATGCCGAAATAGAGGAACAGCAAGATCAGCATCGAGGTCAGCCGCGCGTCCCATACCCAGTAAGTGCCCCAGGTCGGTTTGCCCCAGATCGCGCCGGTGACAAGGGCGATAAAGCACAGCCAGGCGCCGATGGGGGCGGCCTGCTGCAATGCAACGTCAGCCAGCTTCATCTTCCAGACCAGGCCAACCAGACCAGCCACCGCCATCAGCAGGTAGCAGGCCTGGGCGAGGAAGGCTGCCGGCACGTGGATATAGATGATCCGGTAGCTGTTGCCCTGGTACTTTTCCGGTGGCGCGAAGGCCAGGCCCCAGACGATACCGACAGCCAGCAACACAACAGCCGCCGCGGCCAGCCAGGGCAGCCAGCGACCACTGCGCTCGTAGAACCACTTGGGCGAACCCCATTGGTGAAACCAGGTCCATCTCATCACGGTGACTCTTTAGTTATTCGCCGACGCTGATTTTCAGGCCGGCGCCGATGGCAAAGGGTGTCAGGGTGACCGCCAGGGCGGTCAGGCTGGCCAGCCACAACAGGTGACCGGCCGCCGGCAATCCTTGCAGAGCCGCCTGCAGCGCCCCGGTGCCGAGAATCAGCACCGGGATGTACAGCGGCAAAATCAGCAGCGCCAGTAGCAAGCCACCGCGCTTGAGACCGACCGTCAGCGCCGCACCGACCGCGCCGAGCAGGCTGAGGATCGGCGTGCCCAGCAGCAGCGAGAGCAGCAGCACCGGCAGGCAACGCCCCGGCAGACCGAGCATCAGCGCCAGCAGTGGCGACAGCAGCACCAGTGCCAGACCGGAGAAAAGCCAGTGTGCCAGCACCTTGGCCAGCACCAGAAGAGGCAAAGGGTGCGACGAAAGGACCCACTGCTCCAGCGAGCCATCCTCGAAATCACTGCGAAAAAGCCCGTCCAGCGAGAGCAGCACGGCCAATAGCGCCGCCACCCAGATCAGGCCGGGGGACAAGGTCTGTAACAGATTGGTCTCCGGCCCGACCGCCAGTGGAAACAGGGCGATGACGATGGCAAAGAACACCAGCGGGTTGGCCAGCTCCGCCGGACGACGGCACAGCAGGCGGGACTCGCGGGCCAGGAGGAGAAGGAAAACGCTGTTCATGCTGCGCGTTGCCCCAGGTCCAGCACACGGTAGCCCGAGGGGGTCTGCTGCAGCGTGTGGTGAGTGGTCAGCACGACCAGGCCGCCCTGCTCGCAATGTGCCGCCAGTTGTGCTTCCAGCTGCGCGACACCCTGCTTGTCCAGGGCGGTGAAGGGTTCATCGAGAATCCATAGCGGCGGTGCGTCCAGATACAGCCGAGCCAGGGCCACGCGGCGCTGCTGCCCGGCAGACAGGGTGTGACAGGGCACATCCTCGAAACCACGCAATCCGACGGCGGCCAACGCTTGCCAGATCGCCTCGCGATGCGCCGGCTGGTGCAATGCGCAGAGCCAGGCCAGGTTCTCCTCGGCAGTCAGCAGGCCCTTGATGCCCGCTGCGTGACCGATCCACAGCAGGCTACGGCCCAATTCGCCCTGTTGCTTTGCCAGCGGCTTGCCGTTGAGCAGCACCTCGCCAGTGGTCGGCTGCATGAGCCCGGCCAGCAGGCGCAGCAAACTGGTCTTGCCGCTGCCATTGGGGCCGGCCACCTGCAACAAAGTGCCGCCGGCAAGGTCCAGATCCAGGCCTTCGAACAACAGGCGCCAATCCCGCTCACAGGCGAGGGCTACGGCTTGGAGGCGTGGATTGATCACGGCATGGTGTCCCGGAGGGGTTCAAGTCGGCAGGTGGGTGGCCGCTATACTGAAAACCTGCCTACGATGAGGCAAGTTGACCGCTTAGCCAGCCCGAACGGGGCGGCATTATACATGGCAGCCTTGCCCCTCCGAAGCCGGCTTTTCAACAGGGTGTAACCCGCACATGGCAGAAATCAGCAGCTCTCGTCCGCTCCCTGCGGCCACGCCAGCCACGCGGCCGGCTCAGGCCAATGCGGCTGATCTGGCGGTCAAGCTGCTGCAACCGCTCGAGGGCCTGCTCAGCGCCGGGCAGAGCGCCCAGGCCGAAGTGCTGGAAGCCAAGGCCGTGGCACAGAGCTTTCAGCTGCTGCTCAAGCTCACTCTGGAAAGCGGTAAGCAGGCCACACTGGAAGCCAGCAGCCCTCGCCCGCTGGCACAAGGCAGTACCCTGGCCGTGACCGCGCTGTCGGAAACCCGCCTGGCCCTTGCCCTGCAGGGCGGCGACAATCGCCTGCTCAGTAGCCTGGATCTGAAGCAGCTGCCCGTTGGCACGCTGATCCAAGGCAAGGTCGAAGCCCGCGAGCAGCTAGCCCAATTGCGTGGACAGCAGGCGCTCTATCGCGCAGTGGTCAATCTGCTCAACACGCCCCTGGCCGGCAGCAAACTCAACATCGAAACAACTCTGCCCTTGCCCGTTGGCAGCCTGCTTACGGCTCAGGTACAGGGCAATCAGGCCCTCAACTTCCTGCCCCTGAGCGGGCGCCTCGATCAACTGGTACTCGGCCAGCAGCTGGCTGCCCAGCAGAGCCGGCAGGCCTCCCTCGAAGGCCTGTTCAAGGGTTTGCAGGGCATGGCAGGCCAGGCGAGCCTGCCCGATGAGCTACGCACCAGCATCGACAAGCTGCTCGGCCTGCTGCCCGATGGCAAGCAGCTGAGCACAGCTGACGGGTTGACCAAGGCACTGCAGCAGAGCGGCGCATTTCTCGAAGCCAAGCTGCTGGGCGGGCAGACCCAGCAGTTGCCACAGGACCTCAAGGCCAACCTGCTGCGCCTGATCAATCAACTGCTTCCCCATCTGCCGGGCTTAACCCCGCAGAGCGCCGCCGGCGCTGGCGGCGCTCTGGCCCAGGCCTTGCCCACCTTCGTGCGCACAGCGCTCGGCGCGCTCGGTCAGCCCAGCCAACGCCAGCAGGCCATGAGCTTTCCCCTGCCCTCGCGCCTGCTGCAGGCCATGGATCAGGAGGCAGACCTGGAAACGCTACTCAAGCTCGCCGCCGCGGCCGTCTCGCGTCTGCAGACCCATCAGCTGGCAAGCCTGGCGCAGACCCAGGTAACCCCCGAAGGCAACCTGCTAACCACCTGGCAGCTGGAAGTGCCGATGCGCAACCAGCAGGACGTGGTGCCGCTGCAGATCAAGCTACAGCGCGAAGAATCCGAGACTCAAAGCCGCAAGGAGCAGAAGGAAACCCTGTGGCGCATCGAACTGGCATTCGACCTCGACCCACTGGGCCCGCTGCAGGTGCAGGCGCAACTGCTGCGCGGCAGCCTGTCCAGCCAGTTGTGGGCAGAACGCGCGGAAACCGCGCGCCTGGTCGACGCTGAACTGGACAACCTGCGCCAACGGCTGCTGGCCGCAGGCCTGGAGGTGGGCGAACTGAGCTGTAGCCAGGGCATGCCGCCACAAGGACCGAAAACCCACCTGGAACAACGCTGGGTGGATGAAACCGCATGAAAAAGCCACCCCGCCAGGCCATTGCGCTGTCCTACGACGGTAGCAACGCGCCCAATCTGACCGCCAAAGGGGACGACGAGCTGGCCGAAGCCATCCTCGCCATCGCTCGCGAATATGAAGTGCCGATCTACGAAAATGCCGAACTGGTGCGCCTGCTGGCTCGCCTGGAGCTGGGTGACGCCATCCCCGAGCCGCTGTATCGCACCATCGCCGAGATCATCGCCTTCGCCTGGTATCTCAAGGGCAAGCGCCCCGCAGGTGGCGACGAGGAGCGCGACATCACTCCAGGCCGGGGCTCGTCAGGCCCGCAGCTGTTGGCTGCGCCCCCAGAATAAAGGCGTACATCTCGCCCTCTTGCCCTTTGCCCTGCGGGAAATCCAGCAGCTGCCAGGCAAAGTAGCCGGTGCGGAAGTAATACACCTGCTGGTAGCCCCAGCTCACTGCGCGCCGTGCGGCCTCTGCGCTGTCCGGGCAGACCTCGCTGTCGCAGTACAACACCATGGGCATGCTGCGCGGCCAACTGGCTTCGGCCAGGTCGGAGAAACGTCCATCCAGCGCCATGTGCAAGGCGCCATGCACATGCCCCCAACCCCACTCGCGCGGTGCCCGCACATCGATGAACAGTACGCCATGCTCATACAGCTGGCGCGCCTGCAGTGCATTCACCGTCACCGCACCGTCCACCTGCAAAGGCGCCTCGCGCGCCTCGGCAACGGGTAACAGGACACACAACAGCAGCAAGAGTCCGACTCGCATGGCGAACCTCCCAGGGGACACGCTCCGTGCTCATGCTTTGAGCATAGGCAGCCCATCCACCTGGGTTAGGAACCAATAGGGCCTGATTGGGACCAGTTAATAACCGCAGCGATTAAGGCGCGTGGCCAGTCAGCGCGCAAAGACTTCGTCGAACAGGTCATTCATGGCCTTGAACGCCCGCGCAGCGACGACCGGATGGTACTCATTGCGCCCCGGCACGTTGGCCAGCGGGTTGGTGAAGGAGTGCACTGCCCCGCCATAGCTGACCAGTTGCCAGTCAACCTTGGCTGCCTTCATCTCGGCAATGAAACCATCGACCTGCTCCTGCGGCACGGCTGGGTCATCCGCGCCGTGCAACACCAGCACCGGCGCCTTGATCTGCCTGGCGTCGCCCGGATTGGGGGTATCCAGGTTGCCATGGAAGGAGACGAAGCCCTTGAGAGGTGCGCCGTCACGGGCCAGTTCGAGAATCGCACCGCCACCGAAGCAGAAGCCGATCGCCCCCAACTGCGCCACATCCACGCCGGGCTGGCGTCTGAGCACGTCCAGCGCGGCCTGGGTGCGTTTGCGCATCAGCGGCCGGTCGCTGCGCAGCGCGGTGGCGGCAGCCTTCGCCTCATCCGGGTTGCTCGGGCGGATGGCCTTGCCATACAGGTCCGCCATGAACACTACGTACTTGTCGCTGGCCGCTCGCGCCGCCTTTTTGGCCGAAGGCTCATTCACCCCCATCCAGTTCGGCACCATCAGCAGTCCGGGGCGAGGTTCGCTGACCGCATCGTCATAGATCAACACGCCCTCATAAGGCTCGCCATCGATCTCATAAGGTACCGCCTTGGTGACGATCGCCGCCTGAGCGAGACCGCTCAGGCTGGCGAGAGCTAAGACCAGGATTGTTTTGCTCATGCTCGGGCTCCGTTGGTATGGCTGGAGCCGACAAGACTAGTCGCAGAACAAAAGCGATGCGCAGTCACGCAGGCCATAACTGGCCTGACCGGCTTCTCAGGCAAAAACCTCATCGAGTAGGTCATACATCGCCGCGAAGGCACGACGCGACACCTTGGCGTCGTACTGCATCTTGCCCGGGACATTGGCCTGCGGATCGGTGAAGGAGTGCGCCGCACCGCCATAGCTGGTCAGTTGCCAGTCAACGCCAGCGGCACTCATTTCCGCAACGAAACCTGCCAGTTGCTCGCGCGGCACCAGCGGGTCTTCGGCGCCATCCAGTACCAGCACCGCGCCCTGGATGTTCTGTGCATCCGCCGGGTTGGCCGTATCCAGCGTGCCGTGAAAAGAAATCGCCGCCTTCAGCGGCGCACCGTCGCGCGCCAGCTCCAGGGCGCAGTGGCCACCGAAGCAGAAGCCGAAGATCGCCAGACGATTGGGATCCAGCGGCACACCGGGCTGGGCCTTGAGTGTCGCCAGCGAGGCCTGCAGGCGCTGGCGCAGGGCCGGCTTACCCTTCACCGACATCATCGCCGCGCCCGCCTCGTCATGATTCTGCGGGCGTACGCTCGCCCCATAAAGATCGACAACGAACACCACATAGCCACGCTGAGCCACCCGCTGCGCAATCTCGATCGCCCCGGCCGACACGCCCATCCAGTTCGGCGCCAGCAGCAAACCAGGGCGCGGATGCGCATGGGCGTCGTCGTACAGCAGCTGCCCCTCGAATGGCTCGCCGCCGACCTCATAACGCACGGCACGATTGATGATCTGGCTCATATATACCCCCTGTTTTCAGCTAAGGCGGGCATTGCCCGCAGTGAACGGACAAGACTAGTCAGTCTTGAGAATGCTTCGCCTCTTCGTCGGCCAAGCCCTGGATATAGGCGGCAAAGCCCGGGTCCTCGCCGCGCAACAACAGTGGCAAACGCTCGCGAAAGTCCTCGCGGCGGCTCCAGTCGCGCATGTAGTCCTCCCAGGAGTGCCAGCGGCGGCGCTGTTTGTCGCTCATATCTTCTGCATAGGCCAGCAGGTAGGCGCGCTCGAACAGCGAGATGAGCATGTCGAAGATGACCCACATGCGCTCGCGCTGCTCGTCGCTCAGGTCAGGCGTGGCATTGTGGCTGCGCAGGCGCAGATCGGGGTTGGCCAGCACCACTTCGAGAAAGTCGATATAGGCATCGGAAATCTGCTGCCAGATCGCCTCTTCCTCATTCTCGCGCTCCTTGCGCTGCTCGAAGAGGAACACGCCGATAGCAAACGGCAGTGCCACGACGGTGACGATATAGGACAGCAGCTCCCAGGTTTCGTGATTCATACGGGCTCCACAATGCAGGCCCGCATTGTGCCCTACTCCGTCTCTGCCCAGCGCTCCTTGATTTGGAGAATGGCCGGCATCTGGCCGAGAAACAGCTCTACCAGCTCCGGATCAAAGTGCCGGCCGCTCTCGCGGCGCAACAAGGCCACCGCCTCCTCCACCGGCCAGGCCGGTTTGTAGGGGCGCACGCTGGTGAGCGCGTCGAACACATCGGCGATGGCCACGATACGCCCGGCCAAGGGTATCTCCTCACCCTTGAGACCATTGGGGTAGCCGCTGCCGTCCCACTTCTCGTGATGGGTCAGCGCAATACTGCGGGCCATCTGCAGCAGGCCGGAGTCATGTTCACCGATGATCTCGGCACCGATCTGGGCGTGCTGACGCATCACCGCCCACTCCTGGTCATCCAGTTTGCCGTTCTTCTGCAGGATGGCATCGGGGATACCAATCTTGCCCACGTCGTGCATCGGTGCAGCGTTGAGCAGATCATCCGCTTCGTGCTCGCTGTAGCCCGCTGCCAGAGCCAGGACATGGGTGTAATGGCTCATGCGGATCACGTGCAGACCGGTCTCGTTGTCCTTGTATTCCGAGGCCAGGCCCAGGCGCTGGACGATCTGCAGGCGGGTCTCGCGCAACTCATCAGCACGCACCAGCGACAGATGGGTACGTACCCGGGCACGGACGATGGGCGGGCTGACCGGCTTGGCGATGTAGTCCACGGCCCCGAGGGCAAAGCCCTGGGCTTCGTCCTCCACATCCGCCAGGGCGGTGACGAAAATCACCGGAATACCCTTGGTGGCCGGCAGAGCCTTAAGCCGGGAGCACACCTCATGACCGGTCATGCCTGGCATCATCACATCCAGCAGGATCAGCGCCGGACGCTCCTGGGCCGCCAGCTCCAGCGCCTTCTCACCGTCCTTGGCGAACAACAGACGGTAATCATCCTGCAGGATCTGCCGCAGCACCTGCAGATTGGTCGGTTCATCGTCGACCAACAACAGTTTTGGGCGGGCATCAGCGGGTTTGATCATGGACTGTTCTCTCCAGAGTCGAGCAGTTGGGCCAGCAGAGCATCCGCTCGTTCGAAATCGAAGTCATTGAGAGCGCCTTCCAGACGCTCGGCCTGCTGCGCCGGCAGTGCAGCCAGCAGACGCTGCAGGGCTTGCTCGGCCAATTCGCCATGCTGCAGCGCCGCCCGGCTCAACCCAATCAGTTCGACCCGCTCGGCCTTGGTCAACGCAGCAGCAGGCGGCTCCGCTGCAGACGTTGCCTCCGGCAGTTCACCGGGCAGCGCCGCAAGCTGGGTAGCAAAGGCACGCAGCAACTCATCCACCGAGGCGGGAATGGCGCCCTTGAGCGCATGCTCCAGCTGTCCGGCCAAACGGCTGGCCCGCAACAGCGCCAGGTTGCCGGCAGCCCCGCGCATACGGTGCACCAACTCGATGGCCTCAGCGCGCTGGTTATTGCGCAGCAGGCGCTCGACCTCCGCACAGCTGTCGGCATGCTCAGCCAGGAAACGCCGAATGGCGGCGGCCATGACCTGTTCGCTGCCCCACAGCTGAATGCCGCGCGGCCAGTCGATCACCTGGTCTTCGGCCAATTCGTCGGCAGCAGCAGGCGGTGTGGCAGCCTCCGGGGCCAGGCCGATCAGTCGTGCCATTTCGGCCAGCAGCTTGTCCATCTCCAGCGGTTTGGACGCGAAACCATCCATGCCAGCCTCGCGAGCGGCGCGGCGATCCTGCTCCAGCACACTGGCGGTCAGGGCGATGATCGGTGTCGGCTGCAGACCATGGGCCTGCTCATGACGACGAATGCGCCGGGTCGCTTCGAGACCGTCCATGCGCGGCATCTGCACATCCATCAGCAACACATCGAAACGCCCGCCGACAAACGCAGCCAGCGCCTGCTCGCCATCGCTCGCCGTGGTCACCCGATGCCCCATGGCGCCCAGCGTAAGACTGAGCAGTTCGATGTTCTGCGCCACATCGTCGGCGGCCAGGATATTCAGCGCCGGCAGTTGCCGCGCCATCGCTCGGCGTTCGCCATGCGCCACAACGCCAGCCGGCAACGGCAGCTGGACGAGGAACAGGCTGCCCGCCCCCAGGCGACTTTCGACCTGGATGCTGCCGCCCATCAGCTCGGTCAGCTGGCGTGCGATGGTGGTCCCCAGGCCGGTGCCGCCAAAGCGCCGACTCATCGAGGCGTCGGCCTGGGCGAAGGGATCGAAGATATGCTGCAGGCGATCTTGGGCGATACCGATACCGCTGTCGCGCACGGCCAACTGCACCTTGCCCGGCTCGCCACTGACCTCCAGACGCACCCAACCGCTTTCGGTGAACTTCACCGCGTTGCCGACCAGGTTGGTCAGCACCTGCTGGATACGCAGCGGGTCGCCCTTGAAGAAGTCGCCCAGGCCCTCCTGATAGTCCAGGCTCAGGCTCAAGCCCTTGCCTTCGGCGCTCAGGCGCAGCGCATCACAGACCTGCCCGCACAGCTCGCGCAGGGAGAAGTCCATCTGTTCCAGCTCCACCGCACCGCGCTCCAGCTTGGCGGTGTCGAGAATGTCGTTGAGCAGGCCGAGCAGCGAGCGTGCCGCCTGGCGCACAGTGCCGAGGTGGCGACGCTGCTGCTCGTTGAGCGCGCTGTCGAGCAACAGCTCGGTAAAGCCGATGATGGCGTTCATCGGCGTGCGGATTTCATGGCTCATGTTGGCCAGGAAGGTGGTTTTCGCGGCCGCCGCCAGCTCCGCACGCTCCTTGGCGATACGCAACGCCTCCTCCATCTCACGCCGCTGGCTGAGGTCGGTGGCGAACTTGATCACCTTGAACGGCTTGCCATCGGCATCGAAAATCGGGTTGTAGCTGGCCTGAATCCAGACTTCGCGGCCGCCTTTGGCGATGCGCAGGTATTCACCGCTGTCCAGCTCACCGCGAGCCAGGCGCGCCCAGAACTCTTCATAGGCGCCGCTTTCGACCCAGCTCTGCTCGCAGAAGATGCGGTGATGCTGACCCAGGATCTCTTCTTCCTCGTAGCCCATCAGTTCAAGGAAGTTGTAGTTGGCACTGAGCACCCGTCCCTGCAGATCGAACTCGATCACCGACAGCGCGCGGCTGATAGCCTTGGCCGTCCCCTCGAATTCGGCATTGCGCAGCTTGCTTTCAGTGATGTCCAGCAACACGCCGTCGATCCATTTGGGCTCACCATCATCGCCCAGCACCGCGCTGCCGCTCTCCCAGACCCAATGCTCCTCGCCCTGGCGATCGTAGATACGGTACTCGACCGTGTAATGGCGACCACGGGAAATATCTTCCAGCACCTCCTCGGCCACGCGCTGGTAGTCCTCGGGGTGATAAAGCTCGCTGATCGACTTGCGCCGGCTAACAAAGTCATCCGCGCTCCAGCCGGTCAGTTTCTCCACCGCATCGCTAATGAACAGCATGCTCCAGTTGTCATCCAGCAGGCAGCGGAAGGCCACGCCGGGAATGTTGCCGATCAGCGAACGGTACTGCTGCTCGCTCTCGCGCAGCGCCTTCTCCATG
This sequence comes from Pseudomonas sp. zbq_18, assembly GCF_043102245.1. Taxonomy (NCBI): domain Bacteria; kingdom Pseudomonadati; phylum Pseudomonadota; class Gammaproteobacteria; order Pseudomonadales; family Pseudomonadaceae; genus Pseudomonas; species Pseudomonas sp. zbq_18. The sequence continues at coordinate 325,833 of NZ_JBICIT010000008.1, read as the reverse complement.
GCCTTGCGCTCGCTGATGTCGCTGATGAAGCCGACAAACAGGGTGCGATCCGGCAATTTGGCGCGGCCGATGGCCAAGCGGATCGGCAACTCGCTCCCGTCCTTGCGCAACAGCTCGACTTCGCGACTGCCGCCGATGATTTCCGACTTACCGGCATTGAGCAGCTGCGGCAGGTAGTTGGCGTTACCCTGACGGTAACTCTCGGGAATCACGGTATCGATGTGCCGGCCGATCAACTCATCCTTGCTCCAGCCATAGAGCTTGGCTGCCGCGGCATTCATGCCTTCGATAACGCCCACGTCGTCGATGGTCACCACGCCATCGACGGCGGTTTCCAGAATGGCGCGCAAGCGTGCCTCGTTGGCCTGCACCTGGCGCAGCAGATGGCGATAACGCAGCAGACCATTGATACCCGCCACAAAAATGGTCAGCGAGACCGTGATGAGCGCCACGGCCAGCGCCAGAAACAGGCTGGAATCGTCCTGCGCGGCACTCAGATCAGGCGTACCGACAAAGCGTGCGGCGGCCATTCCGGTGTAATGCATGCCACTGATGGCCAGGCCCATGACCACACCGCTGGCGATGATCGCCTTGCCTGAGGACAGCCGCCCACGCAGACCGAAGCGCACCCACAGCGCCAGAATCGCCAGGCCCACCGCCACCAGGATCGACAGGGCAAAAATCCAGGGGTCGTAACGCAACAGCGGTTCCATGCGCATGGCCGCCATGCCGCTGTAGTGCATGGCCCCGATCCCCGCCCCCACCAGCACACCACTGCCGATCAGCTGCCATGCCGTGATCTGGTGGCGCGACAGCAAGTGAAGCGCGACCCAGGAAGCTCCCAGACTCGGCAGCAGCGATAGCAGGGTCAGCCCAGGCGCGTAATGCACCGGCGCGCACAGTTCGAAGGCCAGCATGCCGATGAAGTGCATGGCCCACACCCCGCCGCCCAGGGCCAGAGAGCCTGTCAGCAATGCCGTATGACGGTGCAGTGGGTTGCGACTGAGTCGCGCCATACCTGCCACTTGCAGCGCCATGCCCGAAGTGAACATGGCAATCGCCAGCGACAGGATCACCAACCACGGATCATAGGTGCCGAACAACAGCAAACTGGGATCGGCATCGAGAAGAAACAGGCTGAACAGATAGGACATGCGACGGCGACTACTGGACGACGACTGATGGTTGAGCAGGCAGAAGGGTATCGGCACCGCAGTGCCGGCGCTTGAGCTGCCATTAAATAGCCATCAGGCAACCAGCGCCAGCACCAATACCCCTAACGGTCGCAATCAAACAGGTACAGGTTAGCTCTGTCGTAGAGCCACAGCATTCGTGCAGTTTTGGTTACTTGCCGCCCATGTAGTCCATCTTGCCGATGGCCAAGCCGTTGTGACGCAGAATGGCGTAGGCGGTGGTGACATGGAAATAGAAGTTGGGCAGCACGAAATGCACGACATAGTCCGGCGCCGTGAAGTTGAATTCGGCATTGGGAAATTTCAGCGAGATCTCGCGCCCCTCACCCCCCTCAATCTGCTCCGCGGTCACGCTCCTGACGAAGTCCAGGGTTTTGCCGATACGGGCCTGAAGCTCGGCGAAGCTGCTCTCGCTATCAGCGAAGCTGGGGGGCTCAATACCCGCAAGGCGGGCGACACACCCCTTGGCCAGGTCACTGGCAATCTGCACCTGGCGGGTCAGCGGATGCATGTCCGGCGCCAGCCGCGCATTGAGCAGCACACTGGGATCAATCTTGCGCTCCACGCAGTAGGCCTCGGCCTTGGCAAGGATGGCCGAGAGGTTGCCGAACATGCGCACGAATGACGGCACACAGGCCTGATACAGGGAAAGCGACATGGCAAAAGCTCCTTGCAGGGAGGTGACGGGACTCTGCTAGGTTAGCCGCATTACCGACAAAGGAAGGGAGACCAGATGACCGAAGAGCAGATCGCCGCCTTCTGCCTGCAACTGCCAGGCGCACGCGAAGACTACAAATGGGGCGGAGTCCGGGTGTTCTCGGTCGCCGGCAACAAGATGTTCGCCCTGCTCAACGCGGGCGTGTCGTTCAAAGTCGGACCGGAGCTATTTCTCGGCATGGTCGACCGCCCCGGCATTCGCCCTGCCCCTTACCTGGCACGTGCCTACTGGGTCAGCATGGCCGTGCCCTGCCCCATGGGCGACGATGAACTGCGCACGCTGCTACGCCAGGCTCACCAACTGGTGGTCGGCAAGCTGCCGAAAATTCGCCAGGTCGGCCTACGCCTGGACAGTGAAATCTAGAAGCAGGCCCCTTACAGCGGTAGCCACTGCCCGAGATAGCGCCCACCGAGCAACAGATGGTCAATCCAGAAGGCCTGGTGCAACGCCACGATGGCCCAGAACACCAGCTGAAAGGAAACCTTGCGCGTCTTGTGGCGAAACACCTGCTGCGCAATCAGCGCACCGGGCCAGCCGCCAATCAGCTCGGCGACATGCAGACTGTTCTCCGGCGTACGCCAGCGCCCCTTCTGCGCGGACTGCTTGTCCAGCCAGTACTGGCAGAAACTGAACAGACTGACCAGCGGATAGACCAGCACCATCCAGAGCACGCCCTGGCTGAACAGACTCAGGCTGCCCCATAGCGGCAGCACGCACAACCCAGCCAGGATCAACAGCTTCAATGGCAGATCGCGAATACCCGGCGTATCGGCGCGCCTGGGCTGGCGCGTCGGCTGCGCTACTTTCGGCTGGTCAGTTTTGGACGCTTTAGCCGCGGGACGCGGTTTACGCCGGATTGCCGGTCGATCCAGGCTGAGTCCGGCATGACGCATATGCTGCGCGCGCGGCCGGCCCTGAGCATCACTGCCGGCAATGTAGAGCACTTCTTCGCCGGCCTGCGGACGCTTGTCGCCACGTACCGCGGAAATATGCACGAACAGCTGCTCACCACCACCCTCGGGTTGGATGAAGCCGAAACCCTTGTCGTCGTTCCAGCTCTTGAGAATGCCACGCTTTTCCATATCAGCCCTGGGCGCTGCTCCAGTCGATCCAGTGGAACTGCCAGGTGGCCAGAATCAGCAGGCCGAATACGATGCGGTACCAGGCGAATACCGCGTAGCTGTGGTTGGCGATGAACTTGAGCAGGCCGCGCACGGCAATCATGGCGAAGATGAAGGAGACCACGAAGCCCAGAGCGAAGATCGGCAGGTCGCCGGGCTGGAACAGCTCACGGTACTTGTAGCCGGAGTACACCGCCGCGCCGACCATGGTCGGCATGGCCAGGAAGAAGGAAAACTCGGTGGCGGCGCGGCGCGAGAGGCCGAACAACAGGCCGCCGATGATGGTCGAGGCCGAGCGCGAGGTGCCGGGAATCATCGCCAGGCACTGGGCGAAGCCAATCTTCAGCGCCTCCTTCCAGCTCATGTCGTCCACTTCCTCGACATGAATTTCGTGCTGGCGCCGCTCGGCCCAGAGCATTACCACTCCGCCGATGACCAGAGCTGCAGCCACGGTAATGGGGTTGAACAGGTACTCATGGATCAGGTCGGCAAAAGCGACCCCGATCACCACGGCCGGCAGGAAGGCAATCAGCAGGTTGACGGTAAAGCGCTGTGCCTGGGGCTGATGCGGCACGTTGAAGACCGTTTCGAGAATTTTGCGCCGATACTCCCACATCACCGCCAGGATGGCCCCCAGCTGGATGATGATGTTGAAGGCCATGGCCCGTTCGCCGCCAAAATAGATCAGGTCGGCTACCACAATCTGGTGGCCGGTACTGGAAATGGGAAGAAACTCCGTCAACCCTTCAACAATGCCGAGGATTATGGCCTTCAAAGCAATCATTACATCCATGCGCTACCTCGGACTGAGCTTTTCGTGAGAACTGCCGATAAGGATTCTTAAGGCCTGCAGCAGCAGGCAACAAATACTCGAAATGCTACCAGAAAGCCCGGCCTAGGCGCTCTGCGCCCAAAGCTTGATTGAACTGATACTAAACTGCCACTTAACTGTACCGACCGCTCTCAGATAACAAGAAGTTGGAGTCGCCATGAACAGCCTGCGCAACCTGCCGATCAGCCGTCGGCTCTGGATCATCCTGCTCTCTGCAATTGTCATGCTATTGGCGTTGACCGGGTTGATGCTGAAGCAGAGCCTCGACGAGCTATACCAAGCCAAAGCGCTCAAAACCCGCCATGTGGTGGAGAGTGCCATGGGCGTACTGAGGTACTTCCATGCCCAGGAAAGTTCCGGCCTGAGTCGTGAAGATGCACAAAAACAGGCCATGGAAGTCATCCGCGGCCTGCGCTATGAGCAAAACGACTACTACTGGATCAACGACATGACCCCGGCCATGGTCATGCACCCGACCAACCCCAAACTGGAAGGCCAGAACCTCTCCAGCCTAAAGGATCCGGATGGCAAGTTTCTGTTCAACGAGATGGTGGAAGTCGCCAAGAAACAGGGCTCCGGGCAGGTCGACTACCGCTGGCCCAAGCCAGGCTCCGAGGAGCCTGTGCCGAAAATCTCCTACGTCGAGCTGTTCCAACCCTGGGGCTGGATTCTCGGATCAGGCATCTATGTCGATGACGTACAGGCCGAGTTCCGTGAACAGGTACTGCGCACCCTTGGCATCGTCGTCATCGTGATCGGTCTACTGGCTGCGCTGGTTATCCTGATCACTCGCAGCATTTCCCGCCCACTCGATGAAGCCGTCAGCGCCATGGCCAATATCGCCAGCGGCGAAGCCGATCTGACCCGCAGTCTGGATCACAGTGGCCGCGACGAACTCACCGCCCTGGGCGGCCACTTCAACGCCTTTACCAACAAGCTGCGCGGCGTGATCGGCCAGTCGCTGGAGGCCGCCGGCTCGCTCGACCAGGCCTCGCAATCGCTGGGCGTAATCGCCAGCAATGCGCAACAGCACAGCCAGCAGCAATCCCAACAAATGGAACTGGTAGCCACCGCCATCAACGAAGTCTCCTACGCCGTGCAGGATGTGGCGAAGAATGCCGAGCACGCCGCCAGCGAGGTGCGCGAGGCCGAGCAACGCGCGCTGCAAGGCCAGGAAAGCATCGACAGCAGCCTGCGCCAGATCGACCAGCTTTCCGACACCATCGGCCAGGCCGTCGAGGTCATCCAGAGCCTGGCTCAGGAAAGCACCCAGATCGGCAGTGTGCTGGAGGTTATCCGCTCGATTGCCGAGCAAACCAACCTTCTTGCCCTCAACGCAGCTATCGAGGCGGCTCGCGCCGGCGAACAGGGCCGCGGCTTTGCCGTGGTGGCCGACGAAGTACGCCTGCTGGCTCAGCGCACACAGCAATCGACTGCCGAAATCCAGACCATGATCGAGCGCCTGCAAGGCAACTCGGAGGCCGCGGTCAAGGTGATCAACGCCAGCAGCCATGCTACCCAGCAGACCGTCGAACAGGCACGCCAGGCCGGCGAGAACCTCAGCCAGATTGCCGCCGCCCTGCGCAATATCACCGGGCTCAATGCTTCCATCGCCAGTGCCACACTGCAACAATCGCACGTCGTTGAGGACATCAACCACAACGTGACTCAGGCCGCCTCGCTGGCCCATGAAAATGCCCTGGCAGCGGATCAATCCAGCGAGGCCAGCCACAACCTGGGCCAACTGGCCAGCCGACTGAGCGGACTGTTGAACCAGTTCCGCGTGTGAGGTGTGGATGAACGACATGCAGCACCAGGAGGTCAACCTCGGCCAGCAGCAGAACCAGGACCTGATCTGGGATCTGGACAGTATTGCCCGCCGCGAACTGGCCGAGCGCTTCATCAAGCTGTTCGAAAACCGCCTGTGCGTGTATTCCGAATCCACCCGCCAGCTCTACACCAACTACGACCTGCACTTTCCCAGTGACTACGGACGCAAGATGGTGGTGCTGCCCAACCCCTATGCCTTCCACGACACCCTGCACGGCATTGAAAGCCTGGCCGTGCGCAAGACCGGCCTCTGTGTACTGCCCGGTGTCGTGCTGGGCAAGCCAGGCCTGCTGCTGACCACTCAAATGAAGGAAGGCGGCCCCGCGCCCAAGACCATGCCGTTCAAGCAGGCCCTGGCGCAGATCATCAGCAACCAGAAAAAGATCGGCGATGTATTTCTGCCGATCCTGATGAAAGGCGATCTGCGCGAGTTCGACCAGAAAATGCCCTATATCCACCTGCATCGCCTGCAAGTGCAAAAGCTCACGCGCCTGTCGTCCTTCGAGCGCGACGACATACAGCAGACCATCACCCGCAAGCTGTTGATGCTCTACCGCCAGGCGGACAGCCTGGACTGTTAGGGCTGTTCAGCCCCGTCCTGATCGAGTGTGTAACCCTGGCTTTACAGCTCCCGCGCCATCAGGCTGAGTGGGTGTGTAGTGTTTCATCGTCTTTACACTGGGCTGCGCCTGGCAAACCTTTGCCCTAGAGGCTTGCGCCACAACGGGGGCCGCAAAAATGTTTCGTCGATGAAACACAAAGCCTCTGCCCAGCCGCCAGAAAAATCACGTAAGGCATTGATCTATAAGACAATACCTTAAATGGCACAAAGACTGCCTTGATCGATTGGCCAGAAACTCGTTCAAGGATACGGCGATGAAACCCCTGTTCTTTGTCTGCCAGGGCTTGGTCTTCTCACTGATTTTCCAGGCTATTCCGTCCTTCGCCGGTGACGGCGACGTGATCCTCACCCGCACCGTGCAGCCCCGCGTGGCAACCAGGGCACCCCTCGTCCCAGACCCGAACCCGGTCAAGGTCAATGTCTCTCCTGCCCGTCAGATAGAACGGCAGACGGGTGAGCTCAGCGATGCCGATTTCGCCAACGTCAGCGGTAGTCTCGGCGCTCAGAATCGCATGCTCAACCTCGACAACTCCGGGGTCCTGAGCAACAGCCAACTGCGGCATTCCGGCACATCGGCCGGGCATGGCTCCGGCACCTCCAGCAGCGGTCTGGGCGGACAAATCAACCGCACCGTACAACAAGGGCTAAGCCCACTGCAGAACCTGGGAGGCCGCTGAAATGCGCCCTTTCATCGCGCTCGTGCTAGGCCTGAGCGGGGTCATAGGCACTTCTACCAGCCTTGCGGAAAACACTGCGCATATCGGCAGCAGCGGGCAGGATTATCGGGGCAACCTGATGGTCAATCAGGCCGCGGGAAACTGGCAGCAGCAGGCCAATAGCCGGGCAATCGCCATAGGTCATGGCAGCCAGACCAGCCTCGCCATCCAGCAGGATATCGAAGCCCTTCCGGCCAGCGCCGCTGGCAATGTCAAAGCCGAGATAAAAGGTGCCGCCTTCAGCAGGGGCAGCGGCATCCTTGGCATCAACCAGGGTGCCGGTATCGGCAACCAGCAAATCAATGCGTTGCGCCTGCAGCAGGGCGTAGCAGCACACAGCCTCGACGATGACGAGCTGGCTCAAAGCGCGTCCTTGTCCCCCCTCTCCGGCGCAGCCGAATCACTGGCAGGGTCACGCCTGGTCGTTACTGACGACCAGGCGTTCTCCGGTAGTCGTGGTGTGGTCCAGCTGAACCAGAGCGCCGGCGTTGGCAATCAATCGGCCAACAGCTTCGGCATCAGGGTAGTGGAAGCACCCTGAATCAACTGACCATGTACAGCAGGAGACATCATGAAAACGCCCAAGATTCTCAGCCCACTCGCAGTGGTGATTGCAGCAGCGCTGGCCAGCAGTGGCGCCTATGCCTTCAACTTCGGTTCTGACGCCGACGCTTCGATCACCGACAGCCAAGACGTCAACTACAACACCGTCAACAACCAGATGACGGTCAACAATGCCAAGGTGAAGGACGGCTCGATCACCGACGTTAGTGGTAATGCCGGTGTCAACGTGGTGGCCGGCGACAACAACCAGCAGGCCAACGCAGCAGCACTGGCCAGCGCCGACGCCTCGTTCGTATTCGGCTCGAATGCCAATGCGACCATCGATGTCAACCAGAACGGTAACAACAACCTTCTCAACAATGTCAGCGTGCCGAACACCGCCAGTCTGAACGGCTCGCTCTACAACACCTCAGGCAATATCGGGGTCAACATCGCGGCGGGCAATTACAACCAGCAGAAAAACGACATGGCAGCAGCCGTGGCCGGTGGTAGCGCCAGCGCCAGCGCCGGCGTCAGCCAGACCCTGAGCGGTAATACCACCAACAACGCAGCGCAGATTGCGCTGGGTGAGGTCGCGAAGAAGGTCAATGTCGAACTGAGCGGGACCTATGAGGGCAACTCGGCTCAGAGCAATGATGTTTATCCAGAAGTCTGGAGCGGTGGTGATCATCCTGGCGGCGACCAACAAATCGGACACATCGACTTCGATAACGAAGGCTCTCAGCCCGGTCGCTTTGAGTTCGCTGAACAAGGCGACCTCACCCTGTCCGGCAGCGTGACCTCGATCAACACCGTGATTACGGAGATCGTCCCGGTCACCAACAACGCCACCTTGTCCAATGCGCTGTACTCGGTGTCCGGCAATGTCGGCGTCAACATCGCCGCCGGTGGCGGCAACCAGCAGGCCAATGCGCTGTCCATCGCGGCAGCATGCAATGTCTGCGGCAGTACGACTCCAGGCTTGGAATAAGACCTGAGCAGTGCAGAGGCGCCTCGTCAGGAGGCGCCTCCCTGCAGCAGGAAGGACCCATGCGCAGAATATTTGCCATCGCTGGCTGCTTGCTGTGCAGCACTCAACTCATGGCCGGACAACAGGGGATTCCAGCCCTGCCTGGTGGTGGGTTGGTGTTTAAGCAGGTCGAAAGCCTGCGCGAGCGGCGCTTTGCCGGACTGGTCGAGCAAAAGACCGACTTCAGTTGCGGCGCGGCTGCCATCGCCACCCTGCTCAACCAGGCCTACGGCATGAACCTCAGCGAGGCCGATGTGATAGTCGGCATGCTGGACAGCGCCGATATCGAGCAAGTGCGCACCCAGGGATTTTCCATGCTGGACATGAAGCGCTACGCCCAGGGCCTGGGACTGCGTGCTCGCGGTTATCGTATCGATGCCCAGGCGTTGGAACAGATCAAGGTGCCGGCCATCGTGCTGCTCGATATTCGCGGCTACAAACACTTCGTCGTGATGCAGCGCAGCCACAGTGGCTGGGTATACATCGGCGATCCGGTACTGGGGCACAAGCGCATGAGCCTGGACGAGTTCGCCAAGGGCTGGAACGGCATCGTATTTGCGCTTATCGGCCCCGGTTACAACCGCAACAACGCATTGCTATCCCCACCTGAGCCCTTGACCGCCAGGCAGCGCCTGGATCGCTTCAAGCCGGTGCAGGATGCCGAGCTCATGGAATTCGGCTTTATCCAGAGCGACTTTTTCTGATGCGGGCCCCACCCACATCGAGGACGTCACCATGAAAGCTATTCACTGGCTTGTTACTCCCCTGCTGGCCCTCAGCTTGCAGGTACATGCCACTCCCGTGTTGCAGCCCGTAGAACTGAGTGACAAGGAACTGGCGCAGCTACGTGGGCGTTATGTGCTACCCGACCGCATCATCAACTTCGGCGTGACCATGAATACCCTCTGGCAGAACGCTGCCGGCCAGGCCATTGGCGCCCAGGTCAGCCTGCAGGTGCAAGCCAACCTGCAACCACAGCTGAGCGTTTCCTTCACTGACAAGACCGGCAATGCTGCAGCCCTGCCGACAGCTAGCGGACAGATTATCGGTGGCGCGGGCCTGTCCCAAGTCGATGGTGTAGTACAGAGCGTGCGCAGCGCCGGCAACTTCAATCGCGGCAATAACCAGATAGAGCTGGAGATTCACAAGAACCAGGCCGCCCCCGTCAGTTCCGGCGCAATCGTCATTGCCAATGGCGCGCAAAGCTTCAGCAACGCCGCTGGCCAGGTCAATGTGCTGACCAACGTCCAGGGCCTGCAGGTACAGCTCAGTGCAGCAGGGCAAGGCACCGCCAGCCAGCAACTCGGGCAAGGCGGCATTCGTCAGCAGACCGAAATACTCGGCAGCCTGAACAGCGTGCAAAACCTGACGACTTTAAGTGTTGGGCTGCGCGAGCGGCTGGAGGGGGCTGGACTCGCCTCGCCAGACTGCTTCACGCCTCACTCGTTAAGCCGCCCGATCGGATACTGACTGCCAAGGAGTTTTGATGAAACGGCCCAATCCCGCGCCCGCCCTATTGACGCTGGCCATCGCCTGCTCGGCCCAGGCCGCCAGCGATGCCGATGTGGCCGCGCTACGCGCCGAGTTGCAGGCCCTGCAGCAGCGCTACCAGGCACAGCAGAATGCACTGATGGTGCTCGAACAGCGCCTGCGTGATGTCGAAGGACAACGGCAACCAGCCCCCGCTCAAACCGCACACGCCTCGCCACCTCCAGCCACTCAGTCGGCAGCACAGAACGTCGCCAGCAACAGCGGCTCGTCCTATGGCTCTCGCCTGCAGGAAGACAGTGAGCCAGCGCCAAGCGTGGAAAACATCTACCAGGAAGCCAGCGGCTTCTTCGGCGGTGGCAGCTGGAGCTTCGAACCAGGCTTCACCTATACCCACTACGATGCCCGCCAGCTGTTTCTCAACGGCTTCCTCGCCCTGGACGCGATCTTCCTGGGCAACCTCGGCATCGATCAGATCAATTCCGACAGCCTGACAGTCGATCTGACCACCCGTTACAACTGGCAACAGCGCTGGCAGTTCGACCTCAACGTGCCTGTCGTCTATCGCGAAGCGACCTATGAGTCTGCCGGGGCCGGTGGCGCCAGCACCCAGGTCAGCGATGAGACCGTTACCGGTGACCCTCGTCTGGGTGATGTCAGCTTCGGTGTCTCCTATAAATTCATGGACGAAACCGCCGACCTGCCAGATGCCGTGTTCAGCCTGCGCCTCAAAGCCCCCACTGGCGACGAACCCTACGGCATCAAGCTGCGCGAGGTGCCAGGCAACAACAACCTGAATGTGCCGGAGGACTTGCCAACCGGTAATGGCGTCTGGTCGCTGACGCCCGGCATCAGCCTGGTCAAGACGATCGACCCCGCCGTGCTGTTCGGCAGCCTGTCTTACACCTTCAACTTTGAAGAGAGCTTCGACGACATCAGTGCGCAGCAAGGCGTGAAAGTACCCGGCAAGGTCGATCTGGGTAATTGGATACAGCTGGGCGTAGGCACGGCATTCGCTCTCAACGAACGCATGAGCCTGTCCATGTCCTTCTCCGAGTTGATTGCCCAAAAAAGCCGTATCAAGCAGGACGGCGGTACCTGGCAGAGCATCAGCAGCAGCGATGCCAACGCGGCTTATTTCAACATCGGTATGACGCTGGCCGGCGAAGATGGCCTCAGCATCGTGCCCAACCTGGCGATCGGCTTGACCCCAGATGCACCGGACTTCAGCTTCAGCGTGAAATTTCCCTACTACTTCTGAAGCACTAACGCATCTGGTGCTTGTGCAGAAGGCGATAGAGGGTCGGCCGAGAAACCCCCAATGCCAGAGCGGCACGGCTCATGTTGTCGGCATGGCGAAGCAGTGCATCACTGAGCGCTTGCTGCTCAGCACGATTGATATAGTCCTCAAGGGTATTGAGCGCAGGATGTCGCGAGAACCCATCGGTGAGCCCCAGATCAACCGCCTCAATCTGCTTGCCCTCTGCCAGCACCATGCCTCGGCGCACACGGTTGGCCAACTCCCGCACATTGCCAGGCCAGGTATGTTCGAGCATGGCACTGCGCGCCTGGCGGCTGAAGTTACGCGGGCGGCGGCCAATCTCCAGCGCATAGCGCTGAGCAAAAAAGTCAGCCAGGCAAGGAATATCCTCGAGCCGCTCGCGCAATGGAGTGGTCTGCACCTGCAGCACATTGAGCCGGTAGTAGAGATCCTCGCGAAAACGGCCCCTGTGCACCGCCTCCTCCAGGTCGACATGGGTCGCCGCCAGCACCCGTACGTTGACCGAAATAGGGCGATGGTTGCCGACCCGCTCTATCTGCATCTCCTGCAGAAAACGCAACAGGTTGGCCTGCAACTCCAACGGCAGGTCACCGATCTCGTCGAGGAACAAGGTGCCTCTATCAGCCAACTCGATGCGGCCCAGTTTGCGCTGATGCGCGCCGGTAAAGGAGCCCTTTTCATGGCCAAACAGCTCGGACTGGATCAGGTGTTCGGGAATCGCGCCGCAATTGACCACGACAAAGGCCTCATGAGCCCTGCGCGAAAGCCGGTGCAGAGTATGTGCCACCAATTCCTTGCCGGTACCGCTCTCACCCCGAATCAACACCGGAGCATCCGTGGGCGCCAGTTTGGCCAGCAGCCGGCGCAGATCGCAGATCTTTCGACTCGCCCCTAGCAGATCGTGATTATCCGGCTCGCGACTCCCGGAGCCCACCTTGCCCCGCAACCTGGCCATACCCAGGGCGCGCCCTAGAGCGATATCGAGCCGACCGAAGTCAAACGGCAAGGTGTGATAGTCGAAGAACCACTCGCCAATGAAGTTGCCGGTCTCTGAATCCTGCAGAGCATCGGCACTGAGAACGGCGATCCACTCGGTGCCACTCTGGCTGATCAATTCCTTGAGCGCTTCAGGCCTGGCCAGATGGGTGGAGCGCAGACGTATCAGCCCCACATCGAAAAGTGCATTACCTGCCTCTGCCAAGCCGCAACTGTGCACCGACCAGGCGCTTGCCTGAAGATGGGGCAGCAACAACTCGCACTCTTGACAGGGATCTACCACCAGCAACCGCCGTGGCGCCTCAGTCAATACTTGCGACATAACCATTCCTTGGCGCCATTTTTTTGAAAACTTATTAAAAACAATAATTTGGCGCAGCAGAAAGATCCTAGCAAAGACAAACGGCGACCAAAGAACGATTACCTATAAGGTATGAGTCCAACAGCCGATACCACTCTTAAAAATCCACCCGGTTATGACTTCTTGCCATCGACCCGGTGTATTGGCATAAACGTACCCCATAACAAAATTGCCACACGGATGTTGATGTCATGCGAATGCTGCGCCGCGCGCTAGCGCTGATTCTCCTACTTGTCCTCGCTGCGATCGCCGTAGTGCTTTATTACATCGCACGGCCAAACCTGCCGCTTTTCGACAAACCGCAGCAGGTGCACTACCTCGATCAATGGAATGAGCAGCAACGCCAGACCTACTACTACACCCCTCAGGGCACCACGGTGAAAGGCCTGCGCTACGACTGGTTTACCGCCCTGGAACTGCCCTTCTCGCAGGACAAATTCGCCAGCCCCGACTACCTCGCCCGATTCGGTTTTTTGACCGACCCCCGGCAACAGCCCAGCGCACTCAACCCCGGTAACCTGCCTGTAGGCTTCGCCCGCCATCAGGACGATGAGAGCGGCGCGTACTACCTGGACATCACCTGCTCGGCCTGCCACAGCGGCGAACTGCGCTACCAGGGCCAGGCCGTGCGCATTGACGGTGGCGCCGCCCTGCACTCGCTGGCCTCCACCGTGCCCACGCTCAAAGGCGGCAGCTTCGGCCAGGCGCTCGGCATGAGCATGGCCTTCACCTACTACAACCCGATCAAATTCCACCGCTTCGCCAAGACCGTGCTGGGCGAGAACTACAACCAGGACAAAGATCAGCTGCGCGAAGACTTCAAGGTGGTGCTCGACCGCCTGCTCGGCACCGCCTACAACGACTGGCATCGCGGGCTCTATCCGACGGAGGAAGGCTTTGGGCGCACCGACGCCTTCGGCCGTATCGCCAACAGCGTATTCGGCGATGCCATCGATGCCAGCAACTACCGGGTCGCCAATGCCCCGGTCAGCTATCCACAGGTGTGGGACATCTGGAAATTCGACTGGGTCCAGTGGAACGGCTCGGCCATGCAGCCGATGGCACGCAATATCGGTGAAGCCCTGGGTGTCGGCGCCACCCTGCATCTATTCGGCGAAGACGGGCAGCCGCTGACGCACGAGCAGCGCTACCCCTCCAGTGTGCGCCTGCGCGACCTCTTCACACTCGAAGAAACCCTCAAGCAACTCAAGCCGCCGACATGGCCCGAGGAGGTGCTGGGCAAGGTAGACATTGAACTGGCCAGCCAGGGGCGGGCCTTGTTTGCCGAGAACTGCGCCTACTGCCACGCCCCCGACCCGGTACCACGTGACCAGCGCCTGGCCCCTGCCCGCGACCCGGAATGGCACATGCGCATCGTGCCGACCCGCATCATCGGCACCGACCCGACCACTGCCAACAACATCGCCGACCATCGTTTCGATATTCGCAAGCTGGGCTGGCAGAAAAGCGAACTGGCCAACCTGGACGTCAAGCTGTTTGGCAGCGACCTGAGCGAAGTGGACTTCGCCAGCATCTCCAGCGCCAAGGGCCTGGCCTATGTCACCGCCTATGTAGAGGACCGCGCCTACCGCGACGCCGGTATCCAGCCACGCGAGCGCTGGCGCATGGACGGCTACGGCCTGGCCATCGGCGTACAGGAAAAGCGTGGCTACAAGGCGCGCCCGCTTGACGGCATCTGGGCAACTCCGCCCTTCCTGCACAACGGTTCGGTACCCAACCTGTTTCAGTTGCTCTCGCCAGTGGTCGAGCGCGACCGCAGTTTCTGGGTCGGCAACTTCGAGTACGACCCCAAACGCGCGGGCTACGTCACCACTGAATTCCAGGGCGGCTTCCTGTTCGATACCCGCGTTACCGGCAACGGCAACCGTGGCCACGAGTTCCGCGACGGCTGTCGTAACGAGGGCGTTATTGGCCGCTACCTGGAGCCGGAAGAGCGTTATGCGCTGATCGAGTACCTCAAGGTCATGGGCAACGAGTCTATGGAAAGCCAACTGCAGCCCGCCGAAAGTCGTCCCTGGACACCCGGCCCCAGCTGCCAGAACAACCATTAAGGAAAAACGCCATGCTCATGCGTGTCTGGCTTCGACTCTGCCGCCTGCTAGGCAAATTGCTGTTGACCCTGGTGATAGTGGGTTTGCTTGGCTGGGGGGCTGGCGAAGCCTATTACGCCTGGAAGTTCTCCGGCCCGGTCTCGGCCGAGGAACAAATCCCGCCGGAAGAAGCCGCCCTGACCCAGACCATCATCGAAGATGCCATCCGCGTGGTCGAACAGCATCGTGACAACACCCGCGTGCTGCGCGATGCCCATGCCAAGGCCCACGGCTGCGTGAAGGCCGAGGTCAGCGTGCTGGCAGACCTCGAGCCTGCCCTGCGCCAGGGTGTTTTCAGTGAACCCGGCAAAACCTGGCAAGCCTGGATGCGCCTGTCCAACGGTAATGCCTATCCGCAGTTCGACCGCGCCCGCGACGCCCGTGGCATGGCCATCAAACTGCTCGACGTACCGGGCGACAAACTGCTCAGCAGCAAAGCCACCGCCGGCAACCAGGACTTCGTGATGTTCAACCACCCGGCGTTCTTCATTCGCGACGTCGCCGAGTACAAGCAGAACTTCGCCGCCCAGGCCGATGGCAAGAAGGCCATGGCGTTCTTCCCCAGCTGGGACCCACGCACCTGGGAAATCCGCCACCTGGTCATTGCCCTGAAGACCCTGGCGCCCGCCCCGGAAACCCCGGTGGCGACCACCTACAACTCGATTGCGCCCTTCAAGTACGGCCCGCACAACATCAAGTACCGGGTCATCCCCGACCCGGCCAGTTGCCCGCCCTATGAACTGCCAGAGCAGAATCGCGACCTGCCCAACTTTTTGCGCAACGCCCTGTACCAGCAATTGTCGCTGGACCGGGTCCCAGCCTGCTTCGCCCTGCAGGTGCAATTGCAGAACCCGAACTACTACATGCCCCTCGAAGACCCAAGCGTGGAGTGGAGCGAAAAGATTTCACCCTTCCAGACGGTCGCGACCATCAAGGTGCCGGCCCAGGACTTCGATAGCCGCGAACAAAACCTGTTCTGTGACAACCTCTCATTCAACCCCTGGCATGCCCTGCCCGAACATCGCCCCATCGGCGGCATCAACCGCCTGCGCAAGTCGGTGTACGAAGCCGTCAGCGTCTACCGCCACCAGCGCAACGGCGAGCCTCAGGCGCATTAACGAAAAGGCCGCCTAGCAGGCGGCCTTTTACATTCAGAGCTTCAGGCTTCGAGACGGGGGAATGCACTGGCAATGGGGTCACCCGTACAGGATGCAGCCGGGCCTGTGCGCATCTCCAACACAATCACATGGGGAAACGCTCCCTGGTCGAACCAGTAGCGGGTAGCGGACGGAAGCGACAGCAGAACGTCTTTCTCGCACAGCACAGCAAACACATGCTCACCAATATGCAGGTTGAACAGTCCACGCCCTGCTGCCAGCAGATGCCCCTGCGCCTCGGCTGTACACAACTCCTCCAGCATCTCGACCTGCGGCTCGTCCTGGTAGGCGCGCGAGCAGCTCTGGCTGAGCACTTCCACACCGGCATAGCCGCGCTCAACCATCAGCTCATCGAGCGACGGGCGCAAGGCGCCAAGTACCTCATCCTGACTCTGGCCTGGTTTGAGGGACACCTCAACCGGCCAACGCTCGAAGCCCACACCGACCTCGGCTAGCGTCGCGGCGATATCTTCGTCATGGGTCAGCAGTTTGCTCGGCACATCCGGGCTGGACTGGTGGTAGACGGTCAGGCTGCTCATGCACATGTCCTTAATGGGTTCGGTTCACCGGTGCATCGCGCAGCCGGCTGGCAATGATAAAGGCCGCCATCACTGCGGCCAAACTGGCGATGGCAAAGGTCCAGCCTGGGCCCAGGCTGTTCCAGCTGTAGCCAGAGTAGAGGGCGCCCAGTGCACCGCCGACACCCGCCAGGGATGCGTATAAGGCCTGCCCCTGGCCTTGCTGACCGGCCCCAAAGCTGCGCTGGATAAAATGAATGGCCGCCGCATGGAAGCTGCCAAAGGTGGCAGCATGCAGCAGTTGGGCAAACAACAATACGCTCAGGTACTCGGCCAGATTACCCAGCAACAGCCAGCGCAAGGCCGCCAGCAGGAAGCTGGCCAGCAGCACCTGGCGCAACGAAAAACGCGCCAGCACGCGGGCCATGAACAGGAACAGAACGATCTCCGCCAATACCCCCAGAGCCCACAGCAGCCCGATCACCAGCCGGCTGTAGTCCAGCGACTCCAGGTGAATGCTAAGAAAGGTGTAGTACGGCCCATGGGACACCTGCATCAATCCGACGCACAGGTAGAAAGCCAGCACACCAGGCCGCCGCAGCTGGCGTAGAAAACCACCCTCGCCCGCCGTCACGCTGTGTACGCCTGGGGAGGCATTGGGCACCCAGAAGCTGCTCAGGGCGATGCCGCCAATGATGACCAGCAGCACCCAGGGATACAGCCCCAGGCTGAGGTACTGAAACAGCCAGCCAAGCCCAACCACCGCCAGCACAAAACCGATTGAGCCCCACAGACGAATTTCGCTATAGCGCGCACTCTGCTCGCGCAGATGGGCCAGGGTGATAACCTCGAACTGCGGCAACACCGCGTGCCAGAAGAACGCGTGCAGCGCCATCACCAGCGCCAGCCAGGCGTAGCTCTGGTCGACGAAAATCAGGCTCAGGCTGAGAAAGGTACACACCGCGCCGAAACGCACGATGCGCAGGCGCTGCCCGCTGCGGTCGCCCAGCCAGCCCCATAGGTTGGGCGCCACGCAGCGCATCAGCATGGGGATGGCGACCAGTTCACCGATACGCGCGGGGGTGAAGCCCAGGTGATCAAAGTACAGCGCGAGAAAGGGGGCCGTGGCCCCCAGCAAAGCGAAATAGAACAGGTAGAAGCCGGAGAGGCGCCAGTAAGGCAGGGCGTCGCTCATAGGACTATCCGCTGCCGGCAAGGCTGGGGTTCGCTGTGCTCTACCCAACCCACCGCGTGGATCACAGCTGCGGCAGCACCGGGGTGTTGACCTGCACATCGGCGTTCTGCCCGCGATGGCGCAGCAGATGATCGAGCAGCACGATGGCCATCATCGCCTCGGCAATCGGCGTGGCACGGATGCCGACGCAGGGATCGTGACGGCCCTTGGTGATCAGCTCCACCGGGTTGCCGTCGACGTCGATGGAACGCCCCGGCGTGGTGATGCTGGAAGTCGGCTTGAGCGCCAGGTGGGCGATAATCGGCTGGCCGCTGGAAATGCCGCCCAGGATGCCGCCGGCGTTGTTGCTGAGGAAACCTTCGGGTGTCAGCTCGTCGCGGTGCTCGGTGCCGCGCTGGGCCACGCTGGCGAAGCCGGCGCCGATTTCCACGCCCTTGACCGCATTGATGCTCATCAGTGCATGGGCCAGGTCGGCGTCCAAACGGTCGAAGATCGGCTCGCCCAGGCCCGGCATCACGCCCTCGGCAACCACGGTGATCTTGGCGCCGACCGAGTCCTGGTCACGGCGCAACTGGTCCATGTAGGCCTCCAGCTCCGCCACTTTGTCCGGGTCGGGGCTGAAGAAGGCGTTCTGCTCGACGCTGTCCCAGGTCTTGAACGGGATCTCGATCGGGCCGAGCTGGCTCATGTAGCCGCGTACCTGGATGCCCAGACCGGCCAATACCTTCTTGGCGATGGCCCCCGCAGCCACGCGCATGGCGGTTTCGCGCGCCGAGCTACGGCCGCCGCCGCGATAGTCGCGGATGCCGTACTTGTGGTGGTAGGTGTAGTCGGCGTGGGCCGGACGGAACAGGTCCTTGATCGCCGAGTAGTCCTTGGACTTCTGGTCGGTGTTGCGGATCAGCAGGCCAATCGGGCAGCCGGTGGTCTTGCCCTCGAACACGCCGGAGAGAATCTCGACTTCGTCGTCCTCCTGGCGCTGGGTGGTATGACGGCTGGTGCCCGGCTTGCGCCGGTCGAGATCGCGTTGCAGGTCCAGCAGGGACAGCTCGATGCCCGGCGGGCAACCATCGACGATGGCCACCAGGGCCGGGCCATGGCTTTCGCCAGCGGTGGTGACGGTGAACAGCTTGCCGTAGGTATTGCCGGACATGCAGGGCGCTCCGCGAAATCTGCCTCGAACAAAGGTCGGCGAGTATACCCCCGGCGCCCGACCAGTTCACCTGCATTGGGCAAATGGCAGATGGCCAGCCTGAAGCCAGCACAGAACCGGCCGATAATGCTTGCACGAACGTTCAAGGATGCCGCAATGACGGAAATCGACCCTCAACCCTCGGCCCATGAGGCTGAACAGCCCCCGCAGCCGCACCCTTGGGAGAACCTGGCCGCCGAGCAGTTCCATTTGTTGCGCCTGGCGCCTTTGCCCGCCGATCGCAGCAGCGGTTTGCGCCCGCTGCGCTTTGTTCGGCTGGGTCGTATTGAGCGCCATAGTGACGAGCAAAGCCTGCTGCGCCTTTCCGTCGAGGTGCCGGGCCAGCGCCTGCGCCGCGAACAGAACCTGCTGGAGGTCTGGGCCGACCATCGCAACCGGGAAGTGCGCTTTGGGGCCGACAAAGGGCTGCAGGTCGAGCCGATCAATCGTGGCCTGGGCCGCTTCCTGATGGCTCAGGGCATCGCCTGGGCGCGCCAGCGCTGGGGTAGCTACAGCGTGGAAGGTGGCGCCTTGGCAGTGAAGGATGTGCTCAGCGAGGAAGCTCGCCAGCGCCGCGACCACTTTCTGCGCATCCAGGGCTTCGAGGTGGAGTACCAGGACCTGGCGCAGGTCAAGGCCAGCTACAGTGCATCGCGCGTCAGCGCCCTGAACCCGGAATGGAATCACGACAAGATCCAGCAGCTTGAGCTGCTGGAATGCGCCGCCATGCTGCAGCAGGCCGACCAGAACCTGCACGAGCAGCAGGTGAAGCTCACCAAGCTGGAACAGCGCATCGGCGTGCTCAAGCGTGAGGACAGCGGCCTGCGCTTTACCATTGCCTGCCTGGTGGCACTGGCGCTGTTTCAGGCCGGCCTACTGATCTGGATCGCCACCCGCTAGCCCGCCCGCACCTGCATAACCCCGTAGCCCGGATGCAATGCGGCAACGGAGTGGCCTGTGCCCCCCCGGACTGCACTCGGGCTAAGGTTTCAACCCTTCAGGCGCGAACGAAACAGCTTCTGGTACTCACGGCACTGCGCCGCGGCCAGCAGGAACACGCCATGGCCGCCCTGTTCGAACTCCAGCCAGGTGAAGTCCACCTCCGGATACAGTGCCTCGACATGCACCTGGCTATTGCCCACCTCGACGATCAGCAGGCCCTTCTCGCTCAGATGATCGGCAGCTTCGGCCAGCATGCGCCGCACCAGATCCAGACCATCGTCACCACAAGCCAGGCCCAGCGCCGGTTCATGCTGGTACTCGGCCGGCATGTCGGCGAAATCCTCGGCGTCCACATAGGGCGGGTTGGAAACAATCAGGTCGAAACGCTGCCCCGGCAGGCCGGCAAAACCATCGCCCTGCACTGTGTAGACCCGCTCTTCCAGCTCATGCCGCTCGATATTGTGGTTGGCCACTTCCAAGGCATCGAAGGACAGATCGCCCAGCACCACCTCGGCTTCAGGGAAGGCATAGGCACAGGCGATACCGATGCACCCTGAACCGGTGCACAGGTCGAGAATGCGTGCCGGCTCGGCGGGCAACCAGGGCGTGAAACGCTGGGAAATCAGCTCGGCAATGGGCGAACGCGGCACCAGCACCCGCTCATCGACCACAAACGGCAAACCGCAAAACCAGGCCTCGCCGATCAGGTAGGCGGTCGGCACACGCTCCTCGATACGCCGGCGGATCAACTCCAGCAAATGCTCCTGCTCATCCTCTTCCAGACGGCAATCGAGGTAGCTGTCGGCAATCTCAAACGGCAGGTGCAAGGCGCCCAGCACCAGCTGGCGGGCATCGTCCCAGGCGTTGTCGGTGCCATGACCGAAGAACAGACCGGCCTCGTGAAAGCGGCTGACGGCCCAGCGAATATGGTCGCGCACGCTGCGCAGGCGGGATGGGGACACAGAGGTTACCTCGAGAAAAACAGATCGGGATTCTAGCCGGAACCACGCAAAAGGTTCACAGATCGCCTTGGCAAGCAGAGAATAACCCCATCACAGCTACAGGAGCCCAACCATGTCCGCACCGAAAACCCTGTTCCAATTGCTCGGACGCGGTTATGCCCCTGCCACCCTGAGCAAGGCGACCTTGCTGGTCATTGATGCACAAGAGGAATATCGCAGCGGCACCCTGCAGCTACCTGACATCGAGCCCGCCATCGCTGAAATCACCACGCTGCTACGCGCAGCACGCGACTGTGGCGCACCCGTGGCGCATGTGCGCCACCTGGGTATTCCGGGCGGCCTGCTCGATCCCCAGGGGCCGCGCGGCAATTTCATCAGCGGACTGGAGCCGCTGCCGGGCGAGCCGCTGGTAGAAAAACGTCTACCCAACGCTTTTGCCGGTACCGACCTGCATGAACGCCTGCAGCAGCTAGGCCATCTGGACCTGATCATCTGCGGTTTCATGACCCATTCCAGCGTCAGCACCACGGTGCGTGCCGCCAAGGACTATGGCTACCGCTGCACCCTGGTGGATGCCGCCTGCGCCACCCGCGACCTGCCCTATGACGGCGACATGATCCCAGCCCGTGACCTGCATCGCATGACCCTGGCGGCGCTGTCCGACAACTACGCCATGGTGGTGCCCCAGGCGCGCGCACTGCTGTAGCGCACAGCCAACAGGTCACCGCAGGGACCGGGCTCCGGAACCCTGAGGACGGGTTCGGGTCACAGCGCCGATACGCCAAGAGGAAATCGGTATGAAGTTGTCCGACGATGGTTTCAACGCTCGCCACTTGCGCCCCCGTGGTTCATCCGCCTGGCGCTGGCGCCTACTGGCCGGGCTGGCAGCCCTGTTTGCCGCCTTCGGTGTGCTACTGAGCATGGCCGGTGCGGCCACCTTGCTCGGCCGCCCACCGGCCCTCGGCCCGCTGAACGACAGCATCGGCGCAGCCATCACGCTGCTGCTGTTCGGCCTGTTCCTGCTCTGGGGCGGCATCAATGTCTGGCGCCGCTGCCGACGGCGCATGCGGCGCAACCGCGGTGCCGACCTGAGCCTGTCGCCCGGCCTGCTGAAAAAACGCCACTGAAGCCGGTAAACTCGCCGCTTCCGTGGAGGCCTTCATGCAAGACGACGATTTCTCTCTGTTCCAGTCCGCCGTGCGCGGGGTCAAGCCTATTCGCCATGACCGCGCCGACACCGGCAAGCCGAAAACCGATCGCAAACAGCTCAATACCCTGCGCCAGGCTGCAACGGTGAAAACCGATGAAGTTCGGGTCGATGGCCTGTCCGACCAGTTCGTTATCGACGTCGGCGCCGAAGACGAACTCTACTGGGCCCGCGACGGCGTACAGGACGGCCAGATGCGTAAGCTCAAGGTCGGACAGGTGCCCTTTGAAGGCAGCCTGGACCTGCATGGCATGAGCGTCGAGAAGGCTCGCGAAATTCTCTGGGACTTCTTCGCCGAAGCCGCCCGCATGGAAGTACGCTGCGCCCGCGTCACCCACGGCAAAGCCGTACGCATGGACGGTAAGCGCCCGATGATCAAAAGCCACGTCAACACCTGGCTGCGCCAGCACCCACAGGTACTCGGTTTCACCTCCTGCCTGCCCAAGCATGGCGGCACCGGTGCCGTTTATGTATTGCTCAAACGCACCATGCTCGACGGACGCGACGAGTAAACGGCTGGCAAGCGAGCCCCGAACGTCACTGCAACCACCTAGCAGCAGGCTGTACTGGCGCATTCGGCGCTTGCAAGCGGTGCGCCCGCGCCCTACCCTGCGCCCCTGTGCCTCTTCACCCCCACAGGAAGACCCATGTCCCTGGAACAGCAATACACCGCGATTCTCGGCCAGATCGGCGAGGATGTGAGCCGCGAAGGCCTGGTCGACACCCCCAAGCGTGCAGCCAAAGCCATGCAGTATCTCTGTCGTGGCTACCAGCAGACGCTTGAGGAAGTCACCAACGGAGCCCTGTTCAGCTCCGACAGCAGCGAAATGGTGCTGGTAAAGAACATCGAGCTGTACTCGCTGTGCGAACATCACATGCTGCCATTCATCGGCAAGGCCCATGTCGCCTATATCCCAAATGGCAAGGTGCTGGGCCTGTCCAAGGTAGCGCGCATCGTCGACATGTATGCCCGTCGCCTGCAGATCCAGGAAAGCCTCAGCCGTCAGATCGCCGAAGCGGTTCAGCAGGTTACCGGCGCGCTCGGCGTGGCCGTGGTGATCGAAGCCCAGCACATGTGCATGATGATGCGCGGTGTGGAGAAGCAGAACTCCTCCATGGTCACTTCCGTGATGCTCGGTCAGTTCCGCGAAAACGCCGCCACCCGCAGCGAGTTCCTCAGCCTAACCCGCTGACTGACACGCTGCCGAAGAACCGGCCTGTCGGCCGGTTTTTTTGTGCCCGGTTAACGGCTAACGACATGTGGTTGTACCCACGCCCCGGAACTCGGGTACCCTGCCGCCCTTTTCACCTCATCAGGATCTTACGATGCTTCTCAAGGCACTGCGGATCGGCCTCGGCCAGATCATCATCTTTCTCGACTTCATCACCCGTCCGCGCAAGCTCAAACGCAGCCCGCAAAGCCAGGCACAAGTCGAACGAGAAGCCGCTGGGATGGCCCTGTATCAGTTCCACGCCTGCCCGTTCTGCGTGAAGACCCGCCGCCACCTGCATCGTCTGAACGTGCCGGTGGCGCTGCGCGATGCCAAGAACGATGCAACGCACCGCCAGGCGCTGCTGGAGCACGGCGGCAAGATCCAGGTGCCCTGCCTGCGCATCGAGGATCAGGGGGAAGTACGCTGGCTGTATGAATCCAAGGCCATCGCTGCCTATCTGGACCAGCGTTTCGCGGCGCAGTAAGCGCCTGGGACGGGCCGCTCAACAGCCCCTCCCCGGCACGATTCAGCCGAACATGCTCACATAGCGCGGATGGCTGGCGACACGCGCCAGCCAGGCATTGATTGCCGGATAGGCGGCCAGGTCGAAGCCGCCCTCATGGGCAACGTGGGTGTAGGCATACAGCGCAATATCGGCCAGGGTGAACTGCTCGCCCACCAGATAAGGCGTGCGCTGCAGCTGCTGCTCCATCACCTTGAAGGCCTTGTAACCACCCTTGTGACAATTCTCGTACTCGGCGCGGCGCGCTTCCGGCAGCCCCTGATACAGCTGGATGAAACGCGCCACCGCCACATAGGGCTCGTGGCTGTATTGCTCGAAGAACTGCCACTGCAGCATCTGCGTGCGCAGGCGCGGCTCGGCCGGAATGAACTCGCTGCCATCGGCGAGGAAATTGAGGATGGCATTGGACTCCCAGAGGAACGTGCCGTCCTCCAGTTCCAGTAGCGGAATCTTGCCGTTGGGATTCTTGGCCAGAAATTCGGCGGTCTGGGTTTCACCTTTGAGGATGTCGATCGGCAGCCACTGATACTCGCGCCCGAGCAGGTGCAGCATCAGCTTGACCTTGTAGCAGTTGCCGGAACGATAGTCGCCGTAAACCTTGAGCATGGCTATTGACCTCCTTGTGCGTGCAGAGCGCCCTGCGCTTCGCGGATGACCGCCGCCAGGCGGCGCAGGCCCTCGCCGAGCTTTTCCGGCGGAACATGGCTGAAGTTCAGGCGCAGATGACCGGAGTTGGCATCCGGGTCGACGAAGAACGGCTCGCCCGGCATGAACGCGACGTTCTGTGCCATGGCCGGCTGCAGCAGCGTGCGAGTGTCCAGCTTGTTGTTCAACGTCAGCCAGAAGAACAAGCCGCCCTGCGGCACCTGCCAGCTGGCCAGGTCGCCGAAGTGCTCCTCCAACGCCACCTGCATGGCATCACGGCGCACCCGATAGAAGTCGCGCAACTCGGCCAGGTGGGCAGCGTACTTCTCGGTGCCGAACCACTGCAGCGCCTGCCATTGACCAATGCGGTTGGTGTGCAGGTCGGCAGCCTGCTTGAGGCGCAGCAGGTGCGGGAACAAGTCTGGCGTGGCGATCAGGAAGCCGACGCGCAGGCCCGGCAGCAGGGTCTTCGACACGGTACCGGTGTAGATCCAGCTGGCACGCTGCATACGGCTGACGATAGGCGTGGCGCTGCCGGCATCGAACACCAGCTCGCGGTACGGCTCGTCCTCGATCAGGGTGACGTTGAACTCGTCGAGCAGCGCCGCCACGGCATCACGCTTGGCCTCGCTGTAGCGCACGGCAGACGGGTTCTGGAAGGTCGGGATCAGGTAGGCGAAAGCGGGCTTGTGGCTCTGCAGGCGCTCGCGCAGGGCCTCCAGCTCGGGACCGTCAGCCTCTTGCGGCACGGTGATGCAGTCTGCACCGAACAACTGGAAGGACTGCAGCGCGGCCAGGTAGGTCGGCGCCTCGACTAGGATCTCGGTGCCCGGATCGATAAACAGCTTGCTGGCCAGATCCAGCGTCTGCTGCGAGCCGCAGGTGATCAGCACCTGACTGGCATCGCATTTCACGCCGAGTTTGTTGGCCTCGGCGGCAATCGCCTCGCGCAGTGCAGGCTCGCCCTCGCTCATGCCGTACTGGCCAAGCGAGGCCGGCATTTCGCTCCAGTCCACCTTGGGCAGCATCGGCTCGGCGGGCAGGCCACCGGCGAAGGACATCACCTCCGGGCGCTGCGCCGCAGCGAGGATTTCGCGAATCAGGGAGCTTTTCAGGCGGGCAACGCGTTCGGAGAAGGCCATGGAATCACCGGGTAGCACAGGCAGGGAAAATTGGGTCAAACTGGTTGACCGAAACTACGCCGGCCGCGATGGATACGTCAATATGCTTGACCTGAAAAACACAACCATGCAGCAGAGTGCCATGGCGGCCTTCTTCTTCGGCTACCAGGCCTTCACCGCCAAGCCCGACGAGATGCTGGCCAAACGCGGCCTGTCGCGGGTTCACCACCGCATCCTGTTCTTCATCGCCCGCCATCCGGGGCTGAGCGTCAGCCAGCTGCTCGGCTATCTGGGGGTCAGCAAGCAGGCGCTGAACACGCCACTGCGCCAGCTGCAGGAAATGCACATGGTGGAAAGCGTGGCGGCCACGGATGACAAGCGCAAACGCCAGCTGGCGCTCACCAACGAGGGCAGCAAGCTGGAAAAAGCCTTGCGCCGGGAACAGAGCAAACTGCTGGAGCGCGTACTGCAGGAAGCAGGCGAACCGGCCATGCAGGCCTGGCTGGCGGTCAACCAGGCCCTGGCCAACACCCAAAAAAGCTGAGCGATCAGGCGGCCTGGTTGCCCTTCAGCTCGCGGGCGCCGCGGAAGAACACCAGCGCCATGGCCAGCGTGCCACCCAGTAGCGGGATAATGGCAACGACCACCAGCACCACCGACGCGAACATTCCGCCACCGACGATCTCCATCCACGCCATCACCCGTAGTGCTGGATAAGGGTTGGCGATACGCAGCAAGACAATTCCCAGCCACAGCGTCATCACGCCCATCAGCATGATCGTGGCGAAGAAACCCAGGGTCTTCCAGCCCAGCTCCGTGAAGATCGCATCCCCCCAGAGCCAGTCCAGTCCCTCGGCCAGCAGGCTAAACACAATGATCAGGGCGATAGGGATCAAGAGCCCCTTGGCGGCGAATCGCTGCTCCAGAAACGCCCTCAGGCGCAGCAGCAGATAACAACCCAACACCGTCGACAACAGACTCAGCCAGTCGCCGACGCGCTCGCTGAGCGAGCCCGGCTGCTCAGCTGCAAACATGACCGCCAGCAGCGACACCAGAATCATGGCGATCGAGGCCAAGCTCAGCCAGGCCAGCAGTTGCAGCTGCCCGACGCTCCAGCCTGCCAGTGAGCGGGGAGCCTGTTCATCAATCAGCGCGACTTGCGGTGCGGCATAGGGATTGTTCGGATCCATGGCATTTCCTTATGAGAGGAGAACAGTACTTCCAGCCAGGCGCAGTGATAAAAACTGTACCGCCGATTGACGGTATCGCTGTATCGGGACGACCGCCTGCACTGCGCATAGGCTGCCAGCAACCTCGGAGAATCACCATCATGACCTCGGAACTGCTGCTCGCCTTTGTGCTTTTCGCTTTCGTCACCTCCATCACGCCCGGCCCGAACAACACCATGTTGCTGGCTTCCGGGGTGAACTTCGGCGTGCGTCGCAGCCTGCCGCATCTGCTCGGCATCAGCCTGGGCTTCATGGTGCTGGTGGCCTGCGTCGGCCTGGGCCTGGGCCAACTGTTCGAACAGTTTCCAGCGCTGTACACGGCACTGCGCTATGGCGGCGCGGTCTACCTGCTGTACCTGGCCTGGAAGATTGCCGGGGCTGGCGCACCGGATGCAAACGGTAAAAGTACGGGCAAGCCCTTTACTTTCCTCCAGGCAGCCGCATTCCAGTGGGTCAACCCCAAGGCCTGGATCATGGCCATCGGCGCCATCACCACCTACACGCCGCAGGAAGGCTTTCTGACCAATGTGCTGCTGATCGCCGCCCTGTTTGCACTGGTCAACTGCCCGACCTGCAGCCTGTGGGCCGTGGCCGGCAGTCTGCTGCGTCGCTGGCTGAATCGTCCGGCGATATTGCGCGCCTTCAACATCGCCATGGCCCTGCTGCTGGTGGCCTCGCTCTACCCTATCCTCAAGGACAGTTTCTGATGACCGACAGCACCATGGACAGCGTCAAGCGCCTGCGCCCTTTCGCCGATTCCTCGCCCTCCGCCGTGGTCGCCGGCTTCGTCGCCGCCCTGACCGGTTACACCAGCACCCTGGTGCTGATGTTCCAGGCCGGCCAGGCAGCCGGCTTGAGTACCGCACAGATTTCTTCCTGGCTGTGGGCGCTGTCGATCGGCATGGCCATCTGCACCATCGGCCTGTCACTGCGCTATCGCGCCCCGGTCGTGGTGGCCTGGTCGACGCCCGGCGCGGTGCTGCTGATCACCAGCATGCCCGGCGTAAGTTATCCGGAAGCGATTGGCGCCTTCGTGGTCTGTGCTGTGCTGCTTGCCGTGCTGGGGCTGTCCGGTGCCTTCGAGCGGGTCATGCGCCACCTGCCGGCCTCGCTCGCCGCGGCGCTGCTGGCCGGCATTCTGTTCCGTATCGGCAGCGAGATCTTCATCGCCGCACAGACCAGTACCTTGCTGGTGCTGGCGATGTTCTTCAGCTTTCTGCTGTGTAAACGCCTGTTGCCACGCTATGCGGTGATGGTGGCGCTGCTGGTTGGCTGTGGGGTAGCCGGCGCCCAGGGCATGCTCGACTTCAGCCACTTCAGGCTGGAAGTGGCGGTACCCGTGTGGACCACGCCGAGCTTCTCCTGGAGTGCGGCGGTCAGCATTGGTATTCCGCTGTTCGTGGTGGCCATGGCCTCGCAGAACATTCCCGGCATCGCCGTGCTGCGTACCGACGGCTACGACGTGCCCCCCTCACCGCTGATCGCTACGACAGGCATCGCCTCACTGCTGCTGGCGCCTTTCGGCTCCCACGGCATCAACCTGGCCGCCATCAGTGCCGCGATCTGCACCGGCCCGGAGGCCCATGAAGACAAGCACAAGCGCTACACCGCAGCGCTGTGGAACGGCGTGTTCTGTGGCCTAGCCGGGATCTTCGCCGCGACCCTGGCTGCGCTGTTCGCCGCGTTCCCTAGCGCCCTCGTGCTATCCATTGCCGCCCTGGCTCTGCTCGGCTCGATTGGCAACGGTCTGGCCCAGGCGATGAACGTCCCGGCGGAGCGGGATGCGGCGCTGATCACCTTCATGATCACCGCATCAGGGATGACCCTGCTCGGCATCGGCTCGGCCTTCTGGGGCCTGGTCGGTGGGGCCGTGACCCTGTTGATGCTCAACTGGCGCAAAAGCTGAGTGAGACAACCACAAAAAAGCCCGGGAAGTACCCGGGCTTTTTATTGCATGTGATTTACGCCGCTTCGGCTTCCTCCGCCGCCAGCTCCTTGCCGTGGGCGAAGTTGACCCACCAGCCGAACGCCGCCGCGGTGAAGAACATGATGAAGCTGTAGATCGCCGCGGGGATGCCCATGGTGGCGTTGTTCAGCAACATCGGGCTGAGCGCCAGGGCGATGGCCAGGGTGCCGTTGTGAATACCGATCTCCATGCCAATGGCCACGGCCTGACGGCGAGGCAACTTCATCAGGCGCGGCACGCCATACCCCACGGCAAGGCTGATCAGGTTGAACAGCAGCGCCGCCATACCCACCACCGGGGCGTACTCGACCACGGTCTGCCAGTCCTTGACGAAGGCCAATATCACCACCAGCAGCAGGAACAGCGCGGAGATGATCTTCACCGGCTTCTCCATGGCCTGAGCGAAGCCCGGCGCCAACCGGCGGATGACCATGCCGATGGCCACCGGCCCGAGCACAATGGCGAACACCTGCACTACTTTGGCGAACTGCAGCGGAATGGCCTGATCGCCTTCCATGAAGTAAGCCAGCGACAGGTTGACGATCAGCGGCATGGTGAGGATCGCCACCACCGAGTTGACTGCCGTCAATGTGATGTTCAGGGCGACGTCACCATGAGCCAGATGGCTGTAGAGGTTGGCGCTGGTGCCGCCAGGCGAAGCTGCCAGCAGCATCAGGCCCACGGCCAGCGCCGGTGCCAGGCCAAAGCCCTTGACGATGAAAAAGCACACCAGCGGCAGCAACAGCAGCTGACAGCCCAGACCGATCATTACAGGCTTCGGGTATTTGACCACCCGCATGAAGTCGGCCACGGTCAGTGACAGGCCCAGGCCAAGCATGATGATGCCCAGTGCGATAGGAAGGAACGCGGTCAGCAAGGGTGAAGCAGTCATTATTGTTGTTCTCCGGAACGAAGGGCTGCGGCGATTCTTGTCGAGCCAGACAAACCTTGTAACTGGCTTTGCGTGCCAAAGAGCTGGGTACTCGTAACAGAATGCAAAAAGGGCGCCCTAGGGCGCCCTTTTCGTCAGATTGCGGTGGCCCCGCCATCGACCGCCAAGGCATGGCCGGTGGTAAAACCGGCTGCATCACTGCACAGATACAGCACCGCAGCGGCGATCTCCTCGACCTTGCCAATGCGCCCGACAGGGTGCATGCCTGCCACGAACTCGGCCTTCTTCGGGTCGGCTTCGTAAGCACGGCGGAACATGTCGGTATCGATCACCGCCGGACACACGGCATTGACGCGGATCTTCTTCTTGCCGTACTCGACGGCGGCCGACTTGGTCAGGCCGATGACTGCATGCTTGGAGGCGGCGTAAATGCTCATCTTGGGCGCGGCCCCCAACCCGGCAATCGAGGCGGTGTTGACGATGGCGCCACCGCCCTGGGCCAGCATGATCGGCAACTGGTGCTTCATGCACAGCCATACGCCTTTGACGTTGACGCCCATGATGGCGTCGAACTCATCCTCGCTGCCGTCGGCCAGCTTGCCCTTCTCGATCTCGATGCCGGCGTTGTTGAAGGCGTAGTCCAGGCGACCGTAGCTGGCCACCACCTGGGCCATCAGCGCCTGTACCTCGGCGTCGCGGCTGACATCGCAGCGCACGAAGATCGCTTCGCCACCCGCATCACGAATCAGCTGTACGGTGCCTTCGCCGCCTGCCACATCGACATCGGACACCACCACCTGCAGCCCTTCGGCGGCAAAGGCCAGCGCAGTCGCGCGACCAATGCCTGCAGCACCGCCAGTAACCAGGGCAACCTTGCCGGAGAAACTCATGCTCATCTATGCATCCTCGAAGGGCTGAAATCTGTAGCCGAGTCTAGCCAGCCCCGGCCTTGCTGCGTCAGCACTATCAGGTCGGCATAGAAAGGCGCATCCAAACGAGTGATAAAGAGCGACAAGGGTAATCAACCAAATTCATACCAAAGCATTCTGTTAAGTAACGAACCTTGCCGCCTAGCCTGCGGCGGTCTATCACCACCACTTCACTTCTTGGAGTTCCTGCCATGTCCCAGACCAACCGCCAGTTCCTGCTTGCCAAACGCCCGGTCGGCGCGGCCACTCGCGACACCTTCACCTATGTGGAAACCCCGGTAGGCGAGCCCGGCCCTAACCAGATCCTGGTGGAAAACCTCTACCTGTCGCTGGACCCGGCCATGCGTGGCTGGATGAACGATGCCAAGTCCTACATTCCGCCGGTGGGCATCGGCGAAGTCATGCGCGCCCTCGGCGTGGGCAAGGTGATCGCCTCCAACCACCCGGACTTCACCGTCGGCGACCATGTCAACGGCGCCCTCGGCGTGCAGGACTACTTCTGCGGTGAGCCGCGCGGCTTCTACAAGGTCGACCCCAGCCGTGCGCCACTGCCACTGTACCTCTCGGCCCTGGGCATGACCGGCATGACCGCCTACTTCGCCTTCCTCGACGTCGGCCAGCCGAAAGAAGGCGACACCGTAGTGATTTCCGGCGCGGCCGGTGCAGTGGGCAGCGTTGTCGGACAGATTGCCAAGATCAAGGGTTGCCACGTGGTCGGCATCGCTGGTGGCGCCGAGAAATGCAAGCTATTGAAGGATGAACTCGGCTTCGACGGCGTGATCGACTACAAGAGCGAAGACCTGCATGCGGCCCTCAAGCGTGAGTGCCCGAAAGGCGTGGACGTGTACTTCGACAACGTCGGCGGCGAGATCCTCGACGCCGTGCTGACCCGCATCGCGCCCAAGGCCCGCATCGTCATCTGCGGCGCCATCAGCCAGTACAACAACAAGGAAAACGTCAAAGGCCCGGCCAACTACCTGTCGCTGCTGGTCAATCGCGCGCGCATGGAAGGCTTCGTGGTAATGGATTACGCCGCGCAGTTCGCCGATGCCGCCAAGGAAATGGGCGGCTGGATGGCCGAAGGCAAGCTGAAGAGCAAGGAAGACATCGTTGAAGGCCTGGAAACCTTCCCGGAAACCCTGAGCAAACTGTTTACCGGCGAGAATTTCGGCAAGCTGGTGCTCAAGGTTCGCTAAGCCAGACCGCGACAAAAGCAACGAGCAACACCTGGCAGAACGAAAGGGGCGGCCTGTAGGTCGCCCCTTTTGTCTTTCAGCTTACCCGTGCCGGTTTGGCTGACGCACGAGCATCAACGACGCTCAATGTCGATCACGTCCAGCGGGCGTTGGCCGAAGTTCACCGATGCGATGGTGCTATCCGTGAGCAATCACACCTCTTGGCCACAGGTCATTTCGACCGTGCCGGGCACCACTATCGAGCACACGCCAAAACCAACCCTACAGATACAGATCCGACACTGGCGCAGTTTTATCTGCCGCCCCGCCGCGCAGTCGTTAAACTTATTCCTGAAACGGCCGATGCGCCGGCATACATCATCTATTGCCAAAAGCGATACCCATGCGAAACAACCAGCCGATCACTCAGCGCGAACGAACCTTCCCTGCTCAGCAACGCCTGATCTCCACCACGGACCTGAAAGGCCAAATCACCTATTGCAACCAGGCCTTCATCGAGATCAGCGGTTTCGAGCGCGAAGAACTGATCCGTGCGCCACACAATATCGTGCGCCACCCGGATGTGCCGCCTGCGGTGTTCGAGCACATGTGGCAGACGCTGAAAAAGGGCCGCCCCTGGATGGGGATCGTGAAGAACCGCTGCAAAAACGGCGACCATTACTGGGTCAATGCCTATGTCACGCCCATGCTGGATAAAGGCCAGGTTGTTGGCTATGAATCGGTACGCTCCAAGCCCAGCACTGAGCAAATACGACGGGCAGAAGCGCTCTATGCACGCCTCAATGCAAGCAAGCCGGCCATCCCCAGCACTGATCGCTGGCTTCCCGTTCTACAGGCCTGGCTGCCATTCATCCTGGTTAGCCAGGTCGGTTTTTTGATCGGCCACTGGGTCGGCTCGACCTGGGGCTTTCTCCTTGCCGCGCTGCTCTCCATCCCTCTGGGCCTGGCAGGCATCACCTGGCAGACCCGCGGAACCAAGCGCCTGCTGCGCCTGGCCGAGCAGACCACTTCAGACCCGCTGATCGCCCAGATGTATACCGACAGCCGCGGGGCCGAGGCGCGACTCGAGATGGCCATGCTCAGCCAGGAAGCACGCCTGAAGACCTGCCTGACTCGCCTGCAGGACAGCGCCGAGCGTCTGACCAGCCAGGCCCGCGAGGCCGACAAGCTGTCGCACAACAGCTCCGCCGGCCTGGAGCGCCAGCGTGTGGAAACCGAGCAGGTGGCGACCGCAATCAACGAAATGGCCGCCACCACGCTTGAGGTAGCAAGCAATGTGGCGCGCACTGCCATCGCCACCCAGGAAGCCAATCGCCTGACCGGCGAAGGCCGCCAGGTCGCCGCGCAAACCCGCGAGGCCATCCAGCGCCTGTCCGCCTCGGTTGGCGACACCGGCGAGACCGTTTCGCGCCTGGCCCAGGACAGCAACGAGATCGGCGGTGTGGTCGATGTCATCAAAGGCATTGCCGACCAGACCAACCTGCTGGCCCTCAACGCCGCCATCGAAGCAGCACGCGCCGGCGAAATGGGCCGCGGCTTCGCCGTGGTGGCTGACGAGGTTCGCTCGCTGGCACAGCGCACTGCGGAGTCCACCGAACAGATCCACGGCCTGATCGCCAAGCTGCAGCGCACGGCCGAAGAGGCCGTGATGACCATGGAGGTTGGCCGCCAACAAGCCGATGAGGGTGTGGCACGCGTGCAGCGCGCCGACGAGGCGCTTGCCGGCATCAGCGATGCAGTGGCCAATATCGCCGACATGGCCAATCAGATTGCCGCGGCGGCCGAAGAGCAGAGCGCAGTAGCCGACGAAATCAACCAGAACATCACCACCATCGCCCAACTGGCCGACCAGACAGCCTCCGAAGCGCACGACACCGCCCAGCTCAGCGAAGAGCTGACCGCCACCGCCCAGGATCAGTATGCCCTGGTGGAGCGCTTCAACCGCTGATGTCCCGCAGCATGAAAGAGGCCGGCAAATGCCGGCCTTCTTCTTTACTGCCTCATGCGAGCGCTAGCCCCCCTCTTTGCAAGCACGTTGTAGCCCGGATGCAATCCGGGATCGGAGCTGCCAATTTCCCGGATGCAATCCGGGCTACTTTCGCGAGCCCTGGACCAGAAATCCCGCCACCGCATCCGCCGTACGCTGCAGATGCTGCTCATGGGTGAGACCTGAAGCCTTCAGCGGTTTCAGATCATGGT
The DNA here is from genome assembly GCF_043102245.1 of Pseudomonas sp. zbq_18. Classification (NCBI taxonomy): domain Bacteria; kingdom Pseudomonadati; phylum Pseudomonadota; class Gammaproteobacteria; order Pseudomonadales; family Pseudomonadaceae; genus Pseudomonas; species Pseudomonas sp. zbq_18. Next base: position 291,903 of record NZ_JBICIT010000008.1, on the reverse strand, counting down.
CCGCCGCTGCCAGCCACTCAAGGCTCACACACGGCGCCAAGCTGTAACCCGCCACTGTTTCACGATTGCCCAGGGCATCGCGCTCACCCTGAGCGATCAAGGTGCGCGTGCGCAGTTCGGCCAAATGTGCGACCCGCGGCTTCTCCGGTTTGCCGGCGGCATAGAAGGGATAGCCCAGGCAGACCAGGGCATCGGCGCCCAGCTCGTCTGCAAGCAGGCTGGCCATGCGTCCGCCCATGGACTTGCCGCCAATGGCCAGCGGCCCATCCACTGCGGCGCGCACCTCACACCAGACTTCACGCCAGCACTCCAGCAACTGCCCCTGCGGATTGGGCGGGCGCTTGCCGCCACCCGCGCGCCTTGCCGCCATGTAGGGAAACTCGAAGCGCAATACGTTCACCCCGCGCGCCGCCAGCAGCTTGGCCATGCGCTGCATGAAGTCGCTGTCCATTGGCGCACCTGCGCCGTGGGCAAGAATCAGGGTGGCCTGCGACATTCCGTCCGCCCCATTCCACAGCCATCCCCGCGCGCGGCATTGATCCTCGTCAATAACTGTCACCTTGCCATTACCCATGCTTGCTCTGCTTTTAAAAACCGTGGATGGAAGCCCAACACATGAATACAACCAGCACTGCGGCCTACAACTATAAGGTTGTCCGCCAGTTCGCCATTATGACGGTGGTTTGGGGCATAGTCGGGATGGGGCTCGGCGTGTTCATCGCCGCTCAACTGGCCTGGCCCGAACTCAACTTCAACCTGCCGTGGACCAGCTTCGGCCGTCTACGACCGCTGCACACCAATGCGGTGATCTTCGCCTTCGGCGGCTGCGCGCTGTTCGCCACCAGTTACTACTCGCTGCAGCGCACCTGCCAGACCCGGCTGATCTCCGACAGCCTGGCCGCGTTCACCTTCTGGGGCTGGCAGCTGGTCATCGTACTGGCGGCGATCAGCTTGCCGATGGGCTGGACCAGCTCCAAGGAATACGCCGAGCTGGAATGGCCGATCGACATCCTGATCACCATCGTCTGGGTCGCCTATGCGCTGGTGTTCTTCGGCACGCTGATGCAGCGCAAGACCAAGCATATCTATGTCGGCAACTGGTTCTTCGGCGGCTTCATTCTCACCGTGGCGATCCTGCATATCGTCAACAACCTGGAACTGCCGGTCAGCCTGACCAAGTCGTACTCGATCTACGCCGGCGCCACCGACGCCATGATCCAGTGGTGGTACGGGCACAACGCCGTGGGCTTCTTCCTCACTGCCGGCTTCCTGGGGATGATGTACTACTTCGTGCCCAAGCAGGCCGAGCGCCCGGTGTACTCCTATCGCCTGTCCATCGTGCACTTCTGGGCGCTGATCACCCTATACATCTGGGCCGGCCCGCACCATCTGCACTACACCGCCCTGCCGGACTGGGCGCAGTCGCTCGGCATGGTCATGTCCCTGGTGCTGCTGGCACCCAGCTGGGGCGGCATGATCAACGGCATGATGACCCTCTCCGGCGCCTGGCATAAGTTGCGCACCGACCCGATCCTGCGCTTTTTGGTGGTGTCCCTGGCCTTCTACGGCATGTCCACCTTCGAAGGCCCGATGATGGCCATCAAGACCGTCAACGCCCTGTCCCACTACACCGACTGGACCATCGGCCACGTCCACGCCGGCGCTCTCGGCTGGGTGGCGATGATCTCTATCGGCTCGCTGTATCACCTGATCCCGAAGGTGTTCGGTCGCGAGCAGATGCACAGCATCGGCCTGATCAACTCGCACTTCTGGCTGGCCACCATCGGCACTGTGCTGTACATCGCCTCGATGTGGGTCAACGGCATCACCCAGGGCCTGATGTGGCGGGCGATCAACGACGACGGCACTCTCACCTACTCCTTCGTCGAAGCCCTGGAAGCCAGCCACCTCGGCTTCGTGGTGCGCGTCGCCGGTGGCGCCATCTTCCTCCTCGGCATGTTCCTGATGGCCTGGAACACCTGGCTGACCGTACGCGCCGCCAAACCGGCCGAGTATGACGCCGAGGCCCTGATTCCTGCAGAGGTCGCCCACTGATGAGCAGCAAGCACGAAATACTCGAAAAGAATGTCGGCCTGCTGGCCCTGCTGATGGTCTTTGCGGTCAGCATCGGCGGTCTGACCCAGATCGTCCCGTTGTTCTTCCAGGACGTGGTCAATGAGCCGGTCAAGGGCATGAAGCCCTACACCGCGCTGCAACTGGAAGGCCGCGACATCTACATCAAGGAAGGCTGCGTCGGCTGCCACTCGCAGATGATCCGTCCGTTCCGCGCCGAAACCGAGCGCTACGGCCACTACTCCGTCGCCGGCGAAAGCGTTTGGGATCACCCCTTCCTGTGGGGTTCCAAGCGTACCGGACCGGACCTGGCCCGCGTCGGCGGGCGCTACTCGGACGACTGGCATCGCGCCCACCTGTACAACCCGCGCAACGTGGTGCCTGAGTCGAAGATGCCGGCCTACCCCTGGCTGGTGGAGCGCACCCTCGACGGCAAGGACACCGCCGCCAAGATGGGCGCCCTGCGCACCCTCGGCGTGCCCTACAGCGATGAAGACCTCGCGGGCGCCCGCGAGGCCGTCAAGGGCAAGAGCGAAATGGACGCCCTGGTCGCCTATCTGCAAGTGCTCGGCACCAGCCTGAAGAACAAGAGGTAATCGCACATGAGCACTTTCTGGAGCTGGTACATCAGCATTCTCACCATCGGTAGCCTGATCGCTCTGCTGTGGCTACTGTTCGCCACCCGTAAGGGCCAGCAGCCCGGCCAGACCGACCAGACGCTCGGCCACGCCTTCGACGGCATCGAGGAATTCGACAATCCGCTGCCCAGGTGGTGGTTCATGTTGTTCCTCGGCACCCTGATTTTCGCCGCCGGCTACTTGCTGCTGTACCCCGGCCTGGGCAACTTCGCCGGCACCCTGCCGGGCTACGAAGGCGGCTGGACCCAGGTCAAGCAGTGGCAGCGCGAAATGGACAAGGCGGACCAGGAGTTCGGCCCGATCTATGCCAGCTACGCCGCCCTGCCCGTCGAGGAAGTCGCCAAGGACGAACGCGCCCTGAAGATGGGCGGCCGCCTGTTCGCCTCCAACTGCTCGGTGTGCCATGGCTCCGACGCCAAGGGCGCCTATGGTTTTCCCAACCTGACCGACAGCGAATGGCGCTGGGGCGGCGACGCGGCCTCGATCAAGCAGACCATCAGCGCGGGCCGTACCGGCATGATGCCGCCGCAGGCCGCGATGATTGGTGAAGATGGTGTGCACAACGTCGCCGCCTACGTGCTGACCGAACTGGCCGGGCGCAAACTGCCGGAAGGCGAAACCGCCGACATCGCCGCGGGCCAGAAGATCTTCGCCAGCACCTGCTTCGCCTGCCACGGCGCGGACGGCAAGGGCACCCCGAGCATGGGTGCACCGAACCTGACCAAGCCGAGCGCCTTCATCTACGGCAGCAGTTTCGCCCAGCTGCAGCAGACCATTCGCTATGGCCGCAGCGGCCACATGCCGGCGCAGCTGCAATATGTCGGTAGCGAGGACAAAGTTCACCTGCTGACCGCCTACGTCTACAGCCTGTCGCAGAAGCAGCCGGCCGAGGCGGAAAAACTGGCCCGCGAGTGACCCATCCCGCCGCGGGTGCCGCCCTGGCACCCGCCCCCTGCGCTCTGCGACCCGATGTCGCACCACGCTATCCCCTTACACGCCACAGCAGTAGACATGGTCTAAGCTGGTCAACGGTCGCACTTGGTAACAACCCCTAGGTGTTCCCTCCCTTGGAGCAGGTTTACCCGAAGTGCAAGAGAGCCAGAAAAGGGCAAGGTCAGGGCGCTGCCAAAGCCGCTAAAACCTTGATCGTACAGGCATCCGGCGTTGCAATGGGTACCTCATTTCTCCATACTTGCCGCCGATTTTTACCCCTAAAAAACTCCATTAACCGTGGTACCCCTAGCATGAGCACAGCAATCAGTCAGACTGCTTATAACTATAAGGTGGTCCGCCAGTTCGCCGTTATGACGGTAATCTGGGGGGTCATAGGGATGGGTCTCGGTGTGTTCATCGCCGCACAGCTCGTGTGGCCAGAACTCAACCTGAACCTGCCGTGGACCAGCTTCGGCCGTCTGCGTCCCCTGCACACCAACGCGGTGATCTTCGCCTTCGGCGGTTGCGCCCTGTTCGCCACGTCCTACTACGTGGTCCAGCGCACCTGTCAGGCCCGCCTGATCTCCGACAGTCTGGCCGCCTTCACCTTCTGGGGTTGGCAAGCCGTGATCGTGCTGGCTGTCATCACGCTGCCGCTGGGCTACACCTCCTCCAAGGAGTACGCCGAGCTGGAGTGGCCGATCGACATCCTGCTGGGCCTGGTGTGGATCACCTACCTGGCGGTGTTCTTCGGCACCATCATGAAGCGCAAGACCAAGCACATCTATGTGGGCAACTGGTTCTTCGGCGCCTTCATCGTAGTGACCGCCATGCTGCACATCGTCAACAGCATGGAAATGCCGGTCACCCTGTTCAAGTCCTACTCGGTGTACGCCGGCGCTACTGACGCGATGATCCAGTGGTGGTACGGCCACAACGCCGTGGGCTTCTTCCTGACCACCGGCTTCCTGGGCATGATGTACTACTTCGTACCCAAGCAGGCCGAGCGTCCGATCTACTCCTATCGCCTGTCCATCGTGCACTTCTGGGCGCTGATCACCCTCTACATCTGGGCCGGCCCGCACCACCTGCACTACACCGCCCTGCCGGACTGGACCCAGTCCCTCGGCATGGCCATGTCGGTCATCCTGCTGGCTCCGAGCTGGGGCGGCATGATCAACGGCATGATGAGCCTGTCCGGCGCCTGGCATAAGCTGCGCACCGACCCGATCCTGCGTTTCCTGGTGGTATCCCTGGCCTTCTATGGCATGTCCACCTTCGAAGGCCCGATGATGGCCATCAAGACCGTCAACGCCCTGTCCCACTACACCGACTGGACCATCGGCCACGTCCATGCCGGTGCTCTCGGCTGGGTGGCGATGATCTCCATCGGCTCGCTGTATCACCTGATCCCGAAGGTGTTCGGTCGCGAGCAGATGCACAGCATCGGCCTGATCAACGCCCACTTCTGGCTGGCGACCATCGGCACCGTGCTGTACATCGCCTCGATGTGGGTCAACGGCATCACCCAGGGTCTGATGTGGCGTGCAGTCAACGAAGACGGCACCCTCACCTACTCCTTCGTCGAAGCCCTGGAGGCCAGCCACCTGGGTTACCTGGTGCGCATGATCGGCGGTGCCTTCTTCGTCACCGGCATGCTGCTGATGGCTTACAACACCTGGCGTACCGTGCGTGCCGCAGACAAGAGCAAGTACGACGCCGCTGCCCTGATTCCTGCTGAGGTGGCTCACTGATGGCCGGTAGCAAACACGAAATTTTCGAAAAGAACATCGGCCTGCTGGCCCTGTTCATGGTGATCGCCGTGAGCATCGGCGGTCTGACCCAGATCGTTCCGCTGTTCTTCCAGGACGTCACCAATACCCCGGTGGAAGGCATGAAGCCGCGCACCGCGCTGGAGCTGGAAGGGCGTGACATCTACATCCGCGAAGGCTGTGTTGGCTGTCACTCGCAGATGATCCGTCCGTTCCGTGCCGAAACCGAGCGCTACGGTCACTACTCCGTCGCCGGCGAAAGCGTCTGGGATCACCCCTTCCTGTGGGGTTCCAAGCGTACCGGCCCCGATCTGGCCCGCGTCGGTGGCCGCTACTCGGACGACTGGCACCGCGCCCACCTGTACAACCCGCGCAACGTAGTTCCGGAATCGAAGATGCCGGCCTACCCGTGGCTCGTAGAAAACAAGCTCGACGGCAAGCACACCGCTGCCAAGATGGAAGCCCTGCGTAGCCTTGGCGTTCCCTATACCGACGAAGACATCGCCGGTGCTCGCGAAGCCGTCAAGGGCAAGACCGAGATGGACGCCATGGTCGCCTACCTGCAAGGCCTGGGCACCGCTATCAAGAACAAACGGTAACGCATGATGGATATTGGGACGATTCGCGGCATCGGTACGGTCATAGTCTTCGTCGCCTTCATCGGCGTGGTGCTCTGGGCCTACAACAGCAAGCGCAAGAGCAGCTTCGACGAGGCAGCCAACCTGCCCTTCGCCGACGACGTCCCGGCCAGCAAGCGTGACGAGCAAGATTCTGGGAGCAATAAAGAATGACTCTGTTCTGGAGTATCTACATCAGCGTACTGAGCCTCGGCACCATCGTGGCTCTTACCGCGCTGCTCTTCGGCATTCGCAAGGGCCAGCGCTCTGATACCACCGAAGACACCGTCGGCCACTCCTTCGATGGCATCGAGGAGTTCGACAATCCACTGCCAAAGTGGTGGTTCATGCTGTTCGTGGCCACCATCGTCTTCGCCCTCGGCTACCTGGTCCTTTACCCGGGCCTGGGCAACTGGAAAGGTCTGCTGCCGGGCTACAACGAAGCCGGTGACGGCAAGCCTTTCGCCAGCGGCGAGCGTGGCTGGACCGGCGTGCACCAGTGGGAAAAGGAAATGGTTCGCGCCGACAAACAGTACGCGCCTATCTATGCCAAATACGCCCAACTGCCGATCGAGGAAGTGGCCAAAGACGAGCAAGCTCTGAAAATGGGTGGCCGTCTGTTCGCCTCCAACTGCTCGGTATGCCACGGCTCCGACGCCAAGGGCGCCTACGGCTTCCCCAACCTGACCGATAACGAGTGGCGCTGGGGCGGCTCGCCGGCCGACATCAAGCAGACCATCATCAATGGTCGCCACGGCATGATGCCGCCGCAAGGTCCAGCCATCGGCGAAGACGGCGTGCGCAATGTTGCCGCCTACGTGCTCACCGAACTGGGTGGCCGTAAGCTGCCGGAAGGCGTGACTGCCGATATCGAAGCCGGCAAGCAGGTCTTCTCCACCACCTGCTTCGCCTGCCACGGTGCGGACGGCAAGGGCACCCCGAGCATGGGCGCACCAAACCTGACCAACCCGAGCGCCTTCATTTACGGCAGCAGCTACGCTCAGCTGCAGCAGAGCATCCGTTACGGCCGCAGCGGCAACATGCCGGCACAGCTGCCGTACGTAGGTAGCGAAGACAAGGTTCACCTGCTCACCGCCTACGTGTACAGCCTGTCGCATGGCAACACCGTCGAGGCCAGCGCCGAGTAAATGCTGCATCCGCCCGGACGCGACCGCCGGTCGCACCCGGGCGACGCTCGATCAGGCGTACCATAGTGCCGTGAAATTCTGACTCCTTCGGCAAGTATCGAGGGAGCACTCACCCAAGCCGTGGTACGACCCTGATGAGCGAACAGATCCCCGTCCGAAACGTCACCCCGCCTCCGGCCAAAGGCAGCGAAAGCTTCGACCTTTACGCCAGCCGCGAAAAAATCTACACCCGCGCCTTCACCGGCCTGTTTCGCAATCTGCGCCTCGGTGGCGGTGCCCTGCTGTTCCTCCTCTACTTCGGTACCGTCTGGCTCAACTGGAACGACCGCCAGGCCGTCTGGTGGAACCTGCCGGAACGCAAATTCTTTATCTTCGGCGCCACCTTCTGGCCGCAGGATTTCATCCTGCTCTCGGCGCTGCTGATCATCGCCGCCTTCGGCCTGTTCTTCATCACCGTGTTCGCCGGCCGCGTCTGGTGCGGCTATACCTGCCCGCAGAGCGTGTGGACCTGGATCTTCATGTGGTGTGAAAAGGTCACCGAGGGTGATCGCAACCAGCGCATGAAGCTGGACAAGGCCCCGATGAGCGCAAACAAGTTCGCCCGCAAGGCCGCCAAGCACAGCCTGTGGATTCTCATTGGCCTGGTTACCGGTCTGACTTTCGTCGGCTATTTCTCGCCGATCCGCGAGCTGATTCCCAACCTGTTGACCGGCGATGCCGATGGCTGGGCCTATTTCTGGGTCGGTTTCTTCACCCTCGCTACCTACGGCAACGCCGGCTGGCTACGCGAACAGGTGTGCATCTACATGTGCCCCTACGCACGCTTCCAAAGCGTGATGTTCGACCGCGACACGCTGATCGTCTCCTACGACCCACGGCGTGGCGAAAACCGTGGCCCGCGCAAGAAGACCGTCGACTACAAGGCCCAGGGCCTCGGCGACTGCATCGACTGCACCATGTGCGTCCAAGTCTGCCCTACCGGCATCGACATCCGTGATGGCCTGCAGATCGAATGTATCGGTTGCGCAGCCTGCATCGACGCCTGCGACAGCATCATGGACAAGATGGGCTATCCCAAGGGCCTGATCAGCTACACAACCGAACACAATCTTTCCGGGCAGAAGACCCACCTGTTGCGCCCACGCCTGATAGGCTACGCCGTCGCCCTGGTGGCGATGATCTCGCTCTTCATCTGGGCCATCGCCAGCCGCTCGCTGGTGGAGGTCGACGTGCTCAAGGACCGCGTGCTCTACCGTGAAAACGAGCTGGGCCACGTCGAGAACGTCTACACCGTGAAGCTGATGAACAAGGCCCAGCGCGACCTGACCTACGTGATCTCCGTCGAAGGCATCGACGGCCTCGAGTACGAAGGCAAGCGCGAGATCAAGGCAATGGCCGGCGAAGTGCTGTCGATCCCGGTGGAACTGTCCATCGAGCCGGAGAAACTGCCTTCCAGCGCCAACGAAATCATGTTCCGGGTCAAGGCCCTGGAAGATCCATCCATCGAGAGCGACGCCGACAGCCGATTCATCGGCCCGAGCGTGCGCTGAACAAGGTTATCCCATGTCGTCGCAACAGCCTCCGGCCAACCCCTGGTACAAAGAAGTCTGGCCCTGGTTCATTCTTGGCATCCTCGGTCTTTCCGTGGTGCTTGGCACCAGCATGCTGGTGATTGCCACCAAGAACCCGCCGGGGTTGCTGTCAGACAACTATTACGATGTCGGCAAAGGCATCAATACCTCGCTTGAGCGTGAAGAGCTGGCCGAGCGACTCAAGCTCATGGCCGACTTCACGCTGGACAACGAGCGAGGCACCGTCGCCCTGCAACTGCAGGGCTACAGCAATCCGCCGCAACTGGTACTCAACTTCATATCGCCGACCCAGCCCGAACGCGACCGCCGTGTGGTGCTGCAAGCCCAGGCAGACGGCAGCTACACCGGCAATCTGCTGGACGCCGTCGAGGGCCGCCGATTTGTCGAGCTGATCGGCCAGGAAGGTGGCAAGGACTGGCGCCTGTTTGAGGAGAAGCAACTGGCTAGCGGCCAGCGCTTCCATCTCGGCGAGTAAGCATCTGCACGCATGAGCAGCCCCCTTCCCTGCTACCACTGCGGTTTGCCGGTACCTGCCGACAGCCGCTTCGAAGCCCAGGTACTCGGTGCGCCTCGGGCCTTCTGCTGCCCAGGCTGCCAGGCGGTGGCGGAAGCCATCGTCGCCGGTGGCCTGGACGCTTACTACCGCCAGCGCAGTGATAACGCGATCAATCCCCAGGCGCTGCCCAAGGCGCTGCCGGACGAACTGGCACTGTATGACCGCGACGAGGTGCAGCAGGATTTCGTCCAGCATCAAGGAGAGCTGAGTGAAACCCGCCTGCTGATCGAAGGCATCAGCTGTGCCGCCTGCGGCTGGCTGATCGAGAAACACCTGCGCGCGTTGCCGGGCGTGGCGGAAGCCAATCTCAATCTGTCCAACCAGCGCCTGCAGGTGCGCTGGGCCGACAGCCAGCTCCCGCTCAGTCAGCTGCTTGCCGAATTGCGTCGCATCGGTTACGCCGGCCACCCCTGGCAGGAAGACGAGGCCAGCGCACGTCTGACCGAGGAGAACCGCCGGTCGATGCGTCAGATCGGCGTCGCCGGTCTGCTGTGGCTGCAGGTGATGATGGCGACCATGGCCACCTGGCCGGAGGTCAACGTCGACCTCTCGCCCGAGCTGGACATGATCCTGCGCTGGACCAGCCTGTTCCTCACCACGCCAATCGTTTTCTACTGCTGCGGCCAGTTCTTCCGCGGCGCCCTGCGCGATCTGCGCACCCGCCACCTGACCATGGACGTGTCGGTGTCGCTGGCCATTGGCGGGGCCTACGTGGCCGGCATCTGGTCCACCGTCACCGGCGATGGCGAGTTGTATTTCGATGCGGTCGGCATGTTTGCCCTGTTCCTGCTCGCCGGCCGCTATCTGGAGCGCCGCGCCCGCGAACGTACCGCTGCGGCCACCGCGCAGCTGGTCAGCCTGCTGCCACCCTCCTGCCTGCGCCTGGACACCAGCGGCCAGAGCCAGCGTGTGCTGCTGCGCGAGCTGGCGGTCGGTGACCGAGTGCTGGTACCGCCGGGCGCGCAGCTGCCGGCAGACGGCCGCATCGTTGCAGGCCAGTCCAGCGTCGACGAATCGCTGCTGACCGGCGAATACCTGCCACTGCCCCGTGGCGAGGGCGACACCGTGACAGCCGGCACCCTCAACGTAGAAGGCCCGCTGACCATCGAGATCCAGGCCCTGGGCAACGACACCCGCCTTTCCGCCATCGTCCGCCTGCTGGAGCGCGCCCAGGCCGACAAACCGCGAATGGCCGAGCTGGCGGATCGCGTGGCGCAGTGGTTCCTGCTGATCGTCCTGGCTTTCGCCGCGGTAATCGGCCTGGTCTGGTGGCAGATCGACCACGAGCGAGCGTTCTGGATCGTTCTCGCCCTTCTGGTCGCCACCTGCCCCTGCGCCCTGTCGTTGGCGACACCGACGGCGCTGACCACCGCTACCGGCAGCCTGCACAAGCTCGGCCTGCTGCTGACGCGCGGCCACGTACTGGAGGGGCTGAAGCAGATCGATACGGTGATCTTCGACAAGACCGGCACCCTGAGCGAAGGCCGCCTGACCCTGGAACGCATCGAGCCCCTGCGCGAGCTGGACGCCGATAGCTGCCTGGCCCTGGCCGCTGCGCTGGAGCACGGCTCCGAGCACCCCATTGCCCGCGCCTTCGGCCACAGCAACCGCGGTGCCGAACAGCTGGCCAGCGAACCGGGCCAAGGGTTGGAAGGTGTGGTGGAAGGTCGACGTCTGCGTATCGGCCAACCGGGCTACGTGGCAGGGCTGGCTGGCCGTGCGGCGCCGACAATTCCCGGTGAGCGCGGCCAGTGGTTGCTGCTGGGCGATGAGCGCGGCCCACTGGCCTGGTTCGTCCTCAACGACCGACTGCGTGACGATGCACCGGAGCTGATCGCAGCCTGTCGCGCGCAGGGCTGGGACATCATCCTGCTCTCCGGGGACAGCTCGCCAATGGTGGGCGAAGTCGCCCGCCAGCTCGGCATCGCCGATGCCCGCGGCGGACTGACTCCGGACGCCAAGCTGGCCGTGCTCAAGGACCTGCACGAACGTGGCCATCGAGTGCTGATGCTGGGTGACGGGGTCAACGATGTGCCGGTGCTGGCCGGGGCCGATATCAGCGTGGCCATGGGCAGTGCCACCGACCTGGCCAAGACCAGCGCCGATGCGGTATTGCTGTCGAATCGCCTGAGCAGCCTGGTACAGGCCTTCACTTTGGCCCGACGCACACGGCGCATCATCGTCGAGAACCTGAGCTGGGCGACTCTGTACAATGGCCTGGTGCTGCCGTTCGCCGCCATCGGCTGGATAACCCCGCTGTGGGCGGCGGTCGGCATGTCGGTCAGTTCGCTGCTGGTGGTGCTGAACGCCCTGCGCCTGGCCCGCGTACCAGCCTGATGTCGGCGATGCGCGCCCTCGTCTTGTAGAACGGAGCTGCCATGTCCGCCATTTACATCCTCATCCCCATCGCCGTAGCCCTGGTCGGCGTCGCCATCTGGGTATTCTTCTGGGCGGTGGACAGCGGCCAGTACGACGATCTGGACGGTCCGGCTCACAGCATCCTGTTTGACGATGAAGACCCGCAGCACAAGGCCGGCATCGTCGAAGCCGACCAGCAGGACGAGTCGAAGGACGAGCCACGTGCCTGAACTGCTGCCACAGCTACTGTCCGCGCTGATCCTCGGCCTGCTGGGTGGCGGCCATTGCCTGGGCATGTGCGGTGGTCTGATGGGCGCTTTGACCCTGGCCATTCCAGCCGAGCAGCGTGCACGGCGTTTTCGCCTGCTGCTGGCCTACAACCTCGGTCGCATTCTCAGCTATGCAACCGCCGGGCTCGTGATTGGCATCGCTGGCTGGGCAGTGGCCAGCAGCCCGGCAGCCATGATCTTGCGGGTGGTCGCCGGCCTGCTGCTGATCGCCATGGGCCTGTACCTGGCCGGCTGGTGGAGCGGCCTGACCCGCATCGAGGCCCTCGGTCGCCATCTGTGGCGCCATCTGCAACCCGTCGCCAGTCGCCTGATGCCAGTCAGCAGCCTGCCGCGTGCACTGCTGCTCGGCGCCATCTGGGGCTGGCTGCCCTGTGGCCTGGTCTACAGCACCTTGCTATGGGCTTCCAGCCAGGGCTCGCCGGCCGACAGTGCGGCGCTGATGCTGGCCTTCGGCTTCGGCACCTGGCCGGTCCTGCTGGCGACCGGCATGGCCGCCGAACGCATAACCGCCCTGTTGCGTCAACGCGGCGTGCGTATCGCAGGCGGCCTTCTGGTGATTCTTTTCGGCCTTTGGACGCTACCAGGGCCCCATCAACATTGGCTGATGGGCCACTGATCCAGCAGCCTCAGCCGCTGTACTCAGCCCCACCCGACGCCCCTTACCGGCAAAGCCACGACAGCCTGACGCAGATCAAAAGCCGCCCGCGGCCCATTCCCTAGACTGGCCACACTGACACTCTAGGGGTTTTCCGATGCTCGATGCCATTCACTGGGACGCCGACCTGATCCGCCGTCACGACCGGCCGGGCCCGCGCTACACCTCCTACCCCACCGCCGTACAATTTCACGAGCAAATTGGCTCCTTCGACCTGCTGCACGCCCTGCGCGACAGCCGCAAGGCGCTGCGGCCGCTGTCGCTCTACGTGCACGTGCCCTTCTGCGCCAACATCTGCTACTACTGCGCCTGCAACAAGGTCATCACCAAGGACCGCGGCCGTGCCCAGCCCTATCTGGAGCGACTGATGCAGGAAATCACCCTGATCTCCCGCCACCTGGACCAGCGCCAGGTGGTCGAGCAGCTGCATTTCGGTGGCGGCACACCAACCTTTCTCAGTCACGATGAACTGCGCAAGCTGATGGAGCACCTGCGCCTGAGCTTCAACCTGCTGGATGACGACAGCGGCGACTACGGCATCGAGATCGACCCGCGCGAAGCCGACTGGTCGACCATGGGCCTGCTCCGCGAGCTGGGCTTCAACCGCGTCAGCCTCGGCGTGCAGGACCTCGATCCGCACGTGCAGCGCGCCATCAACCGCCTGCAATCGCTGGAGCAGACCCGCGCCATCGTTGAAGCAGCGCATACCCTGCAGTTCCGCTCGGTGAACATCGACCTGATCTACGGCCTACCGCTGCAGACCCCGGAGCGCTTTGCGCGCACGGTGGATGAAGTGATCGCCCTGCAGCCGGATCGCCTGTCGGTATTCAACTACGCCCATCTGCCCGAACGCTTCATGCCCCAGCGCAGGATCAACGAAAACGACTTGCCCAGCCCTGCGCAGAAACTGGAGATGTTGCACCACAGCATCGAGCAGCTAACCGCCGCCGGCTATCGCTACATCGGCATGGATCACTTCGCCCTGCCCGACGACGAGCTGGCCATGGCCCAGGAAGACGGCACCCTGCAGCGCAACTTCCAGGGCTACACCACCCACGGCCACTGCGACCTGATCGGCCTCGGTGTGTCCGCCATCAGCCAGGTTGGCGACCTCTACTGCCAGAACAGCAGTGATTTAAGCGACTACCAGCAAAGTCTGGCCCATGGCCAGCTGGCCACGCGCCGTGGCCTGCACTGCAACGATGACGACCGCATTCGACGAGCCGTGATTCAGGCGCTGATCTGCGAATTCGAACTGGATTTCGGCGAAATAGAGCAGCGTTTTACCATCGATTTTCGCGCCTATTTCGCGGGTATCTGGCCGCAACTGCAACAGCTGGCCTACGATGGGCTGATCGATCTTGGCGAACGGGGCATCGACGTCCGTCCTGGCGGACGCCTGCTGGTGCGCTCGCTATGCATGCTGTTCGATCATTACCTGGAGCAGCAGAATCTGCAGCGCTTCTCTCGGGTGATATGACCGCAGGGCCGCCGGTCCGAGCACCCGCCAGTTCGCCTGCTGAGTTGCGCCCCTGTGTCGGTATCGGCGGCGAGCACCTGCAACCCAGCTGCCCTCTCGGCAGTCTCTGGCGAAGTGCGCGAACCCTCTTAACAATTTCCTGGGTATCGTCCGGCAGTGGGCGCCCTAACCAACTCGAGTGGCCTCGCTGGCCGAGGAAAAAACTGAGCGAATAGTCAGCGCCTTTCCACCATGGTCGCTCTGGCTTGAGCGTGAGCCCTGGGTTAACCTTCAATTTTGTGCGTGATTGTCACTCAGGGATCTCCAATGTCAGAAATCATCAAGCTGCACAGCTCGCACCAGGCCCACTGCAAAGACTGCAGTCTGGCCGCACTCTGCCTGCCGCTGTCGCTAAACCTGGAAGACATGGATGCCCTGGACAGCATCGTCAAGCGCGGTCGCCCACTGAAAAAGGGCGAATACCTGTTCCGCCAGGGCGATCCCTTCGACTCGGTATTCGCCGTGCGGGCAGGCGCCCTGAAGACCTTCACCCTGAGCGACAGTGGCGAAGAGCAGATCACCGGCTTCCACCTGCCCAGCGAGTTGGTCGGCCTGTCCGGCGTCGATACCGAACTCTACCCGGTATCCGCCCAAGCCTTGGAAACCACTTCGATCTGTGAGATTCCCTTCGAACGCCTGGATGATCTGTCCGTTCAGCTGCCACAACTGCGCCGCCAGCTGATGCGCGTGATGAGCCGTGAAATTCGCGACGACCAGCAGATGATGCTGCTGCTCTCCAAGAAGACCGCCGACGAGCGCATCGCCACCTTCCTGGTCAACCTGTCCGCCCGCTTCCGCGCCCGCGGCTTCTCGGCCCACCAGTTCCGCCTGGCCATGTCGCGCAATGAGGTGGGTAATTACCTGGGCCTGGCGGTGGAAACCGTGTCACGGGTGTTCACCCGTTTTCAGCAGAACGGCCTGATCGAAGCCGAAGGCAAGGAAGTGCACATTCTCGACCCCATCGAGCTATGCGCCCTGGCCGGCGGTAGCATGCCAGAGTAGCCTGACGACACACATTCACCTCAGCCAGGAGCCGTCGATGATCTTCGATGAATTCACTATCAAATCGTTGATCCGTCCTGTTCCGGATTTCCCCAAGCCCGGCGTGGTGTTCCGCGATATCACCCCGCTGTTCCAGTCTCCCCGGGCTCAGCGCATGGTGGCGGACAGCTTTATCCAGCGCTATGTGGAGGCAGACTTCAGCCATATTGCCGCCATGGACGCACGCGGCTTCCTGATCGGCTCGGTGATCGCCTACGAGCTGAACAAGCCACTGATCCTGTTCCGCAAGCAAGGCAAACTGCCAGCCGAAGTGATTGCCGAGAGCTACCAGACCGAGTACGGCGAAGCCCTGCTGGAAGTGCACACCGACAGCCTGTGCGAAGGCGACCGCGTGCTGATCTTCGATGACCTGATCGCCACCGGCGGCACCCTGCTGGCCGCCGCCCGCCTGATCAAGCGCCTCGGCGCCCAGGTGCACGAGGCTGCCGCCATCATCGACCTGCCCGAACTGGGCGGCTCACGAAAACTGCAGGACATGGGCATTCCCACGTTCAGCCTGACAGCATTCGCGCTCGACGAGCGTTGAGCGCTCACAACATCAGGGCCCGCTAGTCAGATCCCTGGCCGACCAGGATCTTCCGGCGGGGCGTCCTCCTCGATGTCCTCCAGTTTCAACTCCATCGCCCAGTTCGCGGGTGAGGCTGCAGGCGCTGCCTGCGGTGCGGCAACCGCAGCCGGAGCGGCCTGAGCAGGCGGATTGTCCTTGTACAGTTTGAGCTTGAGACGCACGTTGTTGGCCGAGTCAGCGTTCTTCACGGCCTCTTCTTCATCGATAGCTCCTTCGTGCACCAGATCGATCAGCGCCTGGTCAAAGGTCTGCATACCGAGGTTCTTCGATTTCTCCATGATTTCTTTCAGCTCGGAGAACTCGTTGCGCTTGATCAGATCACGCACCGTTGGAGTACCCAGCATCACCTCCACGGCGGCGCGGCGCTTGCCGTCGAGGGTTTTGACCAGACGCTGGGAAACGAAGGCGCGCAGGTTGTTGCCCAGATCGTTGAGCAGCTGCGGGCGGCGCTCCTCGGGAAAGAAGTTGATGATGCGGTCCAGCGCCTGGTTGGCGTTGTTGGCATGCAGCGTGGAAATGGCCAGGTGGCCGGTATCGGCGAAGGCCAGAGCGTGCTCCATGGTCTCGCGGTCGCGGATCTCGCCGATCAGGATTACGTCCGGCGCCTGGCGCAGGGTGTTCTTCAGCGCGGCATGGAAGCTACGGGTGTCCACCCCTACTTCGCGCTGGTTGATGATCGACTTCTTGTGCCGGTGCACGTATTCCACCGGGTCTTCGATGGTGATGATATGCCCGCCGCTGTTGCGGTTGCGGTAGTCGATCAACGCCGCCAGGGAGGTCGACTTGCCCGAGCCGGTGCCGCCGACGAACAACACCAGGCCACGCTTCTCCATCACCGTTTTGAGCAGCACTTCAGGCAGCTTGAGATCCTCGAACTTGGGGATCTCCATCTTGATGTTGCGCGCAACGATGGAGACCTCGTTGCGCTGCTTGAAAATGTTGATACGGAAACGACCGACGTTGGGCACCGAGATGGCCAGGTTCATCTCCAGCTCTTTCTCGAACTCGACGCGCTGCTCGGCATCCATCACCCCGGCCGCAATGGCGGCCACGTCACCCGGCTTGAGCGGCTCCTGGCTGAGCGGCTTGAGCACGCCATTGAACTTGGCGCAGGGCGGAGCCCCGGTCGACAGATAGAGGTCGGAACCATCCTGGCTGGCCAGGATTTTCAGCATATGAGTGAGGTCCATCGGCGCGCTTCCATCGAGGTGGAGTTAACAAGGTAGGCCAGCTTTACCGAGCTTATAAGCCTGAAAAATGACGCCATTCTGATGGCGCATGGAATGCTGGCACAATAGCGCCCTCGCAAAATGAGGAATCCATCATGCCCAAGGCCATGGCACGCCACATTCTGGTCAAGACCGAAGCAGAAGCAGTCGCCCTGAAGAAGCGCATCGCCGCCGGCGAAGCCTTCGATGTGCTGGCAAGGAAGTACTCCACCTGCCCCTCTGGCAAGAAAGGTGGCGACCTCGGTGAAGTTCGTCCCGGGCAGATGGTCCGCGCAGTCGATCAAGTGATCTTCAAGAAAGCCCTGCGCGAGGTTCACGGGCCGGTAAAGACCCAGTTCGGCTATCACCTGATCCAGGTGTTCTATCGAGACTGAAGCCGTCAGAACCAAGCCAGGGTAAGCGCCGCCAGAACCAGATAACGCGCGGACTTGGCCAGTGTCACCAGCAGCAGGAAGCTCCACCAGGGCTCACGCATCACGCCTGCCACCAGGGTCAGCGGGTCGCCGATGACTGGCATCCAGCTCAACAGCAGCGTCCAGCGCCCGTAACGACGATACCGGGTCTTGGCCCATGCCAGCCGCTGATCGCTCACGGGAAACCAGCGCCGGCCATGAAAGCGTTCGATACCTCGCCCCAGCGCCGCGTTCAGCACGGAGCCGAGCACATTGCCAACGCTGGCAACCAGTAGCAGGCTGGCCACCGGCTGATCGCCCTGGAGCAGCAGCCCCACCAGCACCGCCTCTGATTGCAATGGCAATAGGCTCGCAGCACCGAATGCCGACAGGAACAGGCCGAGATAGAGGGATAGTTCGAACAAGACCGCCTCGCGCAGGCAAAACCGGAGAGCCTTATAGCCGAGCCACGAACAGAAGCGAAGTATTTACGACGACTGCACACAGGCTGCGGGCAGTCACAGAGACCTTCACTACGCCTCCATGCCCTCTGGCCAGCTGCACACCAGCCATTCCCGCACCAGAACAATCAGTTCTCCGGCGCAACCAAGCCGCTTCTTCCCCGGGATCACTCGCTCATCCCAGCCGCGCTGCTCTCTGGAAGCTGCTGGCCAATCTGCCGAAACAGACACAGCCTCAGGCCTGGCGATCCAGAAGCAAAGCCCCGGTGTCAAGCAATACAGGCTGAGCGCGCTGTACCGGCACAACCTGTTCTGCATGCCCCGCGAATGACAGGGTTGAGAAATAAGTGCTCAAGGCAGCGGTGTAGAAAATGGCAAAGGCGATGGCTTTCATGATTCGGGCTCCTGAAGCTGCGTGACTGAATCCACGCCTTCACTATCGCCACCCGCCTTCTGATTAAAAAATCATCGCCATCGATAGTGTTCATCACCATTAAATTATTATCGTAATTTTAAAGAAGATAATCCCTCTCACCGCCCCATCTCGCCGCCAGAGCACGCCGCAGTACAGGCAAACCGTCCGCCAGCCCTGTCGAATCCATGCCAATCCCTCTACAATGCGCCCCCTTTCGGGTGCCCTCCGCCCTCACCCTCTCTACTTGCAGGACCGTGCCGTGATCTCCACCGCCAACATCACCATGCAGTTCGGCGCCAAGCCGCTGTTCGAGAACGTCTCCGTCAAATTCAACAACGGCAATCGCTACGGTCTGATCGGCGCCAACGGCTGCGGCAAGTCGACGTTCATGAAGATCCTCGGTGGCGATCTGGAACCCTCCGCCGGCCAGGTAATGCTTGAGCCCAACGTGCGCCTGGGCAAGCTGCGCCAGGATCAGTTCGCCTACGAAGAGTTCAGCGTGATCGACACCGTGATCATGGGCCACGAGGAACTGTGGAAGGTCAAGGCCGAACGCGACCGCATCTATTCGCTGCCGGAGATGAGCGAAGAGGACGGCATGAAGGTCGGTGAACTGGAGGGCGAGTTCGCCGAAATGGACGGCTACACCGCCGAATCCCGTGCCGGCGAGCTGCTGCTCGGCTTAGGCATTCCGCTGGAACAGCACTTCGGCCCGATGAGCGAAGTGGCGCCTGGCTGGAAGCTGCGCGTCCTACTGGCCCAAGCGCTGTTCTCCGACCCAGAAGTGCTGCTGCTGGACGAACCGACCAACCACCTGGATATCAACACCATCCGCTGGCTGGAAAACATCCTGGTGCAGCGCAACAGCACCATGATCATCATTTCCCACGACCGTCACTTCCTCAACTCGGTCTGCACACACATGGCCGACCTGGACTACGGCGAGCTGCGCCTGTTCCCAGGCAACTACGACGAATACATGACCGCCTCGACTCAGGCCCGCGAGCGCCTGCTGGCCGATAACGCCAAGAAGAAGGCGCAGATCGCCGAACTGCAGACCTTCGTCAGCCGCTTCTCGGCCAACGCCTCGAAGGCCAAGCAGGCCACCAGCCGCGCCAAGCAGATCGACAAGATCCAGCTGGAAGAGGTCAAGCCGTCCAGCCGCGTCAGCCCGTTCATCCGCTTCGACCAGAACAAGAAGCTGCACCGCCAGGCGGTAACCCTGGAGAAAATCTCCAAGGCCTTCGACGACAAGGTGCTGTTCAAGAACTTCAGCGTGCAGATCGAGGCCGGCGAGCGTGTGGCCATCATCGGCCCCAACGGCATCGGCAAGACCACCCTGCTGCGCACCCTGGTCGGCGAAATGACGCCAGACAGCGGCGCCGTTAAATGGACCGACAGCGCCGAGGTGGGCTACTACGCCCAGGATCACGCCCACGACTTCGAGGCCGATGACACCCTGTTCGAGTGGATGGGCCAGTGGACCACCGGTGAGCAGAACATCCGTGCCGCCCTGGGCCGCATGCTGTTCTCTTCCGATGAGATCCAGAAGTCGGTCAAGGTACTTTCCGGTGGAGAACAAGGCCGCATGCTGTTCGGCAAGCTGGCCTGTCAGAAGCCCAATGTGCTGGTGATGGACGAGCCGACCAACCACTTGGACATGGAGTCCATCGAAGCGCTCAACCTGGCACTGGAAAACTACCCGGGCACGTTGATCTTCGTCAGCCACGACCGCGAGTTCGTCTCCTCGCTGGCCACCCGCATCATCGAGCTGAGCGAAAACGGCGTGACCGACTTCAGCGGCAGCTATGACGACTACCTGCGCAGCCAGGGCGTCATCGTCTAAAGCCGCGCAGTACGGAAAAGGGCGTCCCAAGGGACGCCCTTTTTATTGCTACACACATGAAAAAGCCCGCCGAAGCGGGCTTCTTGCACAACACTACAGATCAGGCAGACAGCTCGACCAGCAGCTTGTTCAGGCGCTGCACGTAGGCAGCCGGATCCTTCAGGCTGTCGCCGGCCGCCAGGGCCGCCTGATCGAAGAGGATGTGCGACAGATCGGCGAAGCGATCCTCGTCCGGCTCGCCATCCAGCTTCTCGATCAACGGGTGCTGCGGGTTGATCTCGAAAATCGGCTTGGACTCCGGCACCTTCTGCCCACTGGCTTCGAGGATCTGGCGCATCTGCAGGCCCAGGTCCTGCTCGCCGATGGCGAGGATCGCCGGCGAATCGGTCAGACGATGCGACACGCGCACCTCGGCCACCTGCTCGCCCAGCGCGCCCTTGAGGCGCTCGACCAGCCCTTCCTTGGCCTTGGCCACTTCCTCCTGGGCCTTCTTGTCCTCTTCCGAATCCAGCTTGCCCAGGTCCAGATCGCCACGGGCCACATCGACAAACTGCTTGCCGTCGAACTCGGTCAGGTAGCTCATCAGCCACTCGTCGATGCGATCGGTCAGTAGCAGCACCTCGATACCCTTCTTGCGGAACACTTCCAGGTGCGGGCTGTTCTTGATCTGCGCGTAAGTTTCGCCGGTGAGGAAGTAGATCTTGTCCTGACCTTCCTTGACGCGGCCGAGGTAGTCGGCCAAGGCAACGCTCTGCTCGCCGGACTCGTCATGGGTAGAGGCGAAGCGCAGCAGGCTGGCGATCTTCTCCTTGTTGGCGAAGTCTTCCGCCGGGCCTTCCTTGAGCACCTGACCGAACGCCTTCCAGAAGGTCTTGTAGTCGTCCGGCTTGTCTTTGGCCAGCTTCTCCAGCATGTCCAGCACACGCTTGGTCAGCGCCGACTTCATCGAGTCGATCACCGGGCCGGACTGCAGGATTTCGCGCGAGACGTTCAGCGACAGGTCGTTGGAGTCGACCACGCCCTTGATAAAGCGCAGGTACAGCGGCAGGAACTGGTCTGCCTGATCCATGATGAACACGCGCTGCACGTAGAGCTTGAGGCCCTTGGGCGCTTCGCGGTGGTACAGGTCGAACGGCGCGCGGCCCGGTACGTAGAGCAGCGAGGTGTACTCCAGCTTGCCCTCGACCTTGTTGTGGCTCCAGCTCAGCGGGTTCTCGAAGTCATGGCCGACGTGCTTGTAGAACTCCTGGTATTCCTCGTCCTTCACCTCGGTGCGCGGGCGAGTCCACAGCGCGCTGGCGCGGTTGACGGTTTCCCACTCGACCTCAGCCGGCTTGTCTTTCTCCTCGCCATAGTGCTCTTTCGGCAGTTCGATCGGCAGGGCGATGTGGTCCGAGTACTTCTTGACGATGTTGCGCAGGCGCCAACCGTCGGCGAACTCGTCTTCGCCGCTCTTCAGGTGCAGAACGATGCGGGTGCCGCGCTCGGCTTTCTCAATGGTGGCAACCTCGAAGTCGCCCTCGCCTTTACTCGACCAATGCACGCCTTCACTGGCCGCTGCACCGGCGCGGCGGGTGAACACGTCGACCTGGTCAGCCACGATAAAAGCCGAGTAGAAGCCCACGCCGAACTGGCCGATCAGGTGCGAGTCTTTCTTCTGGTCGCCGGAAAGGTTCTTAAGGAAGTCGGCGGTGCCAGACTTGGCGATGGTCCCCAGATGGGCGATGACTTCCTCACGGCTCATACCGATGCCGTTGTCTTCGAGGGTGACGGTCTTGGCGTCTTTGTCGAAGGAAAGGCGGATCTTCAGCTCGGCGCCACCTTCGAGCAACTCCGGCTTGGCCAGCGCCTCGAAACGCAGCTTATCGGCGGCATCCGAAGCGTTGGAAATCAGCTCACGCAGGAAGATTTCCTTGTTCGAATACAGCGAATGAATCATGAGGTGAAGCAGTTGCTTCACTTCGGTCTGGAAGCCCAGGGTCTCTTTTTGAGTTTCCACACTCATGGTCATCAAACTCCACATGCAGGACAGGCCGCATCAGCGGCGGATGTTCTGCATGTGGGGACTTCCAGAAATATTTCAAGAGCTTGGGCGATCAGCCCGATCACTTCCGCCCCAGGAAAGTTGCTGGATCAGGGCTCCAACAGCTCGATACGAGCGATTTCTTCAGGCTTGAAGCTGAAACTCGCCTGACCATCGCCAGCGCCCATCTGTTGCGCCAGGCGGATGCTGTCATCGTTGTCGATACCCACGAACCGCCCCTCGACAGAACTGCCGCTGCTACGCGTTACGCGCATCAGCAGGTTGCGATACTGGCCAGGATTGCGCTGCAGGCGTGGCAAGGAGAAACGCACTCGCCGATCAAGGCTAGGGCGAGCAACTTCCACCGCCGCCGGCACCACGTCCCTAGGCTGAGCGGTCGCAAGGGGCGTGGCATTCTGCGCAGCCGGCGACAGCGCCGGGTAACGATCACCGCTCACGCGCCAGCCGAGCTCTTCCTTCTCCAGCACCAGCGAGAGCTGCTGCGGCTCGCCATTGATCCGCGCCTCGACCTCGAGCGGAACGCGCTTGGCTGGAAAGGCTATTTCCGGCAACTCAGTCAACTGCACCAGGCGCGTGGAGAAGCGCCGCTGCAGGTAGTCGTCGACAACATGTGCAAGCGTTTCGCGTGAGTCGAAGCGCGTATCCACCCGTCCATCACGATAGCGCAGGCGGTCAGAGAACAGCTCCAGGCTGCCGCTCAGGCTGGTTTTGAACGAGGGAGGCAGCACCAGGTGGAAGTCCCCCTGCAGCTTGTTAGGCAGCAGAGGCTGCAGGGACAGATGCAGGGTATAGCCTTTGTCCAACCGCCGCGCCTCGGGCAAATCCTGCTCAGGCAGCAGCCAGTTGATCTCCACCTCCGGCAACGTCCCACTATCAGCCGGCAGCACATCCAGTTGCACCGCACCGCTGCTGCCTTGCGGCAGACGAATCTTCACCTCGCGACGAGCAAAGAAGTCTTCCCCTTCACGCAGGATCAGCACGTTATCGATCAATTCGGCGTACTGCGGCGAAAACGGCTGACCATTCAACTCACCATGAAGGCGAATATTCAGCTCGGCAGGCGGCTTAGGTGCCTCTTTAAGCCAGCGCAGGCTGAGAATGGCCTCCAGACGTGCCGCATCCTGGCTGGCCAGCATCACCAGCCCCACAACCAGAGGAATACACCCCAGAGCCGACACCACCAGAGCCTTGCGCGCCGTACGCCAGTGGCGCAGCACATAAACCAGGGTAATGGGAGGAATCAGACTACCCCAGCCCCACAGCAGACTGGTGGAAAAGGCCAGCATCACCAACCAGACCAGCCCGGCCAAAATCAACAACAGACCGCCGAGGATCAACAACGCATCCATTCAAGTTTCCTTGATTATTATTCGAGTCGCCTGCGCTCAGGGTTCGTCGACCTTGAAATGGGCGCGCGCAGTGGCAATGGGTTCGGTCTGGTTGGTTTGCCAGGCCGTAATGGCGACATTGGCCACGCGCCGCCCCTGACGCCAAACCTGGCACTGGGCATAGGTGTCACGATAATGACCGGCACGCAGGTAATCTATCGAGAAGTCGATGATTTTCGGCAAATGTGGAATACCCATGAACATCAACAGATGCAGCATGGCTGCATGCTCCATGAAGCCGGCAATCACCCCGCCATGCAGTGCCGGCAGAATCGGGTTGCCGATGTTCTCCTGGCTAGCCGGCAGACGGAACACCATGTCGTCCCCCAGACGCAGACACTCGATACCAATCAGCTTGGCATAGGGAATCAGGCTGATCAGCGCGTCGTAATCGTCCTTCTCATGAGCTTCCCGCACCAGGGCGTTCAGATTGAGCGCTGTCATCACACACCTCCCTGGATATTGCTTTTCAGCTCACTGCCACCCTGAGCCCCCTTGCCCATCCGCATGAAAGCGCCCACCACGTGGGCAATAGGCTCTGCGGGGTCATCCTGATAGGCGTAACCACGGGTGAAGATCACGTTTTCGGTCACCCGGAAGCACTCGGCAAAGCCATATACATCCCTGTGCGGCTCGGCGGGGCGCATGTAGTCAATACGCAAATCCAAGGTCGGACAGATCTCGAACTCCGGCAGCACACAAACCGTGGAAATACCGCAAGTCGTGTCCATCAGCGTGGTAATGGCACCGCCGTGAATCACTCCAGTCTCCGGGTTACCGATAATCTGCGCGCTGTAGGGCAGGCGTAGAGTCAGGCCCCGCGGCGTCGCCTCATGCACGCCAAGCCCCAGCACTTGGCAATGACGCAGCGCTGCCAGAAAGCGCTGCGCACGCTCTAGAACAGGGTTATCACTCATAGATGCCATCCCCAAAACGATCGGACAAAAGGCGCGCATCATAACCGCCCACAAGACCTGCCAGACAGGGCTGGTTGCAGCACACCAACATCACGACCAAAATCAACGGAACTTTGACCGGAACAGCACCCTCTCATCTTCTGTTTGAGGATAGCCCTCGAAAGCCACCGAAAGGAGATTCGACTATGCGCAAGCCCATTACCTATGCCGCGTTGCTAGCTGCCATGCTGACACTGGCCGCGTGCGAGGAAACCCCGGAAGACAAGATGGAGTCCGCCAAGGAAAGCGCTGCCGAGGCAGTAGAGTCGATGGGTGATGCCGCCCGAGACACCGGTGAAGCACTCAAACAGAAAACCGATGAAGTCCTGGGTCGTGAGCCGACCACCGGTGAGAAAATCGAAGACGCCGCAGAAGACGCCGCCAATGCCATGGAAGAAGCTGGCGACGAAGCCAAAGACGCCATCGACGGTCAGTAACCACGAAGAAGGCCCGCAAATGCGGGCCTTCTTCGTTCAGCCCAGCGCAGGGCTGAGCAGCAGTAACAGACTACACGCCAACCCAATCACCCAGACGACACTGCGCTGCCAGGCCATGTCCGCCCAATACAACAGCAAGTAGAGCACGCGCGACACCACGAACAGCACAGCCAAGGTATCGATCAAACTGCCCTGAGTCTGTGTCACATGCCCCACCAATACTCCGGCCGCGAATAGTGGAAACGCCTCGAAACTGTTCTGGTGCGCTGCTAAGGCACGCGCCCCGAATCCCGTCAGCCGCGCCTGCTGAGCACGCGGATGGTGATTGTCGTAACGCCCACCGCCCTCCTCGGCCATTGCCTTGGCCACCGGCGCCTTGGCTAGAAAAATCAGCACCGCACTGAAAAACAAGCACCACAGCGGCAAAGTCATTCGCTTTTCTCCTTAGCCGGCTCCGCGGCAGTTTGTGAATACACCATCACCTTGAGCACATCGGAATGGAACTCGCGGTGATACAACACAAGCACCACTCCCGTCGTCAGCAACATGAAAAACCAGGGATTGATGAACCAGCCCAGAGTCGCCAGCCCAAAGTAATAGGCTCGCAGTCCCAAGTTGAATTGATTGGCCGCCATCGACACCACACGCGCCGCACGAGTAGCGAAGGCTTTACGCTCCAACTCGGACACATCACGCTCACCAATCAATGGCGCAGACCCCACCAGCACCGCAGCAAAGTTGTATTGCCGCATGCACCAGCTGAACGTGAAGAAGGCGTAAACGAACACCATCGCCAGACAAATCAGTTTCAGCTCGGACAGCTCACGACTGGCCACCTGCACCAGTGGCAAATCCTGCAGTAGAGAAACGGCACGATCCGATGAGCCCAGCACGGTCAACACACCGGCGAGGATAATCAGGGTACTGGAAGCAAAAAACGAAGCGTTACGCTCGAGATTGCCGATCACACTCGCATCGGCGATACGGTTATCGCGCAGCAGCAAACGACGCATCCAGTCTTCACGGTAAAGATGCATCACACTGGCCAGGCACGCCGTATCACGAGCCTTCCAGGTGGCATAGCGGGTATATCCCAGCCAACAGATAACGAACCACGCCACCGCAGCCATATGCGACAGATAAGCCTTGTCGATGGGCATACACACTCCTTGTCACGGAGGGCCGATTATAGCCAGAGGAAAATCCGCCCGAGAGGAGGCACCAACCCCAAACCATCACCTCCCCCAAAAACCCATAAAAAAACCGGCACAAAGGCCGGTTAGATTTGGGTTTCATGGCACGCGCCGTCGTTGCGGGGCCTGCGAGATAGAGTAGATGGTGCCCGAACCCGGACTTGAACCGGGACGACCTTTCGGTCGAGAGATTTTAAGTCTCCTGCGTCTACCGATTTCGCCATTCGGGCGGTAGCGCTGTGCTAAGGGGCTGGACTATATACGCCGCTCTAAGCCCCGGCAAGTCATTGGCGCTTTTTATGCAGCAATAAAAAAGCCCTGTAAATCATTAATTTACAGGGCTTTTTATTGGAGGCTGAGGTCGGAATCGAACCGGCGTTCACGGATTTGCAATCCGGTGCATAACCACTCTGCAACTCAGCCTTAAATCAAACGAGCCGCCTTGGCGACTCGCGTAAAACTGGAGCGGGAAACGAGACTCGAACTCGCGACCCCGACCTTGGCAAGGTCGTGCTCTACCAACTGAGCTATTCCCGCGTTGTCTTAGTGACGGGCGCCATTCTATAGATTGAAAACGCCGCGTCAACCCCTTGATTCGAAAATACTTTATTTCTTTTGGGCATCGATGCTGAGGTGCGGCCAGGCAGCCAGAAGGTACTGCACCATCGACCACAGGGTGAGTGCGGCCGACACCAGAAGCAGGGCATAACCGATGCCGACCCACAGCGTCAGTTGAGATGGGTTGGCCAACAGGATGATCAGCGCCAGCATTTGCGCAGCGGTTTTCCATTTGCCCAGGTTCGAAACCGCCACCTGCGCTCGAGCCCCCAGCTCCGCCATCCACTCCCGCAACGCCGAAACCACGATTTCACGACCAATAATGATCACCGCAGGCAAGGTCAGCCAGAGATTGGCGTGCTCCTCCACTAGCAGCACAAGGGCCACGGCGACCATCAGTTTATCCGCGACCGGGTCCAGGAAAGCGCCAAATGGGGTGCTCTGTTCCCAGCGGCGGGCCAGATAGCCATCGAACCAGTCCGTCACCGCAGCCAGAGCAAACACACCGCTGGCCGCCCAATAACTCCAGGAAAGCGGCAGATAGAAGAAGAGGATAAAAACAGGTATCAGAGCGACGCGCAGAACGGTGAGCAGGTTTGGGATGTTCATCGGAACCACTGACCAGCGAGATAAGCGCGCATTCTACTCGCTGTGCAGTACTGCATAAATCGACTCCGCGAGCTTTTTACTGATGCCCGGTGCTTTGGCAATTTCATCGACGCTGGCGCGATTGAGCTCCTGAAGCCCGCCGAAGTGCTTGAGCAAATCGCGTCGGCGTTTCGGCCCCACACCTGCCACCTCCTCCAGGCTGGAGGTGCGCCGAGCCTTACCGCGGCGCGCGCGGTGTCCGGTGATGGCAAAGCGGTGGGCTTCATCACGAATCTGCTGGATTAAGTGTAGGGCTGGCGAGTCAGCCGGCAGCGTGAACTCGTGCTCGGCGTCGTTCAGGTAGAGCGTTTCCAGGCCCGGCTTACGCGTGACGCCCTTGGCCACTCCCAGAAGGATCAGATCAGGCACCGCCAGCTCCTGCAGAACATCACGAGCCATAGCCATCTGCCCCTTGCCACCATCTACCAAGAGAATGTCGGGTAATTTGCCCTCGCCCTCCTTGATCCGACCGAAACGTCGTAGCAAGGCCTGATGCATGGCCGCGTAATCATCACCCGCCGTGACGCCTTCGATATTGAAGCGGCGGTAGTCGCTCTTCAGCGGCCCCTCCGGACCGAATACCACACAAGAGGCCACAGTAGCCTCACCACTGGAATGACTGATGTCATAGCACTCCAGGCGCTGAGGCACTTCAGCCAGATCCAGTGCTTCGGCCAGCGCGTCGAAGCGCGCCGCCACGTGCTGTCTATTGGCTAATCGTGCGCCAAGCGCCTGCTCGGCATTGGTGACAGCCAGCTGCTGCCAGCGCGCCCGTGTACCCCGCACCCGGTGGGTAATGGTCACATCGCAACCACGCAGCTCGGCTATGGCTGCCGCGACCGTCGAGAGATCTTCATGGGCGTGATTGACAATCAGCTCGCCCGGCAGCTCGCGCTCCTGATTGGCCAGGTAGTACTGCGCCAGGAAGGCTGCCAGAACACTCCCGCCATCCTCCTCGATACCGACTTGCGGAAAGAAGTTCTTGCTGCCCAGCACACGTCCTCCGCGCACGCTGATCAGATGCACACAGGCCCCACCCGGGTTGACCATAGATGCCACAACATCGACGTTGCCATTGCCGCCCTCCATGCTCTGCTGATCCTGCACACGCCGCAGCAACGCAACCTGGTCGCGCAGCTCGGCGGCACGCTCGAACTCCAAGGCCATGGAGGCCTTCTCCATTGCCGCAGAGAGCTCATCGGCAAGAGCATTACTGCGCCCCTCGAGGAACATCACTGAGTGACGCACATCCTCGGCATACTCGGCAGGCTCGACCAGACCGACGCAGGGCGCCTTGCAGCGTTTGATCTGATACTGCAGGCAAGGCCGCGTACGGTTCTTGAAATAGCTGTCCTCACACTGGCGCACCAGAAAGGTCTTCTGCAGCAACGCCAAGCTCTCACGAATGGCACCAGCACTGGGGTAAGGCCCGAAATAGCGGCCCTTCTCCTTCTTCGCGCCACGATGAATGCCTAACCGTGGATATTCGCCACTGGACAGCAGCACATAGGGATAGGACTTATCGTCGCGCAGCAGGATGTTGTAAGGCGGTCGCCATTCCTTGATAAGGGTCTGCTCAAGCAGCAAAGCCTCAGTCTCGTTGGCAACGATGGTGGTCTCGACCTGGGCAATCCGCGCTACCAAAGCCGCCGTCTTCGGCGCCAGGCCGGTCTTACGGAAATAACTGGCCAGGCGCTTTTTCAGATTGGACGCCTTGCCCACATACAGCAGCTTGCCGGCCTCGTCGAACATCCGATACACACCCGGCCTACCACTACAGGTGGCCAGGAAGGCGCTGGAATCGAATAAAGGAGACTCTTCGCTGAAACTCATCAGAAACGCATCGTTACGAGGTAGGGCTACAGTCTACTGCCAAGACAGCGTTTAGCCTGCAGCGTCGACCATGCCATGACGCACAGCCAGCAGAGCCAACTCCACATCACTGGTGATCGCGAGTTTCTCGTAGATGCGATAACGGTAGGTGTTCACCGTTTTAGGAGACAAGCACAGCTTGTCGGAGATGACCTGTACCTTCTGGCAGTTGGCAATCATCAAAGCGATCTGAATTTCCCGCTCGGAGAGCTGATCGAATGGTGAGCCACCACCGTTTGGCTGGAAGGACTTGAGCGCCAATTGCTGGGCAATCTGCGGGCTGAGATAGCGCTGACCGGCAAAGGCCATGCGTACAGCCTGCACCATTTCCTCCAGCGCAGCGCCTTTGGTCAGATAGCCCGCAGCACCCGCCTGTAACAATCGCGTGGGGAAAAGGTCGTCATCACAGGCGGTGACCGCGACGACTTTAAGATCCGGGTGGCTACGCAGCAGCTTGCGAGTCGCTTCAAGGCCGCCGATGCCAGGCATTTTGACGTCCATCAGCACGACATCAGGCTTGAGCTCGCGAACTTTCAGCAGGGCTTCCTCGCCGGAGTCAGCCTGCCCGATCACCTGCAGACCGTCGATATCGGCCAGCATGCGGGTAATGCCTGTACGAACCAGATCGTGGTCGTCGACCACCAGCACCTTAATCAAGCGACACCTCGCTGAACCAAACTGCCGCAACTTGCTTCAACGAACCAAGCTTGGCGCATATTCGTCAGAAAGCAAACGCCAGAAAACCGTACTTGGCGGCGACCCTCAGGCGCAGAATATGGCGGAGGCGGTGAGATTCGAACTCACGGATAGTTTCCCATCGACGGTTTTCAAGACCGTTGCCTTAAACCACTCGGCCACACCTCCGCATTCGCGGGTCGCCATACTACCGGAACGCAACACACTGTCAAACTCTCGGCGTTGGCAGGTGAAAAGGCTCTGTTATGATCCGGGCAACGCATTACGGATTCCATCTCGTCAATCAGGAGCGCCACCATGCACGAGCAAGACTACGCCC
The DNA here is from genome assembly GCF_043102245.1 of Pseudomonas sp. zbq_18. NCBI lineage: Bacteria > Pseudomonadati > Pseudomonadota > Gammaproteobacteria > Pseudomonadales > Pseudomonadaceae > Pseudomonas > Pseudomonas sp. zbq_18. The sequence goes on along the minus strand of NZ_JBICIT010000008.1, from coordinate 261,668 downwards.
TCGCCCACGCGCAAGCGGATCAGCTGGAAATCAGCAAGGTGCTGCGCAACACCTACAGCCTGCTGGCAATGACCCTGGTATTCAGTGCCATCTGCGCCTTTTTCAGCGCCCAACTGAATCTGCCGCACCCAGGCCTCATCATCACCCTGGTTGGTTTCTACGGCCTGTTCTTCGCCACCATGAAACTACGTAACTCCGGTTGGGGCCTGCTGACCACGTTCGCCCTGACGGGCTTCATGGGCTACACCCTTGGCCCGATTCTAAATAGCTACCTGGGTATGGCCAACGGCGGCGACATCATCAGTTCCGCGTTCGCCATGACCGCCCTCGTATTCTTCGGCCTGTCCGCTTACGTACTGACCACCCGCAAGGACATGAGCTTCCTCGCAGGCTTCATTACCGCAGGCTTCTTCGTACTGTTGGGGGCCATGATCGCGGGCCTGTTCTTCGAAATCAGCGGCCTGCAACTGGCTATCAGCGCTGGTTTCGTACTGTTCTCCTCAGCCTGCATCCTGTTCCAGACCAGCGCCATCATCCATGGCGGCGAGCGTAACTACGTGATGGCCACCATCAGCCTGTATGTGTCGATCTACAACCTGTTCATCAGCCTGCTGCAAATCTTCGGCATCATGGGCAGCGACGACTAATTGCCAACCGCTACGTTAGAGCCCGCTTCGGCGGGCTTTTTCGTGTTTACACAACTGTCAGCGTTTATCATGGCGTGAGTATCGACACCCGGAAGATCCATGAGATTCGCCATCGCTCTGTTCGCCCCAGGCCACGCACCATCCTCACGCCGAGCCCTGCGCTTTGCACAAGCCGCGCTGGCGGGAGGACATCAGATCACGCGGTTGTTTTTCTATCAGGACGGCGTGCATAGCGCGGCCAGCAACCCGGTCAGTCCCCAGGACGAAGTCGATCTACCACGCGAATGGCGGGAGTTTGTGCAAACCCATCAACTCGACGCCGTAGTGTGCATCGCTGCCGCCCTGCGCCGCGGGGTGCTCAGCCGCGACGAGGCACAACGCCATCGCAAGCCGGCAGCCAATCTGGAAGCCCCGTGGGAGCTCTCCGGTTTAGGACAGCTACATGAAGCCGCACAAATGGCCGACCGTCTGATCAGCTTCGGAGGCCAGTGATGAGCAAGTCGATGCTGATCATCACCCGCCAGGCCCCCTGGTCGGGACCGGCGGCACGCGAGGCCCTGGATATCGCGTTGGCAGGCGGGGCCTACGACCTGCCCATCGGCCTGCTGTTTCTCGACGATGGCGTATTCCAACTGGCGCCCAATCAGCAGCCTCTGACTCTGGAACAGAAGGATCTGAGCGCCAACCTGCAGGCACTACCCCTGTTTGGCGTCGACTCGCTCTACGCCGCAGAACGCAGCCTGAATGAGCGCGGTCTTGGCGATGCACAGCTCACACTGCCGGTGGAGCGCCTGGACGACGCCGCGCTGAACCTGCTACTCGACCGTTACGACATGCTGGTAACCATCTGATGGCCACTCTGCACCTGCTTTCCCATTCCCCGTTCAGCGATAGCCGCCTGAGCAGCTGCCTACGCCTGCTAGGTCCGGAAGACGGCGTGCTGCTGTGCGGCGACGCGGTATATGCCCTGCAGCCCGGCACTGCACAACTGCAGGCTCTTGAGTTGATGCCCGCCTCTATCGCTATATACGCATTGGCGGAGGATCTTGCGGCACGCGCCCTCCTCCTGCCCGAGCGTGCACAGGCTATCGACTACCCCACTTTCGTCGAACTCTGCGGCCAATACGCCAAGGTCAACAGCTGGCTATGAACACGCTTCAAGTCGAAGGAAAAGACATTGCCCTGGACAAGGACGGCTATCTGGTCGAGCTGAAAGACTGGTCGCCCAGCGTGGCTTATGCCTTGGCTGCTCGCGAGGAGCTTGTGCTGACCCCTGAGCACTGGGCCATCATCGAGTTGCTGCGCGAGTTCTATGCCGAATTCCAGCTATCGCCCGCCACCAGGCCGCTGATCAAGTACGCAACCTTGAAGCTTGGCCCTGAGACAGGTAATAGCCTGCACCTGAATCGCCTCTTCAACGGCACGCCCGCCAAGCTCGCCGCCAAGCTCGCCGGTCTACCCAAACCCACGAATTGCCTCTGAGCACGCCATGAACCTTGTCGCCCCACCGGAACACCCCTTCGCCCAGTTCGTGCGCATTCTCGGCAAAGGCAAGCGCGGCGCCCGCAACATGACCCGAGAGGAAGCTCGCGAGGCCATGGGCATGCTGCTGGACGGCAAGGTCGAAGACACCCAACTAGGCGCTTTCCTGATGCTGCTGCGACACAAGGAAGAAAGTGCCGAAGAGCTCGCCGGCTTCACCGAAGCCATTCGTGCGCGCCTGCAGGCCCCAGCCATCGCCGTGGACATCGATTGGCCGACCTACGCCGGTAAGAAGCGACATCTACCCTGGTTCCTGCTGGCCATCAAGGCACTGGCACGCAGCGGCCTGCGCATCCTGATTCACGGCGGTGGAGCCCATACCGCTGGCCGCCTGTATAGCGAACAGCTGCTCGATGGCCTGGAAATTCCGCTCTGCCATAACTGGCCGGCAGTGGCCAAGGCGCTCGACACCCACAACCTGGCTTTTACTCCGCTGGGCGCCTGGGCGCCTCAGCTGCAGCGCATGATTGACCTGCGCAATACCCTCGGTTTGCGCTCGCCCATCCACTCGCTGGCACGCATTCTCAACCCACTGGGCGCGACTGTCGGCCTGCAGAGCATCTTCCACCCTGGCTACCAGGCAGTGCACCGCGAGGCCAGCCAGCTGCTGGGTGACCGCGTCGTGGTCATCAAAGGGGAAGGCGGAGAGATCGAAGTAAACCCTGACGGCGCCTGCCATCTCTTTGGCAGCGAGAACGGCAGCAACTGGGATGAGGAATGGCCGGCACTCTCCGGACAGCGCCACATCAAGCCGGAAAGCCTGGAGCCAGCATTCTTGCTGGCCTTCTGGAATGGAGAGGTGGAAGACAGCTACGGCCGCCTGGCCGTACTCAGCACCCTGGCCTTGGCCTTTCGCGCACTGGGCGAGCCCCGTGAAAATGCCTTCAGCCGTGCGCAAGAAGCCTGGAGCCAGCGGCTTGGCTAATTCAGGAGCGCTGCTTCTGCGCCTTGTGCAGGCGGCTGACCAACTCCGCTTCGGCCTGACTGAGGCCGCACGACTGGGTTAAATCGTCGGCACTGGCGCCCATTCCGACCAGCCGCGCTGCCTGCGTGAAGGACAGACTGGTAGGGTCGCGCTGCTCGATCTGGGTCAGCTTGTCCGGTAGCGGAGCTACTACCCTACGCAACTCATGCAGCTCCTCACCCATGCGAATGCTACCGGTCAGGTAGGCATCCAGGCGCTTGCTTAGCTCCTTCAGCCGCTGATCGCGCATGGCATCGCGCTCCTTCTGCATATCAGCCTGCTGTCGTAGCTTCAGTGACAACTGATAACAGGCGACTGCGAGCAGCACGCAGAACAGCGTCAGCACGGCCAGCGCGATCTCCAGCATGAGTCAGATACTCTCCAGCTCGGACCACTCTTCCTCGGTCATCATCTTGTCCAGCTCGACCAGAATCAGCAGCTCGCCATTCTTGTTGCACACGCCTTGAATGAACTTGGCAGACTCGTCATTACCAACGTTCGGCGCGGTTTCCACTTCGGACTGGCGCAGATAAACCACTTCGGCAACGCTGTCGACCAGGATGCCGACTACCTGCTTGTCCGCCTCGATGATGACGATGCGGGTATTGTCTGTCACCGGTGCCGGCGACAAACCGAAACGTTGGCGAGTGTCGATGACCGTCACCACATTGCCACGCAGGTTGATGATGCCGAGCACATAGGCTGGCGCACCGGGAACCGGCGCGATCTCGGTGTAACGCAGGACTTCCTGCACCTGCATCACGTTGATGCCATAGGTTTCGTTATCCAGGCGGAAGGTCACCCACTGCAGAATTGGATCTTCGGAACCTTGCGCTGACGATTTCTTCATGTCCCTAGCCTCGGTCTGATGGCCGCTCTGGCGGCGTTTGCGGGTTGGCCCGCTTGTCGTTAACTATAGAGCCCTTGCCAGCAATCAGTGCGGGCCAGCGCTCCCGTTGCGCGTGGCGCCACTGGCGATCATCCCGGCCAAGGCCGAAACATCCAGCAACGCGCACATGTGTTCGATTACCGTACCTGCAAGCCAAGGGCGCTGCGAGCGCTGGCTGCGCCACTTGATTTCGCTGGGATCCAGTCGGATGGAGCGGCTTACCTGATGCACGGCCAGGCCCCACTCGAACCCCTCAACCGAGATCACGTACTGCAGCCCTTCGCGGAAATCGTCGCGGTAGCGCTCAGGCATGACCCAGCGCGCCGTGTCGAGCACCTTGAGGTTGCCTGCCTGGCACGGCAGGATGCCCAGAAACCAATCGGGCTGGCCAAACAGAGGCGTTAATTCGGCGCCATCCAGCGGATAGATCGAACCCAGGCAAACCAGCGGCACTGCCAGGGTCAACCCCGCCACATCGAACAACAAGCACTCGAATGGCTCATCGGCCCAACTTGGTCGACCGTCCAGATCCGCAACCGCAGGCTGGATAGCTTCCTGTAGAGCGACTTCCTGAACCGGCTCGACAATAGGCTCAACCGGCACTTCCGGCATACGCAACTCAGCCAGCTTGAGCCCGATGGTCGGCAGTATCTGCGGCGGCGGCTCAGCCACAGCAAACGGCTTGGCCAGCACGGACACAGGCTCCTCGCGGCGAGCATCGCGGATCTGTTCCTCCAGCACCGCTGCCTCGAAATCGTCGAGGCCTTCGCTCTGCTCCAGCTCGACAGCCGCCTCCTGCAACAGGGCATCCAGATAGGACTGCAGGGCCTGTTGTGAGCGGTTTGAGGGAGTAGCTATGCGACTCATAGAGTGATCCAGAATAAAGGCATGTACAGACTATCGGCAGCTAGGCGCGCGGACTTGAACTCACCTTGTTCAGCATAGTCGCCACGTCAGGCTACCTGAGAGGCAGGCTGTGCTGCCAGCAGGTGTTTGAGCAACGCGCGGTAAGCAATCACACCGCGACTGTTGGCATCGAACTGGGATGGCGTCAAACCGGCACGACTGGCATCACGCAGGCGCGTGTCCACCGGCACATAGGCCTGCCAGAGGTGATCCGGATAGCTGTTACGCAACACCCGCAGCGTACTCAGAGAAGCCTGGGTACGCCGGTCGAACAGCGTGGGTACTATCACATAGGGCAAGGCCTGCTTGCGCGAGCGGTTAATCATAGCCAGGGTACTGACCATGCGCTCCAAGCCTTTGACCGCCAGAAACTCGGTCTGCACAGGGATAACCAGCTGCTGGCTGGCAGCCAGCGCATTGACCATCAGCACGCCAAGTAGCGGGGGGCTGTCGATGATGGCGTGGTCAAACTTATCCCACAGCTGCGCCAAGGTCTTGGCGATCACCAAACCCAGGCCGCTTTGCCCCGGCGATTGGCGCTCCAGCGTAGCCAAAGCGGTGCTGGACGGCAGCAAGGAAATATTTTCATGGCTAGTGGAACGCAGCAGGGTGGCCGGCAACCCGCTCGGCACACCTCCCTGATGCAGGAACAGGTCGAAGGTGCTGTGCTCCAGCGTATCCGGATCGTGCCCGAAATAGCTGGTCATCGAGCCATGGGGGTCCAGATCGACCACTACGACTCGCTTGCCGGCATCCGCCAGCAGGCCCGCCAGAGCAATGGATGTGGTGGTCTTGCCGACCCCGCCTTTCTGATTGGCTACTGCCCAGACTTTCATCGTTCTCGTCCTCCCGGCATGGCCGTCGCCCAACCGAGAATGGGATGGTGCCTCATGGTGAAGGCGTCGAATTATTGGCACCACCAGTCGGAGGTGTCACTACAGAGGAGGTCGGTGCAGATTGCGTGCCAGCGCGCTGCAGCGCGGCATCCGGCCGGGCATTGCCCGCCCCCACACCACTGATGCTACGTCGCACATCCAGGTTGCGCGAGATCACCAGTACGACCCGTCGATTGCGCGCCCTGCCCTCGGCAGTCGCATTGTCCGCCACCGGCTGAAATTCGCCATACCCGACAGCCGCCAGACGTCCTTCTCTGACGCCATCCATTGCCAACATGCGTACGATGCTCGCGGCCCGCGCCGCCGACAGTTCCCAGTTGCTAGGAAACTGCGTCGTATTGATCGGCAGATTGTCGGTAAAACCCTCTACATGCACAGGGTTTTCATAAGGCGCAAGGATCTTGGCTACCTTCTCGATCAGGATAAAGGCCATCTCGTTGGGGATAGCGTCGCCGCTGGGGAACAGCAGGCTCGAATTCAGCTCGATCTCCACCCACAACTCATTGCCGCGCACGGTCAGCTGCTCGGCGGCTATGAGATCGCCAAAGGCATCGCGCATGCTCGCGGCAATCTCTTGCAACGGGTCGCTCGGCTCCGCACTGCTACTGCTATTGGGGGTGTCCTCGATCATCGAGCGGTCCGGCTCGGTGGTACGCGGCCGCTCATCGCCAATAGGTATGGGTTTTATCGCTCGCTCAGGTTCACTGAACACGCCTACCAGGCTTTCCGAGAGCACTTTGTACTTGCCCTCGTTAATTGAGGAGATCGAATACATCACCACGAAGAAAGCGAAAAGCAGGGTGATGAAGTCCGCGTAGGAAACCAACCAACGCTCGTGATTCTCATGCTCTTCGTGATGACGGCGCCGAGGCATGAGGTCAATCCATGAAGCCTTGCAGCTTCAGCTCGATGGAGCGCGGGTTCTCACCCTCGGCGATGGAAAGAATGCCCTCCAGCAGCATTTCTCGGTAACGCGACTGACGCATGGCGATAGCCTTGAGCTTGTTGCCCACCGGTAGCAAGAGGAGGTTGGCAAAAGCCACGCCGTAAATGGTCGCGACGAAGGCCACAGCAATACCGCTGCCCAACTTGCTAGGGTCAGCCAGGTTACCCATTACGTGAATCAGCCCCATCACCGCGCCGATGATACCGATGGTCGGCGCATAACCGCCCATGCTCTCGTAGACCTTGGCCGCCTGGATATCCCGCGCCTCCTGGGTGTAAAGATCGACCTCGAGGATGCTGCGAATAGCCTCCGGCTCGGTGCCGTCAACCAGCAGCTGCAGGCCTTTGCGCGCATAGGGGTCGGGCTCTGCATCGGCCACGGGCTCCAGCCCGAGCAGCCCCTCCTTGCGCGCACTCATGCTCCAGCCGACCACGCGGTTGATACCGCCGGCCAGATCGATATGTGGAGGGAAAAGGATCCAGCGCAGAATCGCCAGCGAGCGCTTGAACACATTCATGGGCGCCTGGAGAAAAGCAGCCCCCAGGGTGCCGCCAATGACAATCAGCGCCGCCGGCCCATTGAGCAAGGCGCCCGCGTGGCCGCCCTCCAGGTAGTTGCCACCAATGATGGCGACAAATGCCAGGATCACGCCAATGAGGCTGAGTACATCCATCAGACGCAGACCTCGGCCAGATGCCGGCCAATATCGTCCAGGCTATACACCGCATCGGCCAGGTTGGCCTTCACCACCGCCATCGGCATGCCATAGATCACACAACTGGCCTCATCCTGCGCCCAGACCTGAGCCCCACCCTGCTTGAGCAGGCGCGCGCCCTCGCGACCATCGGCACCCATGCCGGTCAGCACGACCGCCAATACCTTGTCGCCGAACGACTTGGCAGCCGAGCCGAAGGTGATATCGACACAGGGTTTGTAATTCAGGCGCTCATCTCCCGGCAGAATGCGCACCGCACCGCGGGGGTCGACCATCATCTGTTTGCCTCCCGGCGCCAGCAAAGCCAAGCCGGGACGCAGCACATCACCGTCTTCAGCTTCCTTGACGGAAATGCGGCACAGCTTATCCAGGCGCTCGGCGAAGGCCTTGGTAAAGGCAGCTGGCATGTGCTGGATCAGCAGGATGGGCGCTGGAAAATTGGCCGGCAGCTGAGTCAGCACCCGCTGCAGCGCTACCGGTCCACCGGTAGAGGTACCGATAGCGACCAGCCGGTAGGCTTTACGTTTTGGGGCCGCACTACTGCCAGTCGGAACGGCAGGGGCAGTGCCGGTACGGGTAGTGGGCACCGGCGACGCAGGGCTTGCCGGGCGCGCTGCTGCCGAGGCTGGCGCGGCCGCAGGCGACGGACTGAAGGTGCTGAAGCGGCGATTGCTGCGTGCGATGGTATGCACCTTCTCGCACAGCATGGCTTTGACCTTCTCCGGATTGCGCGAGATGTCCTCGAAATTCTTCGGCAGGTAGTCCACCGCGCCGGCATCCAGCGCATCGAGGGTGACGCGAGCACCCTCGTGGGTCAGCGAGGAGAACATCAGTACCGGCGTCGGACAACGCTGCATGATGTTTCGCACCGCAGTGATGCCGTCCATCATCGGCATCTCGTAATCCATGGTGATCACGTCAGGCTTGAGCGCCAGCGCCTGATCGATGGCTTCGCGGCCGTTGGTGGCGGTACCGACCACCTTGATTTCAGGGTCGGCGGAAAGAATTTCCGAGACCCGGCGGCGGAAGAAGCCGGAGTCATCCACCACCAGGACTTTGACTGCCATAAACACTCCAGAGCGACCGGCCCAGCCGGTCGGAATTCGGTCAGAGGCGACGCGCGTAGCGCTTGAGCATACTGGGCACGTCGAGGATGAGGGCGATGCGACCGTCACCGGTGATGGTCGCGCCGGACATTCCGGGCGTACCCTGCAGCATCTTGCCGAGCGGCTTAATTACCACCTCTTCCTGCCCTACCAGTTGATCGACGACAAAACCGATGCGCTGGCTACCAACCGTGAGGATCACCACATGCCCCTCACGCTGCTCCTCATTGGAAGCACCACTGACCAGCCAACGCTTGAGGTAGAACAGCGGCAGCGCCTTGTCGCGCACGATGACCACTTCCTGGCCATCGACCACATTGGTGCGCGACAGATCCAAATGGAAGATCTCGTTGACGTTGACCAGCGGGAAGGCGAAGGCCTGAGTACCCAGCATCACCATCAGCGTCGGCATGATCGCCAAGGTCAGCGGCACCTTGATGATGATCTTCGAGCCCTGGCCCTTAACCGAATGCACGTTGATGATGCCGTTGAGCTGGGAGATCTTGGTTTTCACCACATCCATGCCGACGCCACGGCCGGACACATCGGAAATTTCGGTCTTGGTCGAGAAGCCGGGAGCGAAGATCAGGTTGTAGCACTCGCTCTCGCTCAGGCGATCCGCGGCGTCCTTGTCCAGCAGCCCCTTCTCCACCGCTTTGGCACGGAGGATTTCCGGGTCCATACCCTTACCGTCATCGGAAATCGACAGCAGGATGTGGTCGCCCTCCTGCTCAGCGGATAGAACCACCTTACCACCACGGGCCTTGCCTGCCGCTTCGCGCTCGTCCGGCCCTTCAATACCGTGATCGACGGCGTTACGCACCAAGTGCACCAGCGGATCGGCCAGGGCCTCGACCAGGTTTTTGTCGAGGTCGGTCTCTTCGCCGATCAGTTCCAGGTTGATCTCTTTCTTCAGATTGCGTGCCAGGTCGCGAACCAGGCGCGGGAAGCGACCGAATACCTTCTTGATTGGCTGCATGCGGGTCTTCATCACTGAAGTCTGCAAATCCGCAGTAACCACATCGAGATTGGACACGGCCTTGGCCATGGCCTCGTCACCACTGTTCAGGCCAAGGCGCACCAGGCGGTTACGCACCAGCACCAGTTCGCCGACCATATTCATGATCTCGTCCAGGCGCGCGGTGTCGACCCGCACTGTGGTTTCCGCTTCGCTGGCTGCAGGCGCGGCAGCAGCAGGAGCCGGTGCAGTCGACTTGGCAGGCTCCGCCTTGGCAACAGGCTTGGCTGTCGCGGCAGGCTTGGCTGGCTCGACCTTCTTGGCCGGAACGGCTGCCGAAGGTTTGGCCGCAGGCGCAGGAGCAGCTACTGGAGCCTGGGCAGGCTCTGGCGCGGAGAACTTGCCCTTGCCGTGCAACTCGTCGAGCAGGGATTCGAATTCATCATCGGTGATGTTGTCGCCAGCACCAGAGGCCGGCGCAACGGGCGCGCTGACAGCAGGCGCAGCAGCAGCCGGCTCGGAAAACTTGCCTTTGCCATGCAGCTGATCGAGTAGCGCCTCAAACTCATCATCAGTGATCTCGTCACCACCTGCAGCGGCAGGGGCTGTCGCTACAGGAGTTTCCGCGACAGGCTCAGCAAACTTGCCTTTGCCATGCAGCTGGTCGAGTAATGCCTCGAACTCGTCGTCAGTGATTTCATCGCTCGCAGCAGCGGTCGGGGTGCTCTCGGCGGCAGGCTGTTCACCAATGGCATCGAGCAGTTGCTCGAATTCACTGTCAGTAATGTCGCTGCCCTCTGCCTCAGCCTCCACCTCAGGCTCCGCTTCGGGCTCGACACTCTGCTCCTCAGCGCTCTCAGGCTCAGCCAGCCGCGACAGGGCCGCCAGCAGTTCTGGAGATGCAGGCGTTGGCTCAGTACGCTCACGCACCTGACTGAACATCTCGTTTACCGCATCCAGCGCCTGCAGCACCACATCCATCAGCTCCGCATTTACGCGGCGCTCGCCCTTGCGCAGGATGTCGAAGACGTTCTCCGCGATATGGCAGCACTCGACCAGCTCGTTGAGCTGGAGAAATCCGGCGCCACCTTTGACGGTGTGAAAGCCGCGGAAGATCGCATTGAGCAGATCCATGTCATCCGGGCGGCTCTCCAGCTCGACCAGCTGTTCGGACAGTTGCTCAAGAATTTCGCCGGCCTCTACCAGGAAGTCCTGGAGGATTTCTTCATCGGCGTCGAAGCTCATCGGTGCGCTCCAAAGGCTCTGTTAGAGCCCTAAAAACCAAGGCTGGATAGCAGATCGTCAACATCGTCCTGACTGGAGGCGACGTCTTCACGCTTATCGGCATGAATCTGCGGACCTTCACCCTTGGAAGGCTCTTTTTGTTGTTCTTGCTCGGCACGCAGCTGCTGATGGTCATGCTGGATGCCGGCGAAACGATCAACGTGGCTGGCCATCAGAACCAGTTTGAGCAGGTTGCTCTCGACCTCGGTCACCAGCTGCGTCACGCGCTTGATCACCTGCCCGGTCAGATCCTGATAGTCCTGCGCCAACAGAATATCGTTGAGCTGGCCCGACAGCTTCTGGCTGTCGCGCTCGCTACGGGCGAGGAACAGCTCGATGCGCTTGGCTAGATCACGGAAGGCATCGGCGCCCATTTCCCGGCGCATGAACTTGCCCCAGTCGGCGGACAGATCTCTGGCCTCGTCGCCGAGATCGTTGACCAGCGGTGCACTCTGTTCGACCAGATCCATCGTGCGATTGGCCGCCTTCTCCGTCATCTGCACGACATAGGACAACCGTTCAGTGGCATCGGTGATCTGCGAGATCTCCTTGGCCTCCGGCATGCGTGGGTCGATCTGGAAGTTGACTATTGCGTTGTGCAACTCGCGGGTGAGCTTGCCGACCTCTTGGTACAGACCATGATCGCGCGCTTTGTTGAGCTCATGGATCAGCTGCACCGCCTCGCCGAACCGGCCCTTTTCCAGGCTTTCGACGAGCTGAGTGGCATGGACTTTCAGGGTCGACTCGAGTTCGCCCAGAGAGGAATCATCGTTTGCCATAGCGCCCTCGCGGCGAACATCAGCCGTTAACTCGTTCGAAGATCTTCTCGATCTTCTCCTTCAGTACCTGGGCCGTGAACGGCTTGACCACATAGCCGTTTACACCGGCCTGGGCCGCTTCGATGATCTGGTCGCGCTTGGCTTCGGCGGTCACCATCAGCACCGGCAGGGTTTTCAGGCGTTCATCCGCACGCACAGCGCGCAGCAGATCGATCCCAGTCATACCGGGCATGTTCCAGTCGGTCACCAGGAAGTCGAAACTGCCACTTTGCAGCATCGGCAGAGCCGTTACGCCATCGTCAGCTTCGGCGGTGTTGGTGAACCCCAGATCGCGCAGGAGGTTCTTGATGATCCGTCGCATCGTCGAAAAATCATCAACGATGAGGATTTTCATGTTCTTGTCCAAGTCAGACCTCCGTACAGTCCTAAACGCCTGCGTATCCGCAGGCGCGGCAAATCATGGAATCGGTGGATTCAGTTGGCACGCCACTCGCCAAGCCGAGCCCGCAGACGTGCGGCGCACTGGCTATGCAACTGGCTGACCCGGGATTCGCTGACCCCCAGTACCTCACCGATTTCCTTCAAGTTCAGTTCTTCATCGTAATAAAGCGCCAGGACCAGACGCTCTCGCTCCGGCAGGTTGGCAATGGCATCGGCCAAGGCCGCCTGAAAGCGTTCGTCTTCCAGACCGTGCAGAGGCCCACCGTGGCTGCTGGCATCTTCGTGCAGACCACCGTGCTCGCCGTCCTGAACAAGGTCGTCGAAGCTGAACAGGCGGCTGCCCAAAGTGTCGCCAAGAATGCCGTAGTAATCCTCGAGACTCAATTGGAGTTCGGCCGCAACTTCTTGATCTTTAGCGTCTCTTCCCGTTCGAGCCTCAATTACCCGGATGGCGTCGCTGACCATACGGGTATTGCGGTGTACGGAACGAGGTGCCCAGTCGCCCTTGCGCACCTCGTCAAGCATGGCGCCGCGGATGCGAATGCCGGCATAGGTTTCGAAGCTGGCACCTTTGCCGCCATCGTATTTTTTCGACGCTTCCAGCAGACCGATCATGCCGGCCTGGATCAGGTCATCCACCTGCACACTGGCTGGCAAGCGTGCCAAGAGGTGGTATGCGATTCGCTTGACCAGAGGCGCATAGCGCTCGATCAGCTGATGTTGAGAGTCCTGGGCCTGCGCCTTGTTGTACATGCGAAGTCCACTGGCTGCTGTCATACAGTCGTCCCCGCGATCGGCTGCTGCACCAGACGCTCGACGAAAAACTCCAGATGGCCGCGCGGATTGGCCGGTAGTGGCCAGGTGTCGACTTTCTGGGCGATCGCTTTGAACGCCAGTGCGCATTTCGAGCGCGGGAAGGCTTCATATACCGCGCGCTGTTTCTGCACGGCTTTGCGGACGGACTCGTCGTAGGGAACGGCGCCTACGTACTGCAAAGCCACATCGAGGAAACGGTCGGTTACTTTGGTCAGCTTAGCAAAGAGATTGCGACCTTCCTGCGGGCTGTGAGCCATATTGGCCAGCACGCGGAAACGGTTCATGCCGAAGTCGCGGTTGAGCAGCTTGATCAGGGCATAGGCGTCGGTAATCGACGTCGGTTCGTCGCACACCACCACCAACACTTCCTGAGCGGCGCGCACGAAACTGACCACACCATCGCCAATACCGGCCGCGGTATCAATCACCAGCACATCGAGGTTGTCGCTGATATCGCTGAAGGCCTGAATCAAACCGGCGTGCTGCACAGGCGACAACTGCACCATGCTCTGGGTGCCGGAAGCGGCGGGCACGATACGGATGCCACCGGGCCCCTGGAGCAGCACGTCCTTGAGATCGCACTCACCGTTGATGACGTCGGCCAGGGTGCGCTTCGGGGTCAGGCCGAGCAGCACATCGACGTTGGCCAGGCCCAGGTCGGCGTCCATCAGCATGACCCGGCGCCCGAGGTCAGCCAGGGCCAGCGACAGATTCACCGACACGTTGGTCTTGCCGACGCCGCCCTTGCCGCCAGTTACCGCGATCACCTGTACGGGATGCATACTACCCATGTTCTTCTCTTACCTTGTCTTGCCGGTCTGGGCTGGTCGGGCAACTACACCGACCCTTTCCTACACACTAGAACGCCTTGAGCGCTATCGCCTGCCCTATCCCACGCGCCGCTCTGGGTGGTGGTAAAGGCCGGCGAACATATCCGCCATGACTTCCTCGCTCGGATCTTCCGCAGTTTGCAGGCTAACGGCACGACTCACCAGCTGGTGACTACGCGGCACCTGCAGATCATCCGGAATTTTCGGCCCATCAGCCAGATAGGCTACCGGTAGATGCTGGCTGATAGCCAGCCCCAATACTTCGCCGAGGCTGGCCGCCTCGTCTACCTTGCTCAGGATGCAGCCGGCCAGGCCACAGCGCTTGTAGCTGTGGTAAGCCGCCTTGAGCACCTGTGCCTGGCTGGTCGCAGCCAGCACCAAATAGCTCTTCGCCTGCACGCCACGGGCCGCCAGGCTTTCCAGCTGCAGGCGCAGGGCCGGATCATTGCCGGGCAGGCCTGCGGTATCAACCAGCACCACACGCTTGCGGGACAGGGGAGCCAGGGCCTGAGACAGCGACTGGCCAGGCTCGACCTGAGTCACCGGCACATTGAGGATGCGGCCAAGAGTCTTGATCTGCTCCTGGGCGCCAATGCGGAAGCTGTCCATGCTGACCAGGGCAATGCTCTGCGGGCCGTATTTCAACACATAACGTGCAGCCAGCTTGGCCAGGGTCGTGGTCTTGCCCATGCCGGCTGGGCCGACAAGCGCAATCACCCCGCCCTCTTCCAGCGGCTCCACTTTCGGGGTTTTGACCGCATGGGCCAGGTGTGCCAGCAGCATGCGCCAGGCCTGGCGCGGTTCGGCAACATTGGCCACCCGCTCCAGCAGGCTCTTCGACAGATCCGCCGGCAGCCCCATACGCTGCAGGCGACGCCACAGGTTGGCCTGCTGCGGCTTGCGATTCTGCATCTGCCCCCAGGCGATGGAGCCCAACTGCACTTCGATCAGTTCACGCAAGCCATGTAGCTCGAAGCGCATTGCATCCAACGCGCGCTGGTCGACTGCGGCGCTGCTCGGCGCGGCCGGCGACTGCGCCGTTGCCGGACGTTGCGCCTTGACTGCAGTGGCCGGCAGCTCGGGAGCAATCAACGATTCGTTGGCGAACAGCTGGCGATCCTTTCGCTCATCAGCAACCGCACGGGTGGCCAGTTCGGCCTGGGCATGGGCGATCTTCGCCTGAGTCTTGCGCAGCTCGGCTTCCAGCTCCGGGTTGGGCTGGCGGGCAGGTACCACCGGCTGGTAGTCCAGTGCAGCGGTCAGCTCCACACCACCGGCCACACGGCGGTTGCCGATGATCGAGGCATCGGCGCCCAGTTCATCGCGCACCAGTTTCATGGCGGTACGCATATCGGCTGCGAAGAAGCGTTTGACTTGCATGGCTTAGCGCCCTCAGTTCTGGCCGACCGTCGCGACGATCGTGACCTGCTTGTTGTCCGGTATTTCCTGGTAAGCCAGTACATGCATGCTCGGCACCGCGAGGCGCGCAAAACGCGACATCATCGCTCGGACCGGGCCGGCCACCAGCAGAATCACCGGTTTGCCGAGCATTTCCTGACGCTGCGCCGCTTCCACCAGGGAACGCTGCAGCTTCTCGGCCATGCCGGGTTCGAGGAGGATGCCGTCCTCGGAGCCCTGACCGGCCTTCTGCAAGCTATTGAGCAATAACTGTTCCAACCTGGGTTCCAAGGTGATCACAGGCAGCTCCGCCTCTAGTCCCACAATGCTTTGCACGATGGCGCGCGACAGTGCGACGCGCACCGCGGCCACCATGGCGGCGGGATCTTGACTCTTTCCGGCCACGTTGGAGATGGCCTCGGCGATGCTGCGGATATCGCGCACCGGCACCTGTTCCTGCAGCAGGGTCTGCAACACCTTGAGCAGCGTGGACAGCGAGATCATGCCCGGCACCAGCTCCTCGGCCAGCTTGGGTGAACTCTTGGCCAGCAATTGCAGCAGCTGCTGGACTTCCTCGTGACCGAGCAGCTCATGCGCGTGCTTGTGCAAGACCTGGTTGAGGTGCGTAGCCACCACGGTACTGGCGTCCACCACGGTATAACCCAGGGACTGAGCCTGATCACGCTGGCTAGGATCGATCCAGACCGCCTCCAGGCCGAACGCCGGATCCTTGGCGGCAATGCCGTTGAGCGTGCCGAATACCTGGCCAGGATTGATCGCCAGTTCACGCTCCGGATACACCTCGGCCTCGGCTACGCTGACGCCCATCAGAGTCAGGCGATAGGCATTGGGCAGCAGATCCAGGTTGTCGCGGATATGCACCGAGGGCATCAGGAAGCCCATCTCTTGGGACAGCTTCTTGCGCACACCCTTGATCCGCGCCAGCAACTGGCCACCCTGATTGCGGTCGACCAACGGGATCAGCCGATAGCCTACCTCCAGACCGACCATGTCCACGGGCGGCACGTCATCCCAACCCAGCTCCTTGACCTCCTGCGCCTTCTGCGCCGGCAGCAGTTCCTGCTGGCGCTGTACTTCACGCACCTCGGCTTCCTTGGTCTTGCGCTGCTTGTGCGCAATCCAGTAGGCCGCGCCGGCAGCCGCCAGGCCCAGGCTGATGAAGGAGAAATGCGGCATGCCCGGCACCAGCCCCATGGCGATCATGATGGCGGCAGCCACGGCCAAGGCCCGCGGCGAGGCAAACATCTGCCGCCCCACCTGCTGGCCCATGTCCTCGGAGGTTGAGACACGAGTCACCATGATGGCGGCAGCAGTCGACAGCAGCAACGAGGGAATTTGCGCCACCAGGCCGTCACCGATGGTCAGCAGGGTGTAAATTCGCCCGGCCTCGGAAAACGCCAGATCGTGCTGTGCCACGCCGATGGCGATACCGCCGATCAGGTTGATGAACAGAATCAGCAGGCCGGCGATTGCATCGCCGCGAACGAACTTTGAAGCACCGTCCATGGAGCCGTAGAAATCGGCCTCCTGTGCCACTTCGCTACGCCGCTTCTTGGCCTCTGCCTGATCGATCAGGCCGGCGTTTAGATCAGCGTCGATGGCCATCTGCTTGCCCGGCATGGCATCCAGGGTGAAGCGTGCGCTCACCTCGGAAATCCGCCCCGCGCCCTTGGTGACCACCACGAAGTTGATGATCATCAGGATGGCGAACACCACGATACCGACCACGTAGTTGCCGCCGATCACCACCTCGCCGAACGCCTGGATCACCTTGCCCGCGGCATCGTGGCCATCCTGACCATTGAGCAGTACCACGCGCGTGGAGGCGACGTTAAGCGCCAGACGCAGCAAGGTGGCGGCCAGCAGAACCGTGGGGAACACGGCGAAGTCCAGCGGGCGCAGGGCGTAGATCGCCACCAGCAGAACGACGATGGACAAGGCAATGCTGAAGGTGAACAGCACGTCGAGCAGGAACGGCGGGATCGGCAGCATGACCATGGCCAGCATGACCAGCAGCAGCAACGGAATACCCAGATTGCCCTGGCGCAGGCCCGCCAGATTGCTGCGTACATCTCCGATGATTTGCGCCCGATCTACTGCCACGTCCCTACCCCAGCCGATTCAATCTTTTGACGCGAAGCTGCGCCCTAACGGGGTAATGGCAAGAAGCGTTCCAGAACGCCCAGAACAGACTGACAACCTCCAGATCGGGGTGCGCTACGACGATGCCCAGCGCTTCATGCGAGTCAAATTTGCTGCAATACGGAGTCCGCTATGCGGTTGTAGCCGCGCTATTCGTCACGGCGCAGATCTGCGGGAATCGGCAGGTCCGGCAGTGGCCCCGGACGCTTGCCCTTGCCGGCACGGAACTGCTTGAGCTGATAGACGTAGGCCAGCACCTGAGCCACGGCCAGGTAGAGGCCGGCAGGAATCTCCTGATCCACCTCGGTGGAGTAGTACACCGCCCGCGCCAGCCCCGGCGACTCCAGCAGTGTCACTTGATGCTCCTGGGCGATTTCGCGAATTTTCAGTGCCAGGAAGTCGCCACCCTTGGCTAGCAGCACAGGCGCATTGCCCTTGGCCGGGTCGTACTTGAGCGCCACTGCGAAGTGCGTCGGGTTGGTGATCACCACGTCGGCTTCAGGCACCTGCTGCATCATTCGCCGCTCGGCCATCTGCCGCTGCAACTGGCGAATCTTCGACTTAACCTCGGGCTTGCCCTCACTGTCCTTGTACTCGTCGCGCACTTCCTGCTTGGTCATCATCAGCTTCTGCTTGGTATCCCAGAGCTGAAACGGCACATCCACCGCGGCGATCAGGATCAAGCCGCACGCCAGCCACAACAGACTCCAACCCGTCACCCACATGGCGTGCAGAATGGCCGATTCGACCGGCTCGTTGGCGATAGCCATCAGGTCGTCCTGATCGGACTTGAGCACCAGCAGCGCCACCATGAGGATGATCACAAACTTGGCCAGCGCCTTGAGCAACTCCACCAGAGCATGGGCTGAAAACATGCGCTTGAGCCCCTGCAGCGGGTTCATGCGACTGAACTTGGGCAGCAATGCCTCACCCGAGAACAGCCAGCCGCCCAGGGCAATCGGGCCGATGATGGAAGCAATCAGCAACACGATGAGGAAGGGCTGCAGCGCCAGCAATGCATGCATGCCACTGCCCAACAATTGCCGGGCCATGGCGCCCTCGTCCTGCAGCACCTCGCGCGGTAGAGAGAAATTGCCGCGCATCAAGCCCAGCATGGCGTCGCCCATGTACGCCCCGAAGATCAGCAGCGCAGCGGCCCCGGCGAAGGTCACCGCCAGGGTGTTGAGCTCCTTGGAACGGGCGATCTGCCCTTTCTTACGCGCCTCTTCCAGGCGCTTACTAGTGGGTTCCTCACTCTTGTCGGCGCCGCTTTCGCTCTCAGCCATCGTTCGGCCTCCTCAGCGAACGCGCGCGAGTTCGCGCAGTTGTTGCAAGGCCTCGCTGGTGAACACCTGAAAGTGCGCGAGGAAGTCGGAAAGGCCCAGCCAGAAGATCACCAGCCCCAATACCAGCGTCAGCGGAAAACCAATGGAGAAGATGTTCAGCTGCGGCGCCGCACGGGTCATCACGCCGAAGGCCAGGTTGATGATCAGCAGCGCCGTGATCACCGGTAATGCCAGCAGCAGACCCGCAGCAATCACCCAAGCCAGCTTACCGGCCAACTCCCAATAGTGCTCCACCAGCAGCCCGCCTCCGACCGGCAGAGTCACAAAGCTTTCAGCCAGCACCTCGAACACCACCAGATGACCGTTCATGGCCAGAAACAGCAAGGTCACCAGCATCAGCAGGAACTGCCCGAGCACCGGCACGGACACGCCGTTGCTAGGGTCGACCATGGACGCAAAACCCAGCCCCATCTGCATGGCGATGATTTGCCCCGCCACTGCGAACAGATGAAAGTAGAGCTGCAGTAGAAAGCCGAACATCACTCCGATCAGCACCTGTTCGGCGATCAGCAGCATGGACGGCAGGCTGACCGAGTCCAGCTGCGGCATGGGCGGCAGCGTGGGCACCAGCACCACACAAATGGCCAGCGCCAGATACAGTCGCACCCGCGCAGGTACCAACTGGGTGCCAATCACCGGCATGACCATGAGCATGGCGGCGATACGGAACAGCGGCAGGAGGAACTGGCCTACCCAGCCGCCGATCTGTGCATTGGTCAGCTCCAGCATCAGCCGATCAACAACGGAATGTTCTGCACAAGCGTTTGGGTGTACTCCATCAGCTCGCGCACCAGCCATGGGCCGGCCCAGATCAGGGTGAGCAGCATGACCAACAGGCGCGGAATAAAACTCAGCGTCTGTTCGTTGATCTGCGTGGCGGCCTGAAACATGGCGACCAACAGGCCAACCAGAAGGCTCGGCAACACCGTGAGGCCAACGATCAGTGCCGTCAGCCAGAGCGCTTCGCGAAACAGGTCAACAGCAACTTCCGGAGTCATCTTGGCGGCTCCTATATCGTCCCGAAACTGCCGGCCAGCGTGCCCATGATCAGGGCCCAGCCATCGACCAGAACGAACAGCATGATCTTGAACGGCAGGGAAATGATCAGCGGCGACAGCATCATCATACCCATGGCCATAAGGATGCTGGCCACCACCATGTCGATGATCAGGAACGGGATGAAGATCATGAAGCCTATCTGGAACGCGGTCTTCAGCTCGGAAGTGACGAACGCCGGAATCAGGATGGTCAGCGGCGCCGCCTCAGGACTCTGGATGTCGGTACGCTTGGACAGGCGCACGAACAGCTCCAGATCGGAGGCGCGGGTCTGCGCCAGCATGAACGTCTTGATCGGCCCCTCGGCGCGGCTGATAGCTTCCTGCGCCGGTAGCTGCTCGTTCAGATAAGGCTGCAGGGCATCCTGGTTAATCTTGTCGAACACCGGCGCCATGATGAATAGCGTCAAAAACAAGGCAAGGCCGATCAGGATCTGGTTCGACGGTGTCTGCTGCAGCCCCAGGGCCTGACGCAGAATGGAGAACACGATGATGATCCGGGTGAAGCTGGTCATCAGCATGACGAACGCCGGGATGAAGCTCAGCGCCGTCATGATCAGCAGAATCTGCAGGCTGACCGAGTACTCCTGCTGCCCTTCCGCGTTGGTGCTCAGGGTGATGGCAGGAATCGACAGAGGATTGCTGCCCTGCTGAATCAGAGCATTGCCCGTCGGCGGGTCAGCCGCAAAAGCCAGCGAGGCACCCAGACCAAGAACCAGCACCAACAACACACGCAGCATCAGGATTTATCCTTCTGGTCCTTGCCGAGCAACTCCATCAGGCGCTGGGCGAATTCAGGCGTGGCCGGCTCAGCATCCGCCAGGCTCACAGGCTCCCTGAGCACATGCAGCGGCGTGATGCGCCCAGCGCTGATACCCAGCAGAATCTGTTCGCCGCCAACCTGTACCAGCAACAGACGGTCACGCGGCCCCAGTGCCTGGCTGGCCACCAGCTTGATCGCCTGATTGCCACGCGGGCCGATCTGCTGAACCCGGCGCAGTAACCAAGCCAACGCAAAAATCAGCGCCACCACCACCAGCAGGCCGAGCATCAACTGCACCAGCTGACTGCCGACATCCGTGCTCGCCAAGGGCGTGGTCGCCTGTGGCACCGACGGCTCTGCGGCCAGCAGGCTCAAAGGCGCCAGAAACAGCACCGGCAACAATCGCTTCATGGTTTCAGCGCAGCTTCTTGATACGTTCGCTGGGACTGATCACGTCGGTCAGGCGGATGCCGAACTTCTCGTTGACCACCACTACCTCGCCATGGGCAATCAACGTGCCGTTGACCAGCACGTCGAGCGGCTCACCCGCCAGACGATCAAGCTCCACGACCGAGCCCTGGTTGAGCTGCAACAGGTTGCGAATGCTGATCTCGGTACTGCCCACTTCCATGGAGATGGATACCGGAATGTCGAGGATCACATCCAGGTTCGGGCCGTCCAGGCTCACCGGGCCATTACCGGGCTTGGGTGCGGCACCAAACTCTTCCATTTCCATGCGCGGCGCGGCCGGGGCAGCCGGTGCCCCCTGATTCATCAACGCATCGATATCATCCTGCCCGGCGGCATCGTCACCAGCTTCGGCCAGGGCAGCCGCCCACTCGTCTGCCAGGGCCTGTTCTTCTGGGCTGGTGCCTTCGTTTTCGTCTGCCATCACTCTACCTCGGCTGGCTGTCAGCATGCAGATCAGACAGTCTGGCCCGCCTGATCGTATGTATTCCCACGGTTAGCGCATGCGCTCCACGGGTTCGAGAATCTGCAGGGCCAGGTTGCCCTTGTGCGCCCCCAGTTTGACCTTGAAGGCCGGCACGCCATTGGCACGCATGATCATCTGTTCAGGTAATTCGACGGGAATCACATCGCCGGGCTGCATGTGCAGGATGTCGCGCAACTTGAGCTCACGGCGTGCCAGCGTGGCGCCGAGCGGCACATTGACGTCAAGGATGTCTTCGCGCAGGGCCTTGATCCAGCGCTCATCCTGATCGTCCACATCGGACTGGAAGCCGGCATCGAGCATTTCGCGGATCGGCTCGATCATCGAATAGGGCATGGTCACGTGCAGGTCGCCGCCGCCACCATCCAGCTCGATATGGAAGGTGGACACCACCACCACCTCGCTGGGGCTGACGATATTGGCCAGGGCCGGGTTCACTTCCGAGTTGATGTACTCGAAGTTGACGTCCATCACCGCGTGCCAGGCCTCCTTGAGGTCAACGAAAGCCTGGTCGATGACCATGCGCACTACGCGTAGCTCGGTCGGGGTGAACTCGCGCCCTTCGATCTTGGCGTGACGACCATCGCCACCGAAGAAGTTGTCGACCAGCTTGAACACCAGCTTGGCATCGAGAATGAACAGCGCCGTGCCGCGCAACGGCTTCATCTTTACCAGATTGAGACTGGTCGGTACGTACAGCGAGTGCACGTACTCACCGAACTTCATCACCTGCACGCCACCGACCGCCACATCAGCCGAGCGGCGCAGCAGGTTGAACATGCTGATGCGGGTGTAGCGGGCGAAGCGCTCGTTGATCATCTCCAGGGTCGGCATGCGCCCACGGACGATGCGGTCCTGGCTGGTCAGGTCATAGCTTTTGACACTACCGGGATCGGCGTCGTCGTCGGTTTCGACCAGACCATCGTCGACGCCATGCAGCAGCGCATCGATCTCATCCTGTGACAGCAGGTCTTGTACGGCCATGGTGTCTCCTGCCTACTGCAGCACGATATTGGTGAACAGCACCTGTTCGACCACGGTTTTACCAGTTTCCTTCTGCGCCAGTTCTTGCACGGCCGTAGTGGCCTGCTGGCGCAGCAGTTCCTTGCCAACCGGCGTCATCAAGGCCTCGAAGTCCTGACCGGAAAACAGCATGACCAGGCGGTTGCGCAGCAGCGGCATATGCACTTTTAGCGCCTCGAGATCGGCCTCGCTACGCGCCATCAGGGCGACGCTGACCTGCATGTAGCGCTGACGCCCCTGCTGCTTGAAGTTGACGACGAACGCCGGAGCAATGCTCTCGTAGATGGCTGGCTGCTTGACCGGCGCAGCCTCCTCGGCGTGCTCCTCAGCCTCAGGCTTTTCTTCGGAACCCTTGTCCTTGCCCAGAAAGAACAGCGTCGCGCCGATCGAAATACCGACCGCCAGCAACAAGCCCACCACAATCAGGATGATGAGTTTGAGCTTGCCCTTGCCAGGCTTATCGCCGGCCCCGTCCGCAGCAGCAGGGTTGGGAGCTTGTTTCTTTGCCATGCCAAAAATCCGTCACCAAACAGTATTTTTTCTTCCGTCAAGGGCTTAGGAGCAAGTGTTATGCCACCTTGTAAACAAGGTAGTCGCTTCCGAGGCACCCGACACAGGCAGCCCATATACCAAGGCAATGACCGCCTGTCACCCGAAAACGACAACGCCCGGTGATTGGCGCCACCGGGCGTTGTGCAGTTTGAGCGAAGAAAATCAGGCGTAGTAGTCAACCAGCCCTCGCGGAGCCGTGGCCGAGGGGCTGCGTATCTCGCTTGCGCCCACACTCACCTCGTCACTGCCAGCCTCCGCCAATCCACGTCCGCCGGACTGTCGCCGCCCCTCCTCCGCTTCTCCGCGGGAATTGTGCGCCATGGATTGGTCGGACACATTGACGTCGACCTGATTCATGCCCTGCTGGGCGAGCATCTCACGCAAACGGTGAGCCTGCCCTTCCAGCTGATCACGCACATGGGCGTTAGGGCTGACAAAGGTGACCTGCGCGGCCTGGTCCTTGTTCAGCTCAATACGCACCTCCAGACGCCCCAGCTCGGCCGGATCGAGCTGGATCTCGGCCGATTTGAGGTTCTGACTGGAAAGCCACATCACCCGGTCGACCACGCCCTCACTCATGCCGGCATGGGCTACCTGCAGCGGCTGACCCGGCACCAGAGGCAGGCGCTGGGCTGCCAAATTCTGCTGGCCGATGGCCTGACTGAGCGCGTTCAGCTTGCTGGCAAACACTTCCGCCCGCGCCTCGGACTTGCTCTCACGCACTTCCGGCAGGCTTTCCAGACCTTCGCCCAGCAGCTCAACCTCTAGCCCCTCGGTCTGCGGCTCATCACTGGGCTTGGCCTCACCACTGAGCGCTGCCAAGGCATTGGCAAAACCCGGCGTATTCGAACGCTCCGCTGCCACAGCGCCGGGGCTCAGTTTCTCTGCCGCCCTCTGCGCCTGCTCACCTACCTCCAGCGCCAGCTTGACCCCCGCCAGGCTGTTGAGCAGATCCAGCTCGGGGTCATGACTGGCTTCGGTCAGGATCGCAGGGGCAGCACTCGCCGCCGGGGCCGTCGCCAAAGACTCGGCCAGGGCGTCTGACGCAACGGCCGGCTCAGCCTCTAGCGGCGACGAACTATCGTCTGCAACCTGCTGGCCGCCCAACCCCATCAGCAGCAGTGGATCAATCGCCTCATCCGGCCCACCTGACTCATCGTCCGGCAAAGAATTGCCGCTATCGGCAACAGCCGGCTCCTCGGCTGCAGTGTCGGCAACCGCAGCGTCGCCCGGGCGAGCGTCTTCGGTCTTCTCCTGGCTGGCCTTGGCACTGGCCTCCCTGCGCTCGGCAGCCTTGACCTGGCGCTCCTTGGCATAGACCTCGGCAAAGCTGGAATCCCTGCTCTTACTGGGCTCCGGCTCATTGGCGGCGGGCTTAACGGGGGCTGCCTTGGGCCGCACTTCGGGTGCGGACTGAAGCAGGAAATCGGGTGCAACGGACATGGGTACTCTCCGTCAGGGGGGATCGTACCGAAGCTAGAGCAAGGGCCGGGCCAACTTGGCTGGAATCCATGAAAGGAGTGAAGACAGCCCCTAGCGATAACGCTGGCGCTCGGACTTGAGGAGGATGCGCACGATGGCAAACTCACGCTCGATCTGCTCGACCAGTTCAGGCGCCACCTCCAGACGCTCGCGACGGGCCTCATCCTCCAACTCCTTGCACAAGCCGGCCAGCAGGGGCGCCCCCATATTGCTGCTACTGCCCTTGAAACTATGGGCCGCCAGGCGCAAAGCCTGGGCATCTGCGGCGACCAGGGCCTCGTTGATGTTGCGCAGGCGCTCGTCGGAATCGAGCATAAAGGTATCCAGCAGTACGGGGTATTCCTCACCCATGACATCCTGCAGGGAGGCTAATACATGCTGATCGAGATGGGATTCAGACACCGGCTCACTCCGTGATCGGGGAGCGGCGATTATGCCTGAGCCGTCCAGCGAAACTCCACGCTGACGCCACGACCATCCGACGCCCAGCGGCACTCGTGGGCCAGCCGGTGGATCAGGCGCAGGCCTCGACCACTCAGGCAACCTGCCGTCGGCTGCAACGCCAGCATGCCCCCCACATCAAAGCCCGTGCCGCTGTCCTGGACATCGATACGCAGGCTGCCTCCCTCGACCGTCGGCAACAGTTCCAGCTCGAAGCGCACAAAACCGTCCCGCAACGCCTGCAGACGCTGGCTTCGCTCCTGGTAATAGCGCGCGAACCCCTCGGCATCAGCCTTTAGCCGCGAATCCAGCCCCAACACGCCATGCTCCAGGGCATTGGAAAAGAGCTCGGTCAACACGGTATAGAGCGCGCCAGCCTGGGGCCGCAGGCCCTGCACTTCCATCAGCAGCTGCAGCAGAAACGGCAGCGGGTTGAAGCGTTTGAGCGTTTCGGCACGGAACTCGAAGCTGGCCGACCAGTCCAGCGGACTGCTCTGCCCGCTGTCGGTGAAGATCAGCGGCGGACGCTGCAGGGCACCATCCTCCACCAGACTCAGTTCGATCATGCTGACATCGTCCTGGGCCTCACCGCGAAACGTTGCCAGAGAGCGTTTGACTTCATCGAACAGCATCTCGGCTGGCGCACCGCCATCCAGCACCTGCAGCAGACGATCCTCGCCAAACAACTGGCCGGCCGCATCACGGGTTTCCAACACGCCATCGGAGAGCAGGAAGATACGATCCCCTGGCTCCAGAGCATGCACTTCATATGACTCGTTGAAACTCCCTGCATCCAGCACACCCAGCGGTAAATGACGCGACACCAGAGGCACGCGCTCACCGCTGGCTATCCTCAACAAGTGGCCATCCGGCAGGCCACCATTCCACACCTCCACAATCCGTCGCTGGAAGCTCAGGTTGAGCATGGTCGCGCAGCAGAACACCCCTACCGGCAGAATACGTTTGAGCTTGGCATTCATCTCGCGCAGGATCTCTGGCAGCGAGAAACCTTTTGCGCTCATGCCATAGAACACCTCGGCCAGTGGCATCGCACCTATCGCCGCAGGCAGGCCATGACCGGTGAAATCCCCGAGCAGCACATGCATATCGCCGTTTGGCTTGAACGCGGCCAGCAATAAATCACCGTTGAACAGGGCAAAGGGCGACTGCAGGTAGCGAATGTTGGCCGCGCTCAGGCAGCCCGAGTGAGCCACCTTGTCGAACACCGCCTTGGCTACGCGTTGCTCGTTGACCAGATGCTCGTTGTGCTTGGCAATCAGATCGCGCTGGCGGCGCACCGTATCCTGCAGACGCCGCAGCCGATCCATGGCGCGGATCTTGGCGTCGAGGATGACCTGGTTGTAAGGCTTGGCCAGAAAGTCATCGCCCACTTCCAGGCAGCGTACCAACGCTTCACTCTCGGTCAGGGAGGTGAGGAAGATGATCGGCACCAGCGTTTCGCCAGCCGCCGCCTTGATCCGACGGGCCGCCTCGAAGCCGTCCATCACCGGCATCATGGCATCCATCAGCACCAGCTGCGGGCGCTCCCGCTCGAACTGCTGCAGGGCCTCCAGGCCATTCTCTGCCGTGAGCACGCGATGCCCCTGACGCGTGACGATGGTGGATAACAGCAGGCGGTCTGCCGCGCTGTCCTCAGCGATCAGGATGGACAGGCGGCCCGGCATGGTCGTCAGCCGATCTGGAACAGTTGTTCGAAGTTGGAAATGGCGAGGATCTTGCGCACATCCGGGTTGCAGTTGATCAGGCTGATGCGCGCATGATCGCCACCGGCATGGTCACGCAACAGCAGGAGCATGCCCAGTGCAGAGCTGTCCAGATAAGTAGCGCCCTTGAGGTCTACTACATAGCGCTTGGGTGTGGCAGTCACCCGTTCGTAGGCATCGCGAAATTCCTGATGCACCGAAAAATCGAAGCGTCCCTGAATATGGATGGTCAGCTCCTGCCCGTCGCTCGATGGCAGCGCGGTGATAGCCATGTGGCACTCCTTGTATTTTTGTGCAGGGAAAGATGTAGCACCGACGGGTGGTAGCAGCAACCATCGCCTGCGGATGCAGTGCCGATGCGCGCGCAAAATGCCCACACAAGCTAGTACGGGTCACGCATGCCGGGGCGCTGTGCCAGTTCGTCCAGCAACTTCTGCTCACGCCTGTCCTCTGCGGCACGGGCCTCGTCGCGGTAGCGCTGCACCAGCTTGCGCAACCCCTCGACACGGGCATAGCGCTGCTGCCAGGTGGCCTTGGACTTTTCCAGATTCTGTCGATGCCAGGTGACAGTCTGCAGCTGCTGGCCGATGGCGGTTTCCAATTGACTGAGGAAGCGCTGGTAGTTCATCAGCCACTGACCGGAAACCCCCTTGCTACCCTCGGTGATCCACTGCTGCTGGTAGTCGCCGCGATAGCGCTCCAAGTCCCCCAGCTGAGCCTCGGCCTTGGCCAGCAGCCCTTGCATATGAGCCATTTGGCGTGCGGCCTCACGCTCGGCACGCTCGGCCATCTCGATGACGGGTGCCAGGCGCTGTGCACGGCTATCGGCCATCTATCAGGCCTGCGTCTGCGGGTTGAACACTTGCGCCAGCAGGTTGACGCTATCGGCCAGACGCTCACTATCGCTCAGTCCCTGACGCAGATAGCGCATCATGTTCGGCTGCCGGGCGATGGCCAGGTCGGTATCGGCATCGCCACCCGGCACATAGGCGCCGACGCTGATCAGGTCGCGGCTTTGCTGGTAACGCGACCACAGCTGCTTGAAGCGCTGCGCCTGCTTGAGATGCTCGGGGCTGACCACTTGCGGCATGACCCGGCTGATCGAAGCCTCGATATCGATGGCCGGATAATGCCCTTCCTCGGCCAGCCGACGCGACAGCACGAAGTGGCCGTCCAGCACACCCCGGGCGGCATCGGCAATGGGGTCTTGCTGGTCGTCACCCTCGGAGAGCACGGTATAGAAGGCGGTGATCGAGCCGCCGCCTGCCTCCGCGTTGCCGGCGCGCTCCACCAGGCGCGGCAGCTTGGCGAAGACCGAAGGCGGATAGCCCTTGGTCGCAGGCGGCTCACCGATTGCCAAGGCAATTTCACGCTGCGCCTGAGCGAATCGGGTCAGCGAGTCCATCAGCAGCAGGACGTTCTTGCCCTTGTCGCGGAAATATTCGGCGATACGCGTGCAGTATTGAGCGGCACGCAAACGCATCAGCGGCGCATCATCCGCAGGCGAGGCGACGACTACCGAGCGCTTGATGCCTTCCTCACCGAGGATCTCGTCGATGAACTCCTTCACCTCGCGGCCCCGCTCGCCGATCAGCCCGACCACGATAATGTCGGCCTCGGTGAATCGCGTCATCATGCCCAGCAGTACCGACTTGCCCACCCCAGTACCCGCAAACAGGCCCAGGCGCTGGCCGCGGCCAACGGTGAGCAGGCCGTTGATGGAGCGGATGCCTACATCCAAGGGGACGCTGATCGGGTCACGGTTGAGCGGGTTGATGGTCGGGCCATCCATGGGCACCCAGTCCTCGGCCTTCATCCCGCCCTTGCCATCCAGCGCGCGGCCGGCACCATCCAGCACGCGGCCGAGCATGGACATGCCCATGGGTAGACGCCCGGTATCCGGTAACGGTACCACTCGGGCACCCGGCGCAATGCCGGCCAGGCTGCCGGCCGGCATCAGATAGATCTTGCCAGCCGAGAACCCCATTACCTCGGCCTCTACCTGCACCGGGTGGTAACTGTCGTCATTGATGACCAGGCAGCGACTACCCAATGCGGCGCGCAGTCCTTCAGCCTCAAGCGTCAGGCCCACCATGCGCAACAAACGCCCTTCCACTATCGGCTGGGCAGGCAGTTTGACCGCCTCGGCATAACCGCTCAGGCGCTTGGCGAAACTGGTGCGTTCAAGGCGCATCGGCGTCCCCCAGGTCGACCTGTATATCAGCCTCTGGAGGAGTCGTGGCTTGTGCCCGCTGCTGTTCGAAGAGCTGCTTGAGCGCCTGCGCCATGCGCGTTTCGATGCTGGCATCAATGCGACTGCTCTCACTTTCCACCCGACAACCACCAGGCAGCAACGAGTCATCTTCAAGAATGCGCCAGCTCTCCTCATGCCGCTCACGCAGCGCCTTGATGACCTCGAAGTCTTGCGGATTGACGTGTATACGCACGTTGCTGGCGCCCATCGGCAGGAGCTTGAGCGCCTCACGCAGCACATGGCGGATTTGCGTGGAATCGCTGGTCAGTTCGCGCTGGATGACCTGCCGCGCCACCTGGCTGACCAGTTGGACCATACCCTGCTCCAGCGCTTGATCCTGCTCTGCAATGGGGTCCAGCAGATGCCCCATCAGCTGCTCCAGCGCGGCGAGCTTGTCCGCCAGAGCAGCGTCGGCCTCTTGCTTGGCCTTGAGTTGGCCGGCGCGAAAACCATCCTTTTCGCCGGTGGCGAAACCTTCGTTGTAGGCGTCCTGACGAATCGCTTCGAGCTCGTCCAGCGTCAGCGGCTTGACGTCTTCAGCTGCCACTTCCTCAACCTGGGTCGACGCCTCCTCAGGGGCGGCCTCAGGTTCAGGCTCCGGCTCTACCGGAGGTTCCACCTGGGGATCGAAGCTGGGCAACGCCCAACGATCGAAGCCGCTGACGTCCTTGGCGCGAATCAGCTCGCTGGAAGCCTCCTTGGGAACCATGCCTTCGCGCCTCTTAGATCATTGCCTCGCCACCGGCTCCGCCGAGGACGATTTCGCCCGACTCGGCCATGCGCCGGGCGATGGTGAGGATTTCCTTCTGCGCCGTCTCCACTTCGCTGACGCGCACCGGGCCCTTGGCCTCCAGATCGTCGCGCAGCAACTCGGCGGCACGCTTGGACATGTTCTTGAAGACCTTTTCCTTGATGCCGTCGTCGGCGCCCTTCAGCGCCAGCACCAGCACATCGGAGGATACCTCGCGCATCAGCGCCTGGATGCCGCGATCGTCGACATCGGCCAGGTTGTCGAAGACGAACATCAGGTCTTCGATCTGGCTGGACAGGTCTTCATCCACCTCGCGGATGGAATCCATCAACTGGCCCTCTACCGAACTGTCGAGGAAGTTCATGATGTCGGCCGCACGCTTGACCCCACCGAGGTTGGCGCGAGTGGTGTTGGAGCTGCCTGAGAACTGTTTCTCGAGAATCTGGTTGAGTTCCTTCAGCGCGGCCGGTTGCACAGTGTTGAGCGAAGACACGCGCAGGATGATGTCCAGCCGTACCTTGTGATCGAAGTGGCTGAGCACTTCACCGGCCTGGTCCGGATCCAGATAGGCCACCACGATGGCCTGAATCTGCGGGTGCTCGTAGCGGATCACGTCAGCCACGGCGCGCGGCTCCATCCACTTCAGGCTGTCCAGGCCACTGGTGCTGCCGCCCAGCAGGATGCGGTCGATCAGGTTGCCGGCCTTATCCTCACCCAGCGCGGCGGTGAGCATCTTGCGGATATAGGCATCGGAGCCCACTCCCAGGCTGGTCTGGTCCCCGACAATGTCGACGAACTCGCCCATCACCTGTTCGACCTGCTCGCGCTGCACATTGCGCATGCTGGCCATGGCTACGCCCACCCGCTGCACTTCCTTTGGCCCGAGGTGGCGTAACACCTGGGCGGCGTCGGTCTCGCCGAGGGACAGCAGGAGAATGGCGGCCTTCTCGACCTTGCTCATTTTGGCAACGGGGCGATTGTCACTCATCGGCGTTGATCCACTCTTTGACTACCTGGGCCACACGGCCCGGATCTTCCGCCACCAGACTCTTGATGGCATTCAGTTGTGCATCATACCCCTCGGAAGGACTCGGCAGCAGGATGCTCTGCGGGCCACCGAGGCTGACACGATCGGCGGAAAGTTCACCGTCCAGGCCTCCCATGTCGCCCAACTCGACATCACCATCAGCGCCAGCACCTCCTGCAGCACGCGCCGGGTTGGTGATGTTGTTGAGCACCGGACGCAGCACGCCGAACACCAGCACGAGGATGAACAGCACACCCAGTACCTGTTTGACGATGTCCCAGAACCAGGGTTGCGTGTAGAACGGCGTTTCAATGACCTCGTCACCCAACTCCGTGGAGAACGGTGCGTTGATCACGCTGACGCTGTCGCCGCGGCTGGCGTCGAAGCCCACCGAGTCCTGCACCAGGCGGGTGAAGCGAGCCAGGTCCTCGGCGCCCCAGGGGCTACGGGTGACCTCGCCGGTTTCGGCGTTGATGTTGACCTTGTCGTCCAGCACCACAGCCACCGAAAGGCGCTTGAGACGGCCCTGCTGCTGCTTGGTGTAGCTGATCGAACGGTCCAGCTCGAAGTTGCGGGTCGACTGCTCACGCTTGTCCGCCGGATATGGCGCCAGCATCGGCTGACCGGTGGCAGGGTCCGTGATCTGTGCGCCATTGGCATCCAGCAGCGGCTGGCCAGGCTGTACCGGGCCAGGTGGCGCGGCTTGCGCATTGGCCTGCTCGGGCGCGGCGGCCGCTCCCGGCGGCTGATTGCTCAGTGCGCCCGGCACGCCTTGCGGCGGCAGACTGCTGGAGCGCTGTTCATTGACCTGCTGTTCGCTGCGCAGGGCCGGCTGATCCGGGTTGAACATCTCGGAAGTGGACTCGACTGCGCTGAAGTCAACGTCGGCAGACACTTCGGCCTTGTAGCGACCATTGCCCAGCACCGGCTGCAGGATGTTGTGCACGCGCTGGGTGAACAGGCTTTCCATGCGCCGGGTGTAGTCGAACTGTTTACCGGCCATGGTCAGTTCGGACAGTTCCTGCTGATCGGAGAGCAGATTGCCTTTCTGATCAACCACGGTGACCTGCGACTTGGTCAGTTCCGGCACCGAAGTCGCCACCAGATTGACAATGGCCATCACCTGGCTCGGCTCCAGGGCACGCCCTGGATACAGCTCTACCAGCACCGAAGCCGTCGGCTTACGCTCATCACGCACGAACACCGAACTCTTCGGAATGGCCAGATGCACACGCGCGGCCTTGACGTTGTTCAGGCTGGATACGGTACGCGCCAGCTCTCCCTCCAGCCCGCGACGATAACGGGTAGCCTCCATGAACTGGCTGGTGCCCAGGCTCTGCTCCTGGTCGAGAATCTCGAAACCAACATTGCCGTCGCTCGGCGCTACCCCTGCAGCGGCCAGCTTCATACGGGCGCGACCAAGCTCGTCGGACTTGACCAGCAGTGCGCCGGAATTCGGTTCCACGGTATAGGTGATGTCGGCGGCATTGAGCACCTCCATCACCTGATTGCTGTCCATGCCGGCCAGGTTACCCAGCAATGGCTTGTAGTCCGGCTGCTGCGACCACAGCACCACGGCAAAACCAATGGCCACACTGGCAGCCAGGCCGACCAGCAGGCCGATCTGGCGCAGCATGGACATGTCGGATAGGTTTTCCAGAAAGGACAGCCCGAACAGCGGCTTCTTGTCCTCCTGAGCACCCGTGGTGGCGGGTACGTTTGCTGCGACTGCTTCAGCCATGTCTCAAATCCGCCCTGTTAAACCGGCATCTGCATGATGTCTTGGTAGGCCTGAACCAGCTTGTTGCGCACCTGAGTCATGGCTTGGAAGGAAACACTGGCCTTTTGCGAAGCGATCATTACATCCGTAATGTCGACGCCCTTCTGCCCCATCTCGAAGGCAGTGGCCAGCTGGGTGGCGGCTTGCTGGGTCTCGCTCACCTTGTTCACCGCCTGACCGAGCATATCGGAAAAGCTCGGTGCACCCGGCTGCGGCGCCTCGACCACAGGCTTGTGCTTGGCCATGGCCTCCATCTGCATGGAGCGCATTTCCAACATCAGGCGATTGAATTCGACACCCTGGCTCATATTCTTTCCTCCAGCTGCCGCAGTTTTTTGACGCTACGCGGCTTTTCCTGGGTATCTGCAAGCACAGTGCCAAAAAAGAAGGCCCGCACAAGGCGGGCCAAGAGAGGGTTAGGGCTGACGCTCAGCTGGCGTACAAATAGGCTTCGACATCCATGCCGGCATCGCGCATCTGGGCCAGCTTGTAGCGCAGGGTACGCGGACTGATGCCGAGACGCTCGGCGGCCTCCTTGCGGCGACCACGCTCGGCACGCAGGGTATCGATGATCATCTGGAACTCATGCCGGCGCATGTCCTCACCGAGCACGCCACTGGCTTCACTCGAGCCACCGGACTCTTCGCGCGACACAGGCACACTCGGCACCAGACTTACCGGCGCCATTGCAGGAGGGGGCGCCATCCCGATCGGCGCCGTCAGACACAGGTCATGCGGCTGGATCAGCCCGCCCTGTTGCAGGATCAGGGCCCGCTGGATGGCGTTATCCAGCTCCCGCACATTCCCTGGCCAGGCGTGCGCCACCAGGGCAGCGCGCGCCTGCGCAGATAGCTGCACAGGGCTGTGGTTCATTTTTTTGACGTGCTTGCTCAG
Organism: Pseudomonas sp. zbq_18; assembly: GCF_043102245.1. Lineage (NCBI taxonomy): Bacteria > Pseudomonadati > Pseudomonadota > Gammaproteobacteria > Pseudomonadales > Pseudomonadaceae > Pseudomonas > Pseudomonas sp. zbq_18. The sequence continues at coordinate 228,344 of NZ_JBICIT010000008.1, read as the reverse complement.
CAGGCGCTCGGCCAGCGGCAGGATGTCGGCAGGTCGCTCGCGCAGCGCGCGCCAGGCCAGCGGGAAAACCGACAGCCGATAGTAGAGGTCCTCGCGGAAACGCCCCGCCGCGACTTCCCCCGCCAGGTCGCGGTTGGTGGTGGCCAGCACGCGAATATCCAGGTTGATCGGCTTGCGCGCGCCCACACGCTCCACCTCGCGCTCCTGCAAGACCCGCAGCAGCTTGGCCTGCAAGCCCAGAGGCATCTCGGAAATCTCGTCGAGCAGAATGGTGCCGCCATCGGCCAGCTCGAACTTGCCAGGCTGAGCAGCGATGGCGCCGGTAAAGGCACCCTTTTCATGGCCGAACAGGGTCGCTTCCAGCATGTTGTCCGGAATCGCCGCGCAGTTGATGGCAATAAACGGGCCTTCGGCACGATTCGACTGCTCGTGGATGTAGCGCGCCAGCACCTCCTTACCCGTGCCGGATTCGCCGGAAATCAACACAGTGGAGTCGCTACGCGCAACGCGTGCGGCCAGTTCCAGCAGCTGCTGACTGGCCGGCTCACAGGCCACAGGCCCCTCACCCGCGCCTGCGGACACACGCCCGAGGGCATGCCGCCCTACCAACTCCAGCAAGGTGCGCGGCTCGAAGGGCTTGACCAGATAATCCGCCGCACCCTGCCGCATGGCCTCCACCGCACGTTCAACGGCGCCATAGGCCGTCATCAGCAACACCGGCAACTGCGGATAGCGGGAGCGAATCAGCGCGAGCAACTGATGACCATCCATGCCCGGCATGTTGACATCGCTGATCACCAGACCGAAAACCTCCTCGCCCAGGGCCGCCACAGCATCCTCGGCACAAGCCACTGCTCGGAACTCATGGCCACCGAGCTGTAGCGTGTCGGACAAGGCCTCGCGCAAGGCGCGGTCATCTTCGACCAGCAGAACTTTGGCTGTCATGGGTGTACTCCTGAAACAAGTGCCTGCCGCGCCTGAGTCAACGGCAACACGAGAATGGCGCAGGTACCACGCCCCGGTCGCGAGCGCAGACGCAACTCGCCCTGGTGCGCCCGAACCACAGCCTGAACCACAGCCAGACCGAGGCCGGTACCCGTTGTTTTGGTGGTAAAGAATGGCTCGCCAAGGCGCGCCAACGTGACCTTGTCGATTCCCGGTCCGTTGTCGCTGACGCAGAGGAACAGGTTGTGATCACGGGTATACAGATGGATTTTCAGACCCGCTTCGCGACCGCCGGCCTGGATGGCATTCTCAATCAGATTGAGCACGGTGCCGACCAGCGTGTCACGGTTGCACAGCAGCTCACCCACGCGCGCGTCGCACTGCCAGCGCACACTCATGCCCTGCACATGCGGCTCGGCGGCACTGCGCAACGCACTGAACAGTGCAGCGGGAGTGATGTGATCGGGCAACGGCAACTCGCCGCGGGCAAAAATCAGCATGTCGCGCACCTGATGCTCCAACTCGTGCAAACGCTCCTTGATTCGCCCGGCAAAGCGCTGCTGCTGCTCGAACGGCAACTCCTGCTCGCTCAAGTGACTGGCATAGAGCAATGCGGCAGACAGTGGCGTGCGTACCTGATGAGCCAGCGAAGCGACCATGCGCCCCAGCGCAGACAAGCGCTCGTGACGAGCAAGCTGGTCTTGCAAGCGGCGGGTTTCCGTCAGGTCGGTCAATAGCACCAGTTGCCCAGGCTCGCCCTGCAGCGAACGGGTGGCAATGGACAGGCGACGCCCGTCCTTGAGGGAAATCTCATGACCATCGTCTTCACGGGGGGCAAAATTGCGTGCAATCACCTCGCGCCAGAGCATGCCCACCAGAGGCCTGGCCAGCAGGCTACGGGCTACCGGGTTGGCCTCGCGCACCACGCCCTGGCCGTCGATGACGATCACCCCCCCTGGCAGCAGATCGAGCAGACTCTGCAGACGATTGGCCAGACGCTCCTTCTCTGCCAGCTCCTGCATGCGCTGGGCACTGACCAGGGCCAGCTGCCCCTTGAGCTCGCTCACACGAGCCTCAAGCATGCTGTAGGAACTGCTCAGCTGGCTGGACATCTGGTTGAACAGGGCGAATGCCTGCTCCAGGCTAGCGCGGCTGGCCTGCTCTACCGGTGCGGTAGTACTGGCGTCAGGAATGTCGTGCCGCTGGGGGGCTATTGGATTCATGCTCTTCTCTCGCCTGTCGAACCGTCAGCAAACGGTCGGTTGGAAGAGACATAGCAATAGCCGTGCCTAAAAAATAATTCTTTAAATTCAAATACTTAAAAAATAAAGCCGGAGCTTGCGTCAAAGCTCCGGCTGTATTTGTAAGGCGCCAAGTAGGATCAGTCCTCGTCGGCAGCCTCGTCATCACGACGACTCATACCGTACTTACGCATCTTCTCCACCAGCGTCGTGCGGCGAATTCGCAAACGCTCGGCGGCACGCGCCACCACGCCATTGGCATCGTCCAGCGCCTGCTGGATAAGCCCCTGCTCGAGATTGCCCAGGTAGTCCTTCAGGTCCAGACCTTCCGGCGGCAGCATCGCGGTGTTGGAAATGCCCGGCAGACTCGCGCCAATCGCCGCGCGCTCGTCCAACTCCTCACGCAGGCTGATCGCCAACTGCTCGTCTTCGTCATCGACATGGCGGAACTTCTTCGGCAGCTCGCCCACGCCGATCACTCCGTAGGGGTGCATGATCGCCATGCGCTCTACCAGGTTGGCCAGCTCGCGCACGTTGCCCGGCCAGTCATGGCGACACAGCGACATGATGGCCGCCGAGTTGAAACGAATGGAGCCACGCTTCTCGAACTCCATACGCGAGATCAACTCATTCATCAGCAGCGGGATGTCCTCCACGCGTTCACGCAGCGGAGCCATCTCGATCGGGAAGACATTCAGACGATAGTAGAGATCCTCGCGGAAGCTTCCCTCCTCGATCATCTTCTCCAGGTTCTTGTGCGTGGCAGCGATGATGCGTACATCCACGCTCTGGGTCTTGTTACTGCCGACCCGTTCGAACGTGCGCTCCTGCAGCACGCGCAGCAGTTTGACCTGCATCGGCAGTGGCATGTCACCAATTTCGTCGAGGAACAGGGTGCCACCGTTGGCCAACTCGAAGCGCCCTGCCCGGCTGGTGATGGCCCCAGTAAAAGCGCCCTTCTCGTGGCCGAACAGCTCGCTTTCCAGCAGCTCGGCCGGAATCGCCCCGCAGTTGACCGGCACGAAAGGCGCCTCGCGACGCTTGGAGTGGTAGTGCAGGTTGCGCGCCACCACCTCCTTACCGGTGCCGGACTCACCGAGGATCAACACGCTGGCCTCGGTATCGGCCACCTGCTGCATCATCTGGCGCACTTGATGAATGGCACGACTGGTACCAACCAGACTGCGAAACAAGTTGGGCTCACGCTGACGCCCGCGCTCGCGGGCCTGGTCATACATCTCGCGGTAGACCTGGGCGCGATGCAGGGAGTCGAGCAGCTTGTTGTAACTGGGCGGCATCTCCAGGCTGGCAAGCACGCGACGACGCAGGTCGTCAGTCCAGTCCTGCGGAATCGGCTCGCCAATCAGCAACAGCGGAAGATTCTCGTCCCAGGTGCCTATGTGCTTGATCAGCTCCAAAGCGCCGCCTTTGGCTATGACATCCCCCAGCAGAACATTGAGCACTTCGCGGCTGGACTCAAGCGCATCAACAGCCTCACGCCAATCACTACTGCCACAGGAAAGGTGATCTTCGCCGAGGAAATTGAGAATCACCGACAGATCGCGGCGGCGCTCAGCATTATCGTCAATCAGCAGAATCTTGGTTTCGCGCCACATCTTGTTCTGGTCTGGCTCGCAGGCTGGGAAGAGAGGTCGCCAAGCGGCAACGGCAATTGGCCACTAGTAAAGTCAAAAAACAGACTAGAGTCAATTTTATGGCGTAACTTTTCTACGGTTACTAAGGAAGCTGATCTGACTGATGAGGCCAGCAAGGCACCACCAGACAGTCAGGTGAACAGCTGGTAGACCTTGGCACCCTGCTGGGACTGATTGAGCTGAACCAGCTCGCCCGCCAGACGGCGCTGCTCGGCCTGACAGGTAACGACCAGCTCGCGATACAGATCGAGTAACTCCTGCATCCGCTGGCGCAACTGACCTTCATCGTGAACGGCTTCGACCATTGCCTCATCGACAGCCTGCCGGCACTGCATATCCAGCTCACCAATCGCCGCCCAATCGCGACGAGCCAGAGCATCACGCAAGGCAAAACCAGTGGTTTCGAGAAGCTGAACAGATGAACTCATGGAGATTTCCTCAGGGCCACAGCGACCATCAGTGGCTGATGGCGTCCCAGCCGGATTTCACATTACGCAGCAGCTCTGCGACTTCATCAAGCATATCCGCATCGTTGGCGATATTCGCCTCAACCAGACGTGACACCATGTATTCGTAGAGACGATCAAGGTTGGCGGCAATTTCACCACCCTGATTCAGATCTAGCCCCTCGCGCAGGCCGCCGATAATTCCAATGGCTTTGCTGATCAGTTCACCCTTCTGGGCACTCTGGCCATGCAGCATTGCGCCCTTGGCCTGGGCAAGCCGGGAGAGACCGCCTTCCATCAGCATCTGGATCAACCGATGCGGACTGGCATCGGCCACCTGTGCCTGGGTGTTGACGGTTTGATACTGCCTGAGGGCCGCCATTGCGTTCATGATCGCTCCGCTGAAGATTGCCTGAATACACTTCCTGTATCGGCAAACAGCGGCTCGGCTTTAGCGAAGATTCACTCCGAAACGGCGGCCGGTTCGACTTCCGGGCCTATGCCGTCCCAGGCTTCCTTGATCTGGGCGAGCAACTGCTGCACCTCGTCCAGGCTGCGCGGCGTATCGTCCAGAGCGACGCCGGCGAGGCGCCGGGTCATGTAGTCGTAGAGAGCATCGAGGTTCTCGGCGATCTCGCCGCCCAGCTGCTTGTCCAGGCTGGACTGCAGCACACCAAGAATAGTGATGGTACTACCCACGGCAAGACCACGAATCTCGACATCCCCTTCCAGCTGCGCCTGACGCGCCAGCATGACACGCTCCAGAGCCCCATCCAGCAGCATCTGCACGACACGGTACGGGCTGACCTCTTGGGCCGTCTTAACCTGCTTGTAGGTGTCGATGGGTTTCTTACTCATCGCTTACTTATCCTTCTTCACGAAACCAGGCAGACTCGCCAACTGATTGCTGAGCGCCTCACTGGTGCGCGTAAGGTTGGCGACCAGCTGATCCATGGCAGAGTACTGGGCGACCAGCCGCTCCTGCACCTTCTCGATCCTCAGATCCAACGCTTCGCGCTGATCGTCGATATTGGACAGTGTGCTCTGCAGAGACTTGGTGCGCTGGTCGAAGACGCCATTGCTCTTGAGGTACCCTTCGACCATTTTGTCGAGCCGCCCCATCAGACCCTTGTCGCCGGTGAAATAGTCGGCGACCCCCTCGAGGTTGCTGCCCAGGGCCGAGGTGAGTGCCGCATCGTCAATCTTCAGGGTACCGTCCTTCTGCGTGGTGATCCCAAGCTCGGCCAGCGCGCGGGTACCCTCTTCGCCTGTCATCTTCACCAATTCGCTACGCAGGCCAGAGAGCAAGCCGCGCACGGTCGCATCCCCCACCAGCGCACCGGTGACCGGATTTTCTCCCTCACCCACCTGCACCACCGCGGTCAGCTGCCTGGCTGTGTTGATCAACCCGTTGTAAGCATCCACGAAAGCCTGGATTCCGCTCTTGATCGCCGTCTTGTCGGAACCGATGGTGATATTGACCGTCTTACCGGCCGCCAAGTCCGAACTGCTCTGAGCGCTGGCCAGGTTGAGAGTGACCCCCTCGATCGCCGAGGTGACGGAATTGCTGTCACTGACGACCTTGAGTCCGTCGACGTACAGCACCGCCGATTGAGCCTTGTTGATGACGCCCGCGGCGCCCGTGGTGGAATTCGGGCCGCTGGAGATGGCCGTGACCCCGTCTTCCGGATTGAGCGTCGTCAGGGCATTGCTACCAATCGCTCCGCCGGAAGCGGTGGCGCTGGCGGTCAGTGCCGTGCCATTGGTGGAGTTGAGCACAAGGCGTGCGCCCGAGGCATCGGTCTCGATGCTGGCGGAAACCCCCTGCCCTGCACCGGCGGTATTGATCGCATCGCGGATGTCTTCCAGTGAGTCGCCATCGTTCACAGCGATGTCGAGTTCGACACCGGCGGCGGAGATAGCCAGGTTGCCCGCCTGGAAGGTCGAACCCGAACCGGCCGCAAAAGTCGGCAAGGTCAGACTGGCCGAGGGCTGGAAAGCCTGGGTAGTGAGCGCCACAGTGCCGGTGGTAACGCCATCCTCACTGACCGCAACCTTGATGTCGTTGCCCTCACCGGACTTGCTGGAGTTCAGCACCAGACGCGAACCGGAGGAGTCCGTGACTATGGTGGCACTGACACCCACTCCCTTTCCTGCCGTATTGATGGCATCACGAACGCCGGCGAGGCTGTTGTTGTTAGCGGTGACATTCACATCGAAGCTGGATGAGCCGGTCAATATAGTCAGCGTGCCGCTATTGAAGGTAGTGGACGCGCTGCTGGAAACCGACTGCAGACCCACCTTGCTGCTGGAGGCCAGCTGCTGAACCTGAACGCTGTAACTGCCGGCAACCGCACTGGCGTTCGCCTTGGCCGCCAGCACACTGCTGGCACTCGACGAAGCGGTACGACCGGTGAAGAGCGACTCCTTGTTCAAGTTCTGAATGGCCGCCTGCAGACCGCTGAGCGAGCCTTTCAGGGTGCCGAGGGCAGAGAAGCGCGAGGTTGTGGCCTTCTCCAGACGATCCAGCTGCAGGGTCTTGGGCGCCTTCTCGGCATTGACCAGCGCAGTCACGATGCTGTCGATATCGATACCCGATCCGACACCTAGAATCCCAGCCATGGTTCACCTCGCCAAAAATATGACTATCAACGCCTCGTGAGCACTTGACAGTCAAAAGCCGTGCCAACGCCTAGCGTCAGGCCTCGGCCTTGAACAGCAGACTGCGCACCTCTTCCAGACTCTCTGCCAACTGCAGAGCTTCCTCCGAAGGAATCTGCCGAATGATGTCTCCGGAAGTGGAGTCGGTGACTTTCACAACCACCCTGCCGGATGCGTCTTCCACGGAAAAGTTGATGTTGCGGCGAACCGACTGGACGAACTCCTGGATGGTCGAAACGGCAGATTCGACCTGCTCGCGGGGAACTTCCGCCTTTTCAGTTGCCGCAACCCCAGCAGCCTGCTCTTCGCCGCCCGTTTCAGCGGCGCCGACAACCTGCTTGCGCGCTACTTCCGCAGAGGCCTTGTTGCCACTGGCAAGCACCGGATTGAGCGAATTCTTGATTGAGCCGACGTCCATAAATTTCTCCTCACAATGAGGTAGCGGGGAGAAGAGCCAAGCCCTTCTCCCCGCAGTCTAGCGCTTCCGACCTTAGCCGAGCAGACTGAGCACAGCCTGCGGCAGCTGGTTTGCCTGGGCCAGGATCGCGGTACCGGCCTGCTGCAGGATCTGATTCTTGGTCAGCTCCGACGTTTCAGCAGCGAAGTCGGTGTCGCGAATCCGGCTACGGGCAGCGGAGGCGTTCTCGGAGATGTTCTGCAGGTTCGAGATGGTGTTCTCGAAGCGGTTCTGCACGGCACCGAGCTGAGCACGCTGGCTGTCGATGTTGGAGATAGCCGAGCTGATAATGCCGAGAGCGTTCTGGGCACCAACCGCCGTGCTGATGTCGACGGTATTGACCGCCTCCAGGGTGCTGTAAACGCTGGCATCCTGCAGACCACCGTCGATGGTTTCGAAGTTCTCCACCTCGAAGGCATCGGGCGACTCGAAGCGCACCTGGCCTACGGCCACGGCACCACCGGCGCCATCACCGGCTAGAGCTGCCACGCCATCGATGGTATCGCTGGCATCCTGATCGTCGGCGATACCGTTATCGCCGCTGAAGGACAGGGTCTGCAACTCGGCCGCCACATCGTTGTCCTCGGCATCGACGGCACGGTAGTCCTTGATGATGATGTTGTCACCACGCTCACTGACCATCTCCAGGGCGCCGTTATTGAGCACTCGGGCACTGATGCCGGTACGGCCGGTTTCCTTGTTAATTTCGTCGGCGAGGCCAGACAGATCACCCCAGTCGGTGATGTTGGTGGAGATGGATACGCCATCGGTTTCCTTGGCATTGTTGGCGCCGTACAGAGTGAAGCTGATGGTGCCACCGGTGGAGGTGTTGGTGAAGCCGCCATCGGAGTCCTGCTGCAGACGGGCGGCGGTACGCGCTGTTGCAGTGACGCCGGTGGAGTCGGAAGCCTTGTTCACGGCCTCGGCCAACTTACGGGCAGAGGAGCCGTCGCCCAGGGCGATGGAAGCGGTGCCCAGCTTGCCCTTGATGGTCAGACCGTCGGTGTTGGCCGGCGAAGAGGCATAGCCGATGTCGGTGGTGGTGTAGGCCGAGAAATCGGTGGAAGCGACTGCGGTAGCAGCCACACCGGTCTGTGCGTCGGTGGCGCTATCGCCCAGGCCGACTACGGCGCTGTTGAAACGGCTGGCACCGATGCGGGCTGCCGATGCGGCACCGACCGAGACGCTGATGGTTTCGAAGGCGTTGGCGCCGACCTGGAAGCTCTGGGAGCCGAAGGTGCCATCGAGGATCTTGCGGCCACCGAAGCTGGTGGTTTCGGCGATACGGTTCAGCTCCTGCTGCAGCTGCGACACTTCGGCCTGCAGAGCGGCACGTTCACTGGCGCCGTTGGAGCCGTTGGCCGACTGCAGGGCCAGGTCGCGCATACGCTGGAGGATGCCGGTGGACTGCTGCAGGGCACCTTCAGCGGTCTGCGCCAGGGAGATACCGTCGTTAGCGTTGCGAGTGGCCACATTCAGGCCGTTGATCTGACTGGTCAGACGGTTGGAGATCTGCAGACCAGCGGCGTCGTCTTTGGCGCTATTGATGCGGAAACCGGTGGACAGGCGCTGGAGGGAAGTATCCAGACCCTTGGACGAGGTGTTGAGGTTACGCTGAGTGTTCAGCGAAGCGACGTTTGTGTTGACTGTCAGGGCCATGGTGTTTGCCTCCAAAGGACCGTGCTGCTGAGTTTGTCTGAGCCTGCGAGCTTCGGGCCTGCTAGCTCAGACGCCCCATAAAGTTCGCATTCGGTCTTTTTATCGGCGCTTCCGGACGCAACTTTAGGCAGCTTTAGCAAGGAAAAACGATTTTTTTTATTCCTTTGCAAACAAAAACTTAGAGTCTTTAAACAGCCCTGAAAGGGCGATTTGTCGCGAGATTGACGCGCCGACTCGTGACAGGAGGCGGCGCATCGACTACCTCAAGCCCTTAAACACGCTTCAGCCAGGCATCCGGCCAATGGGTAATGTTCTTACTGAGGGTGCTTTCATTGAACGTCCAGGCCGGCTGTTCAATGACGAACTCGGGGTTGGATCGGGCAAAATCAATAGCCGCATTGGACGGATTGTCGGTCCCCCAATCCTTGCCTGCGCGCGGCACGTCCTTGACCTCCTTCATCACGCCATCCGTGGAGACTATATAAGAGCCCTTGGTGACCAGCGGCGAATAAAGGCGCAGCTCCTCAGAAACGTGGGCGTAGCTGTGGTTGGAATCAAGGATAACCAGCACGGTCTCGCCCGGTTTGATCAGCGACTTGACCTGGGCCACCACCTCCTCAGCCACCGAACTGCCCTCGATTAGGGTCAAGTAGCTGAACAGTTCGTGCTCCTCGATGGCCTTGCGGTTGTGCGGGCGAATCTCGATGTCCACTCCAATTACCCGGCCCTTGCCCATGGCCTTGAACAGGCTGGCGTAATAGATGAGGGAGCCGCCATGGGCGATGCCGGTCTCGATGATCACGTCCGGCTTGACGCTGTAGATCACCTCCTGAATGCGGATCATGTCTTCCGGCAGCTGAATCACCGGGCGACCCATCCAGGAGAAGGTGTAGGGGTACTTCTGGTTCCAACCGAGGTTGACCCACTGCTGGGACAGAATCTCGAAAGACTCGTCGGTGTACAGATCCAGCTCGCGGACGGCACCGCCCTCTTCCAGGATCAGCTTCTTGTTATCGGTATCGACTGTCAGTTTCACGTCCTGCTCCTTTCCGAGTATCAAATTCGCCCACGCCACCAGGCCAGGGCATCATCCAAACCACTGTGTAGATCGAACCGCGGCTGCCAGCCGGTGGCCAGCAGGCGCTGGTTGTCGGCAATCAGCAACGGAGGGTCGTCGGCAGCAACCGGAATGGCCCCGAATTGCAGCAGGTGTTCAGCATTCAGTTGCCTGGCCAGATACTCAATGACCTCGCGCAGGCGTATCGGCCGGCCGCCGCCAATATTGAATGTGCCTTCGGCCCTTACATTCATCAGTTGCACCAGGGCCGCGGCAACATCCGCCACATGCAACAGATCGCGCAGCTGCTCGCCGTGGGAACAACGCGCCGGTTCGCCCCGGAACAAGGCGCCTAGCACGGCAGGCACCAGACGGCCTTCCGCCTCATATGGACCATAAGCGTGGAATATCCGTGCCCATGCCACCGGCATGCCGTGCAACTGGCCGAACAGCTCGGCCAGCTCACGGGAAGCATTCTTGCAGCGTCCATAGGGCGTGGCCGGGCGCAGGGGAGTCTCGTACTCCCGACAGATGCCCTCGCCGCTCCAGTCGTACTCGGCACAGCTGCCGACCAGCACGGCCTGTTCGCCATCATGAAGCTGAAAAGCCTCCAGCAACTCAAGAGTCGCACGTACCCAGGCGATGTTCTCCGGGGAAGTCCAGTAGGTGCCGGGTTTAGCGCACCAGGCCAGATGCAACAGGCGCTGGGGACGAATCTGCCCGATCAGTGCAGCCGCCGCACCGGGCACGAGCAGGTCGACTCGATACTGGTTGGCCACACCTTCCAACGTCTGGAGGCCGCAGGCAGCATGCACCTCGTGCCCCGCCGCCAGCAGCTGCTGGATAACCTGGCGGCCGACGAAGCCACTGGCGCCGGTAACCAGTATTCGCGTCATCAGAGACTCCGCAGCTCGGGCACCGCAACCACGAACCGACCGCCCCAGGACCTGACCACGGCCTGCTGCTCCATCACCTCGCTGAGCAGGTTCCACGGCAGTACCAGCACATAGTCGGGCTTCTCTTCGGCGATGCGCGCCGGCTCGACGATGGGAATGCGGCTACCCGGCAGAAACTTGCCCTGCTTGTGCGGATTGGCGTCGGCCACCCAGGCCAGCAGATCGCCACGTACCCCGGCGTAATTGAGCAGGGTGTTGCCCTTGGCCGCCGCACCATAACCCACCACCTTCTTGCCTTCGGCCTTGGCCTGGAGCAGGAAACGCAGCAGCTCGTGCTTGATACGCTCGGCCGCCGGCGCCAGGCTGGCGTAGTAGCTGGCGGTCCTGACTCCACTCGCCTCCTCACGCGCCTGCAACTCGCCGACGGCAGCGGTAACCTGGCGCGCGGCGCCATCGGCGCGCTGCACGAAGACCCGCAGCGAACCGCCGTGAGTCGGCAGCTCTTCGACATCGAAGACAGCCAGACCATTGCGCGCGCAGAGCGTCTGCACCGCGGTCAGCGACAGATAGGAGTAATGTTCGTGGTAGAGGGTGTCGAACTGGTGTTCGGCCATCAGCCGCAGCAGATGGGGGAACTCGAAGGTGACCACGCCGGTCGGCTTGAGCAGTGTGGCGAAGCCCTTGAGGAAGTCGTTGATGTCCGGCACATGAGCCAGCACGTTGTTGGCCGCCATCAGGTCGGCGCTCCAGCCCTCTTCAGCCAGTTGGCGCCCGACGGCCTCGCCGAAGAACAGCTCGCGAATATCCAGCCCCTTGTCCCGCGCCGCCCGCGCCGTGCTGGCGGTCGGCTCGATGCCCAGGCAGGGGATGCCACGCCGGGCCACATACTGCAGCAGGTAACCGTCGTTAGCCGCGATCTCAACCACCCGGCTCTGCGCGTTCAGGCCGAAGCGCTCGGTCATGCTGACGACGTAGCGCTCGGCATGGGCCAGCCAGCTGCTGGAGAAGGAGCTGAAGTAGGCGTAGTCGGCATCGAACAGGCTGTCGGCGGTGCGGTAGTCCTCGGTCTGTACCAGCCAGCAGGCATCGCACACCAGGACTCGCAGCGGTACCCACTGCTCGGACTGGTTCAGGCGTTCGGCACTGAGGTAGGCGTTGGATGGCGGAGCAGTACCCAGGTCGATCAACGGCAGGTGCAGGTGCGCACCACAACCACGGCAGTTCATAGAGGGACTCCTTGAAAACGCTCATCCAGCAGCGGATGGCCGGCATCGCGGGCCGACAGGTTCTTGAGCGGCAGCGGCCAGTCGATGGCCAGGCGCGGATCACTGACCGATAAGCCCCCCTCATGCCCCGGCATGTAGTCGGCGCTATGCAGGTAGAGCAGCTCGGCGTCGTCGCTGAGGGCCTGAAAGCCATGGGCAAAGCCCGGCGGCAGCAGCAGGCTGCGGCCGTCACCGGCCTCCAGGCGCTCGGCATGCCAGCGCAGGAAGGTCGGCGAGCCCTGGCGCACATCGACCGCCACATCCCAAACCACACCGTGCAGGCAGCTGATCAGTTTGCTCTCGGCATGCGGCGGATACTGGAAATGCAGGCCGCGCACGGTGCCTCGCTCGCGGGTCAGCGACTGATTGATCTGGCGTACGTGAAAGGCTTGGCCGAACAACTCCAGGCTGCCTTCGCAATACAGACGAGCAAAGCGCCCGCGCTCGTCCTGATGCACCCGATGCTGCAGGACGAACAGCCCAGGCAGCGGCAGCTCGGTCAGCTGCAACTCGCTCATGCCTGCCCCCAGTATGCGGCCAGCTGCGCCAGGGTCACGGCGCGCATGTCTTCGCCGCGCTGCCAGGCCAGGTGCCAATCAATGGTCTGTTGCAGGCACTCGTCCAGCCCCCAGCGCGGTTGCCAGCCGAGCAGCTGGCGCGCGCGACTGCTATCCAGGCGCAACAGGCCGGCCTCGTGCAACTCGCTCGGTTCGACCTTGAGGCCTGCGGCCTGTGGCCAGCGTGAGGCCAATCGGGCGACCACTTCGCCAACATTGCAGGTGTCGCTGTCGGCCGGGCCGAAGTTCCAGGCGCCGGCCACTGCCGTGCCCTGCTCGTACAGGCCCTGGGCCAGCTGCAGGTAGCCGGCCAGCGGCTCCAGGGCGTGCTGCCAGGGACGCACGGCTTGCGGGTAGCGCAAGGTCACCGGCTCGCCAAGGGTCCAGGCCGCCAGTACGTCCGGCACCAGGCGATCAGCTGAGAAGTCGCCACCGCCGAGCACATTGCCAGCACGCGCCGTGGCCAGGGCCAGGCCGTGTTCGGCATGGCGGGAAGCAGGAAAATAGGAGGAAGCGAAGGACTGCGCCAAAAGCTCGCAGCAGGCCTTGCTGCTGCTATAGGGGTCGTGGCCGCCGAGCGGCTCGTTCTCCCGGTAGGGCCAGGCCCATTCGTTGTTGGCATAGACCTTGTCGGTGGTCACCACCACGCATGCCTTCACACCGCCGACCTGGCGTAGCGCTTCGAGCAGATGCAACGTGCCCATCACGTTGCTGGCATAGGTGCCCAGCGGGTCACGATAACCCTCGCGCACCAGCGGCTGCGCCGCCAGGTGCAGGACGATCTCCGGCTTGACCTCAGCCACCAGGGCCTGCAGGGTCGGCAGGTCGCGCAGATCGCCGATGCAGCTGTCGATGCCCTCGCCCACCCGCGCCAGCTCGAACAGGCTAGGGTCAGTGGAGGGATCGAGGGCGAAGCCGGTGACCTGCGCGCCCCAGCTTTGCAGCCAGAGCGCCAGCCAACCGCCCTTGAAGCCGGTATGGCCGGTCAGCAGGACGCGCTTGCCGCGCCAGAACTCGCGGTTCAGCTCCACTGTTTCCAAGGCGCCTCTCCACTCTGCCACAGCTGCTCCAGGTAGTTCTTGTCGCGCAGGGTATCCATCGGGTGCCAGAAACCTTCGTGCTGGAAGGCCATCAGCTGTCCTTCGCCAGCCAGCTGGCTCAGAGGCTCAGCCTCCCAGGTGGTGTTGTCATTGCCGATATAGGGCAACACCTTAGGCGACAGCACGAAGAAGCCGCCGTTGATCCAGCCGCCATCGCCACGCGGCTTCTCGACGAAGCCGGTGACCCGATCCCCTTCGCGGGCCAGGGCGCCGTAGCGCCCTGGCGGTTGCACCGCGGTGACGGTAGCGTGCTTGCCGTGTTGCTTGTGGAAGGCCACCAGGGCACCGATATCGAGATCCGACACGCCGTCGCCGTAGGTAAAGCAGAACGCTTCGTCCTCTTCGACGAAGCGCCCCACCCTACGCAGGCGGCCACCGGTCATGGTGTCCTCGCCAGTATCGACCAGAGTCACGCGCCAGGGCTCACTGTAGTTCTGGTGGACTTCCATCTGGTTGTTGCGCATGTCGAAGGTGACATCCGAAGTGTGCAGGAAGTAGTTGGCGAAGAAGTCCTTGATCGCATAGCCCTTGTAGCCCAGGCAAATGACGAAGTCCTGAATGCCATGGGCCGAGTACTGCTTCATGATGTGCCAGAGAATCGGCTTACCGCCGATCTCGATCATCGGCTTGGGCTTGAGATGCGACTCCTCGCTGATCCGGGTACCCAGACCACCAGCCAGGATCACTGCTTTCATCGTTGCTCTCCTTGTTCGCAGTAGCGCTGCCACATCTCTTTGTAGGTCTGCTCCATGCGCCGGGTAAAGTCGGCAGCATCACAGAGCTTCGAGTCCAGCATGCGCTGGCGCAATCCGGCACGAGTCAGCGCCAACGCAGGAACATCGCTGGCCAGGGCCACCAACTTGTCGAGGTACTCCTGCTCGGTGTCGGCGATCCACTCGTCAAAACCGGCACCATGGAGAATCAGCGCCCCTACTCGGCCCATCGAAGGACGATCACGCAGGGTCACCACCGGTAGCCCCATGTAGAGGCTTTCATACAACGTGGTGCCGGAGTTGTGTGGAAAACAGTCCAGCGCGATATCCATCCGCGCCAGAGCATCGGTCGGCGATGGGGTATAGCCAAACTGCAAGCGCTCGGGGCCAATGCCGTGTTTCGCAAACTCGCCATGAAAATGCGTGCACAGACTCTCGTCGCTGAAAAAGCTGCTGTCGAGCATGAGGCGGGAGCCGGGCACCCGCTGCAGTAGCTCGGACCAAACCCGAATCACCTTGTGGTTCAGGCGTATCGGGCGCGTCAGGCTACCGAAGGTGATGTAGCCATTGCCCAGGGCCGGCAGCTCACCGACCGCTACCTGCATCCGCTCCGGCGGAACATAGGCAACCGCTGGAGCCGGCATGCGCCAGAGCTGCTCGGCAAAGGAGGATTCGCTGCCAGGCGGGAGCATCTGCTCGTCGGCCAGGAAGTAGTCGACCTGTTTCAAACCCGTGCCGAATGCGAAGCCCATCCACCAACTGGCCTGCACGGGGGCCGGCTTGAGCGCGAAAACCTGCAACCGGCTATTGGCGGTGTGACCGGCCAGATCGACGAGGATATCGATACCATCCGCTCGAATCTGCTCGGCGATCAGCTCATCGCTAAGCCCGACACAATGCCGCCAGTGATCGCAATAGCCCATGAGCCGCTCGGTAACGGCGTCTTCTCGCTTGGCCAGCGAATAGGCAAATACCTCCACCTGGCTCTTGTCGTGATGGCTCAGCAGAGGCTCGATGAACATGGCGCAGACATGGGCCCGGAAGTCCGGCGACACATAGCCGATACGCAAACGGCGCTGCACGACGCGCGAGTTGGGATAATCGTGGTAACGCCTGGCGGGGTAGTTGCTGGTCGCTTCCCGATAGAGTTCGTACACCTGCTCGCCAGTCCAGTCGGGGTGATAGTTAGCAATGAACAGCAGATTGGTGCTGGCGCCCGGCAGCTCTAACACCTCACGCAGCAACTCGATGGCGCGATCCAGGTTTCCGAAATGCGACTCGACGCCAGCCAGGTTGATCCGTACCGGCAGATAGCTGTGCTGTACTTCCTGGGACTTCCGGTAAGCGTCCAGGGCCTCGCGCAAGCGCTTGCCACCACTGAGGATATTACCCAGGTTGCACCACAGGCTGGGGTCTTCCGGGTTCAACTCCAGCGCCACCTGCATGACCTTCTCCGCCTCCCCGAGCACATGTCCGTCCAGGTAGGTGTTGGCAAGATTGTTCCAGGCCAGGGGCTGGGTTGGAGAGATCGCCAAGGCGCGCATGAAGCATCCCTCGGACTCATGCTGCCGCCCGACGGAACGGTACACCTCGCCGAGCATGTTCCAGCCGGGCTGGTAGTCGGACTTGAGCTGCAAGCCCCGCACCAGATACTCGAGTGCCTTATGGGGATCCTGCTCGCCCTTGTATGACTGACCGATCCAGCACAGGGCCTCGTGACTGTTGGGGTTCAGCTCCAGGGCCCTGTTGAGGTACTCACGCCCCTCTTGAGGGTGTTCGTTCATGATGGCCGACATGCCCCGGTAGCACCAGGCATCCGCATGCTGAGGGCAACGCTCGGTCCACTCGCGCATGGCGTCCAGGTCGTCTTCCAGACGGTTCGAGCTGCGCAAGAAGTAACTGAGTCTCTGCCAGCCCATGTCGCAACCCGGATTGTGCTGCAGCAGCGTGCGCAGCGTATTCTCAGCCAGCTCCGGCTGCTTCATCCGCGAATATGCGGCGGCCAGCACGAGGCTCGCCCGCCACTGTCCCGGTTCTTCGACCAGCACCGCCTCGGCCAGTTGCCTGGCGCGCGCCACGTCATGATCCAGCTCCAGATCGGCCAGGGCCGCCCGCAGCTCCAGATCACGGGGCCACTCGACATAGGCAGCGGACACTAGGGGATAAGCGATTTCTCGTTGGCTGAGCTGATAACGCGCCAGCGCAAGAGCCCGGCGATGCTCCTTGGAGAGCACCTTGAGCTCGCCGGCCAAGTCTATAACCTGCGTCCAAGACTCCTGGGCAAAGGCCTCGACAAAGCGCTGCTGAATGACAGTCTGGGAGCTTTTCTCCAGGCAGCATTTCTTGTACTTCAGTCCACTGCCGCATGGACAGGGATCGTTGCGACTCGGCTGCCGATCAGGCGATTGGCCCAGCACGCTCAACCTCAGTTGCAACTGTTCGATCAGACCGAGCGTTTGCAATGCGCCGGCGTGCCCCGGCTGGACTTCCAGTACCTGATTGAAGGCTGCCAGAGCGGCAGGCCAGTCCTGCGCCTGGATGCAGGCCTGACCGAGCTTCATGGCGTATTCGGAATTGCCGGGCTCCAGCTCCAGCAACTGGTCGAAGGCCCGCAAGGCAACCACGCTGTCATGGCTGGCCAGCGCGGCCTCCCCGAGCAGTGACCAGGCCTCGACGTCCTCCGGCTGATACTGAAGCAGTTCGCGACTGCTATTGCGCGTGCGAGTGTAATCCCCCTCTTCGAACGCCAGCCGCGCCTGCCGACGGAAGAAATCCACAATCCACTCGGTATCAATTGCCATGCTTGGAATCCGTCATTTTTCCGATATGCCATGGCAGGTTAGCAATTAACACGCCAGCACACGGAAAAAGAACGACACAGCTACAGGCGCAAAGCCTCAGCGCAGCTGATTGAACAGATTCAGCCCCGAGATCTTCACATAGCTCTGCTGCGCCGCCTCAAGAATGATGGTCTGGAACGACAGCCGCGACAGGGCCTCGGCGTAGTCCAGTTCACTCAGCTCGGCCTGCACGGCTTTGTTCACCAGGGTGACGTCCTCGTTATCGATTTCAGTGGTTTCGATCAAGTTGAGGCGTGCGCCGATCTCGGTCTGAACCTCTAGTACCTGGCCTATACCGTTATCGAGGTTCTTCAGGGCAATGGCTACCTCGTCACGAATCGCCAGATTTCCGACGGGGGACGTTGGCGAAGACTCCAGCGCCTGCCGTAGCTGGGAAATGGTGTTAAGGATGCTGCGCTGTTCCTGGAACTGCGGTTTGACGCCAAACTCGTCGCCGGCAGCTGCAGCGGCGCTAAGGCTGAAGTCCACGCCGAACACGGTGAAGTTAGAGGGGTAAGGGCCCGCCGCCGTGCCGGTGGCGATCGGTGTGCTGCTTGGGCTGACTGGTTGAGCGTAAACGTCATAGTCGGTGGCGTTGGTAAAGCGCAGCACCACGCCCGAGGTAGGAAATTGCGAATTGAAGGTAGCCTGGTTGCTGATTGTGCCGCCGCTGACCACCGCCGTGGAGGCGTTGGTCGAAGAGCGGGTCACCGCAAACTCGGTTGGCGAGGCCTGCAACGTGAAACTGTGAGTACCGGCGCCCGGGGTGCCGGGGGTCGCGGTATTGGCCAGTAGGCTGTCCAGATCCTGCTCGTTATCGCCCTCTTGCAATACCACATCCAGCTGAAAGCGCATGCCGCGGAAGTTGATGGTGTTGCCGCCGTTGGCCAGCGGATTGATCTGGCCGCCACCGGGGATTTCCGACGTTACATCAGCACCTGCGCCG
The DNA here is from genome assembly GCF_043102245.1 of Pseudomonas sp. zbq_18. NCBI lineage: Bacteria > Pseudomonadati > Pseudomonadota > Gammaproteobacteria > Pseudomonadales > Pseudomonadaceae > Pseudomonas > Pseudomonas sp. zbq_18. The sequence goes on along the minus strand of NZ_JBICIT010000008.1, from coordinate 209,906 downwards.
TCGTAGATGCGAAATTCGTTGCCACTGACGAACACCAGTGAATAGGGCTCGCCCGCGCGGAAGTTGCTGTTGAAGGCGTCCTGATCCTCGACCAGGCCCTGGGACATGAAGACTCGCTGATCAGCCGGCGCTACCGGCGCAATGGTGGTAGCCGGTAGCGGCGGCACCTGCCCTGCAAGCGCCGGGTTGTCGACGCCGGCAGTCTCCAGTACCCGGTCGGCGTTGGTCACATCCTCGAACAGGCGCTTGCCGTTGTCGTTGATCGGCACGGTGGTCGAGCCCGCCACCTGCAGGCTGCGCTGACCTTCGTCGCCGAAATAGGAATAGGTGCCGTCGGGGTTACGAGTGAAAGGTTCGGTCTTGCCGAGGAAACCGGCAAACAGGTACTCACCCCGCGCATTGCGGCTATTCATGAGGTTCAGCAGCTCACCTTCGCGCTCACCCAACTCCTTGGCGATGGACTTGCGATCCTCTGCCGACAGAGCGCCGCCACCGGCCTGCACAGCCAGCTCACGAATGCGCTGCAGCACGGTGTTGACCGAGTTAAGCGTGGTCTCTTCCTGGGTCAGGCTGTTCTTCGCCGCGGTCAGGTTGTCCTTGTATTGCCCCAGCAAAGCTTCCTGCTGGGACAACTGCAGCAGTCGCACAGAGGCCACCGGGTCATCGGCCGGGGTGAGGATGCGCTTGCCGCTGCTGATCTGCTCCTGGGTGCGGATCACGTTGGAGTAGTTGCGGCCAATGCCGTTTACGCCGTTGTTGAACGCCTGGATGGAAGAGATACGCATGACCATGTTGGCTGTCCGGCTTAGAAGGTGTTGATAAGGGTATCGAACAACGAACGGGCGACTTGAATGATCTGCGCCGACGCCTGGTAGTACTGTTCGAACTGGATGAGCTTGGCCGCCTCTTCGTCGAGGTTGACCGCCGAGATCGAATCACGATTGTCGGTAGCCTGCTTGAGGATGGCCCCCGTCGCCTCACCATCCACGCGCGCCTGGCTGGTCAGCGTGCCGACCCGCTCCACGAGGTCGCCATAGGAATCGGTGAAGCTCGCGCCAGTGGTGTTCGGGAAGTTCGGGTCGATGCCGATAGTCGCCTTGCTCTGCAATTCGGTCAGTTTCAAGGCATTACGGTTGTCCGACACGCCGTTGGTATTGAAAGCGATAGTGAAATTGTCGCCGGTGGTCGGTCGGCCACTGATGGTGAACTCGAAAGTAAAGTCGTCCGGCGGCGTACCGGCCGTGATCTGCTGGGTGTTGTTCTGCCCCGGCACTATGACATTGCTGCTCAGCACCGCCCCGCTGATGTCCACCACGTCGTAATCGGTGGCCGAGGTGAACACGACACGCAGCGGTGGCGTGGTGCGCAGGCTGTTCTCCAGACCGGCCTGGGCCACCGGATCATAGATGTCGATCCGGGTGATCAGGCTGGGCTGAGTGATTACTCCGGTGCCGATGTTGCCAGGGCTGGTTTCAGCTTTGAGCGGCGCAGCGAACGCCAGCTCTTCGGCGTTCTTCAGGTCAGCGCGGATATCGCTACCGGCGGTACGGGTCGGCATGACCCGGAAACGATCGCCAGCGGCGAAGGTGCCAGAGGCGATGCTCAGGGAGAAGCCATCTGCTTCCGGACCGGCAGTCGCCCCAATAGTGAATGTCGTGGAGTCGGGAGTCAGCGGATCGTTATCGTTATCCCACCCCAGTAGCTGGCCGTCGGAAACACGCCGCACTTGATAGTCTGTGGCATTGATGAACTCCACCTCGTAGTCGCTGGTGGTCAGCGCCGTAGTGTCCTCGATAAACACGTTGAGGTTGGCCGACGGGTCGCTGTTGCCGACCCGAGCCAGGCTGCGCTGGCCGATCAGCAGTGGATCGTTGATCTCGCGAAACAGCGGCTCGCCGAAGTTGCCCTTGAGATCCAGGCCCTGCCCCAGCTGGGAATTGATCTGGTCGGAGATGGACAATGCCAGACGGCCGACGGCGTTGAGAGACTCGTCCAACACGTCCTCGCGGTAACGTATCAGCCCACCCATCTCGCCGCCGGTAATCAGCGACGTGATGCCCTGACGCGAATTACCACTGACGAACTGCACTTCGGCGCGCAGCGGATCGGCGGTACCGGGCACCACCTCCAGGCGCGAGGCGGTGGCACCCACCACCAGTGGCTGGCCGGAACCGATAAACAGGTTGTAGCTGTTGTCATCCTGGGGGACCACGGTTACGCCGATGAACTCGGACAGCTGACGCACCGCTTCATCCCGGGCATCCAGCAGATCATTGGGCTGCGCACCGTTAGCTGCTGCCACTGCGATCGCGTTGTTATAGCCCGCAATGGACGCGGCCAGTTGGTTGACCTGATCCTTAACCGCCGAGAGCTGTTTGTTGATAAAGGCATTCTGCTCGTAGAGGCGGTCATAAATGGTGTTGAAACGCTTGGCCAGCCCCTCTGCCTCGGACAGCACCAATTGCCGTGCCGGAATGTTGGCGGGGTCTTCAGCTGCGGTCTGCAAGGCTGCGAATACCTTTTGCAGACCGGGAGTCACTCCCGTGGTATTACCGGCCAGCAACGAGTCGAGCTGACTGATCTGGCTGAGATACGCCGAGACGTCGCTGTTCAACGCAGTGCTGCTGCGCACCTGGGTCGTGAGGAATTCATTGTAGATGCGCCGCACGTCGACCAGGGTGGTGCCCGAGCCGATGTAACCTGCCCCACTGAACTGCGGAATACGCGTGGCCTGCACCGAATCCTGCCGGGTGTAGCCCGGCGTGTTGACGTTGGTAATGTTGTGGCCGGTAACCGCCAGCGAGGTCTTGTTCGCCGACAGGCCCGACAGGCCAATGCTCAGTAGGTCAGCCATGATTCAGCTCTCAGGTCCTTGTGGTCGGGCTATCGACGGCAGCGATGGCCTGATAGGTCTGCATCTTGCGGGCGATCTGTCCGATCTTGCGGGCATAGTTGGGATCAGTGGCATAGCCGGCCGCCTGCAGCTCACGAACAAAACGTTCGGGATTATCGGTAGCGGCCAACGCTTCCTGATAGCGACCATTGCCCTGCAGGAAGCTCACGTAATCGTTGAAGCTCTGTTGATAGGAGTCGTAAATGCGAAATGCCGCCGCTTCCTTGACGGCCTTGCCGCCCTTGTACTCGGTGGTCATCACTCTTGCAGCCTCGCCATCCCAGCCACGATGGGCCTTGATACCGAACAGGTTATGGCTGCTGGATCCATCGGAGTGACGAATGATTGATTTGCCCCAGCCTGTTTCCAGCGCTGCCTGAGCCACCAGATAGCGTGCATCAACGCCGATTTTCTTCGCCGCCTCTTCCGCCATCGGCAGCATGGTTTCGATAAAGTCAGCAGCTGAAGCGAATGCCGATTTGCCCTTGCCGCGAGACGGGGAAGCAGCCTGCGCCTCAGCGACTTCAGGCCTCAAGCCGCCGGCCGTTTTGCTGGTGTCAGTCACAGCAGCCTGGGTTGCGGCCTTGGGCGGGGCCGGCACCCAATCGACAGCCGCCAGCGCCTGGCCCTCACCTGTAGCGGGCGGCGTAATGCCAGCGAGCATGCGATCGTTTAGCTTGCTGGGCAGAGCCAGACGGCGCTGATTGAGAAGCGCCGAGTCGTCACGTACCGCACTGCCCTCGCCTGCTGGCTTGAATGCTCCAGCGCGGGCACTGCTGGCCGGCATCTCGACCTGAGCAAAGGGGCTGACCCGCTTGGGCCCGCTTTTCATCTGGCTCAGTTGGCGCTCCAGAACGGTGGCCAAGCCAATCCCCCCGTTATTCTTGGAGAGAGTCACGGCCAACTGTTGATCGTGCATGTCCTGGTAGGTCTTGCTCTCGTTGCTGTTCATGAAGTTGCCTTCGCCGAACACTTCGTTCGCCTTGCGCATGGCCTTCATCATTTCGTTGAGGAACAGCGACTCGAACTCTTGGGCCACCTTCTTGATGTTGCCTTCACTGTCGCCGCCAACCTTGAACTGGTTGAGACGGTTCAGGTCGGTGTAGGCGCCGCTGTCGAGGCCGGCTGCGAGTCTGGATTCCATGGTCGCTTCCTTCAGATCACGATCAGATCGGCTTGCAGGGCTCCCGCCTGCTTGAGCGCTTCGAGAATGGCCATCAGATCCGAGGGCGCCGCCCCCACCTGGTTAACCGCACGCACGATTTCGTCCAGGGTGGTGCCCGGGCCGAACTTGAACATCGGCTTGGCTTCCTGCTCGGCATCTACCCGCGAGCGCGGCACCACTGCTGTCTCACCACCGGAGAAGGCTTCCGGCTGACTGACGATGGGATCTTCGGTGATGGTCACGGTGAGGCTGCCGTGGGTCACGGCGGCCGGCTGCACCCGCACGTTCTGGCCAATCACAATGGTGCCGGTACGTGAGTTGATGATGACCTTGGCCGCCGCCTGACCGGCCTCGATCTCGATATTTTCCAGTACCGCCAGGTAATCGACACGCTGATTGGGATCCAGCGGAGCGCTGACACGGATCGAACCACCGTCGATGGCCTGCGCCACGCCAGGGCCGAGCAGGCCGTTGATCTGGTCAACGATATTCTTCGCCGTGGTGAAATCCGGACGATTGAGGTTAAGCGTCAAGCTGTTGCCCTGGTCGAAACCACTCGGCACCGGGCGCTCGACGGTAGCGCCTGCGGGAATGCGGCCGGCCGAAGGCACGTTGACGGTAATGCGCGAACCGTCGCTACCGCTGGCGTCGAAACCGCCCACCACCAGGTTGCCCTGGGCGATGGCGTAAACATTGCCGTCGATACCTTTGAGCGGGGTCATCAACAGGCTGCCGCCACGCAGGCTCTTGGCGTTGCCGATGGATGAGATCGTCACGTCGAGTACCTGCCCCGGTTTGGCGAAGGGCGGTAGTTCGGCATGAATCGACACCGCCGCAACGTTCTTCAGCTGCACGTTGCCGGAGTTGGCAGGCACCTTGATGCCGAACTGCGCCAGCATGTTGTTGAAGGTCTGCAGGGTGAAAGGCGTCTGCGTGGTCTGGTCGCCGGTCCCATTCAGGCCCACCACCAGGCCGTAGCCGATCAATTGGTTGGCGCGTACGCCCTGGATGCTGGCCAGGTCCTTGATGCGCTCGGCTTGCGCGGCGCCAGCGGCAAACAGCAGGCAGAGTATGGAAATCAGTCGTTTCATCATCGGCTACCTACTCAGAACGGGAACAGCGGGCTGAGGAAGAAGCGATCGAGCCAACCCGGCTGACTGGCATCGGCAAAGGCGCCGGTACCCGAATAGGTGATGCGGGCATTGGCGATACGGGTCGAAGACACGGTGTTGTCGGTGGCGATGTCATCGGCCCGCACCAGGCCGGCAATACGCACCAACTCGTCACCGGTGTTCAGGGTCATCCACTTCTCGCCGCGCACGGCAAGAATCCCATTGGGCAGCACCTCGGCAACGGTCACGGTCACCGAGCCGGTCAGGCTATTGCTCTGGCTCGCATCGGACTCGCCATCGGTATCGCGGCTACCGCTGTAGCCCACATCCAGACTCAGGTCATCGGTCTGCAGCGGATTGAGACTGCCATTCGGGTTGTTGAGAGATACCGCGCCGCCGAACAGTGACGTCAGACCGATATTGGCCGAGCTGTCCTTGGACATGCTCGAGCCGGCTTTCTTGCTGGCCTGGGTGCGCTCGCTGAGGGTGATAGTGATGATATCCCCCACCCGGTAAGCCTTGCGGTCGTCGTACAGATTGGTCTCGAAGCCGGCCTGGTAGATCGCGCCGTTATTCTGCGCAGCCGGCAGCGGGGTGCGCGGTAGAACGGGGGCGTAATAGGGATCGTCCGGCTTCGGCGGGGGCGTCACGCAGCCGCTCAGGACCACGCTCCCCAACAGGGGAAGAAGAATCATCAGCCGGTTCATAACCACTACCTCACGGCGTTCTTGTTGCTATTGGCCGGCGCCTGGGCGCCCGCGACATTAAAGATTCTGCGTGATGAACGAGAGCATCTGGTCCGAAGTGGAGATCACCTTGGAATTCATCTCGTAGGCACGCTGGGTGGTGATCATGTTGACCAGCTCTTCCACCACGCTGACGTTGGAGTTTTCCAGGGTGTTCTGCAGTACGGTGCCAAGTCCGGTCAGGCCGGGCGTGCCAACCTGCGGCGCGCCGCTGGAAGCGGTCTCGAGGAACAGGTTGTTGCCGATGGCCTGCAGGCCGGCCGGATTGACGAAGTCGGCCGTCTGGATGTTGCCGATCACCTGCGAGGCCGGGTTGCCGGCGGTGGTTACCGAAACGGTACCGTCCTCACCCACGGTGAAGGTCTGCACCTCCGCCGGCAGGACAATGGCGGGCTCCAGGGCAAAGCCCTGGGAAGTGACGATCTGGCCATCGGAGTCCAGATGGAAACTGCCATCACGGCTGTAGCCGACGGTTCCGTCCGGCAGCAGCACCTGAAAGAAACCACGACCGTTGATGGCCATGTCCAGCGGCTGCTCGGTGGTCTGCAGGCTACCGGCAGTAAAGATTTTCTGGGTGCCGGTGATACGCACACCAGTACCCAGCTGCAAGCCCGTTGGCAGCTCGCTGTCCTGAGTCGACTGGCCGCCCGGCTGACGGCGGATTTGATACAGCAAGTCCTCGAACTCGGCACGATCACGCTTGAAGCCCGTGGTCGAAACGTTGGCCAGGTTGTTGGAAATCGTGGTCAGGTTCATGTCCTGAGCGGACAGGCCAGTCTTGGCGACCCACAGAGCCGGAAGCATATTCTTTCTCCTCGAGCGCCAGTTTCATGGCGCTTCGCGTTGCTGGTTAGCTGATCTGCATGACCCGTGCCATGGCTGTCGCACCCTCTTCTGCAGTGCGCATCATCTTCACGTGCAGTTCGAACTGGCGAGACAGGGAGAGGATCGCGGTCATCTCCTCGACGGCGTTGACGTTGCTTGATTCGAGGAAGCCCGAGGTCAGGCGCACATTGGCATCCACCAACGCCGGCGCTTCGCCAGCCTTCACACGGATCAGGCCATCAGTGCCCTTCTCCATCGTTGTCAGATCCGGATTGACCAGCTTGATGCGATCCACCTCGGCCATCACGCTCGGCGCCTCGCCAAGCGCGCGGATGCTGATGGTGCCGTCCTGACCGATCTCGACCTTCTGCTCTGGCGGAATGGCAATCGGCCCGCCGTTACCCAGCACCGGCAAACCATTGCCGGTACGCAGCTGCCCCAGGGCATCAATCTGCAGGCTGGCGGTACGCACATAGGCTTCGCTGCCATCGGCGGCCTGCACGGCAATCCAGCCTTGCCCCTCGATGGCCACATCCAGCTCGCGTCCGGTTTCCTGCAGCGAACCTGGCGTGAAGTCGGTGGCCGGGCGCTCGGTCATGGCATACACACGCGCCGGGTAACTGTCGCCGAATACCGGCATGGAACGCGCCTGTTCGTAATCCCGATGGAAACCGGTAGTCGAGATGTTCGCCAGGTTGTTGGCGTGGGCACGCTGAGCCAGGGTGTTCTGGCTGGCTCCGGTCATGGAGATGTACAGCATCTTGTCCATGGTCTGCTCCGCGGGGTCGGCAATCTGCCGCTCTAGCTTCTGTTGCCAGTTATTCAGCAAGCCCCATGCCAGAACCAATAAATCAGCCTAAGTATTTGTTTTATAAAGACTTTATAAACAAAAAAAGCCCCGCAAGGAGCTTTTTCAGGTAATGAACGGCGAGGCCTTGCCGCCGGTGGCAAGGCCCCTCCTCCGCAATTACCGCAGATTGATGATGGTCTGCGTGATGGCGCTTTCGGTCTCGATGGTCTTGGCGTTGGCCTGGTAGTTGCGCTGGGCAACGATCAGGTTCACCAGCTGATCCGAAAGCTCCACGTTGGAGTCCTCCAGAGCCCCCGCCTGCAGAGCGCCGAGCGTGCCAGAGCGCGGCGTCCCCACTACCGGCTCGCCAGACTGGAAGGACTGTACCCAGGCGGTTTTGCCAATGGGCGTCAAACCCTGCACGTTGGCGAAACTGGCGAGCACCACCTGGCCCTGCACCAATGATTGGCCATTGGTATAGCGGGCGAAGATGACGCCGGTATCGTCGATTTCCAGGCCGGATAGCTCGCCAGTGGTGTAGCCATCCTGGCTAACCGCAGTTACAGCAAATGAACTGGCAAACTGAGTGGCGTCACGCAGATCAAGGGTTATTCCGGCGGCAGCGGCATTAGCACCGTTTGCACTCCACACTGGCGGCACCGAGCCGTCCGGAGCGGCAGGCACCCAGTTGGTCAAACTCAAGGTGCCATCCGCATTGACGGTGAAGTCAGTAGAAGCCAAGGCCGCAGTATCCAGCTGCCCCGCCGCGGTAAAACTCACATCCACGGCATAGGGGGTGGTCAACGTAGGGTCATTGGGGTTTCGACCGTCGATCAACACATTCATGGTCCAGGTATTCGCCGCAGTCTTGACGAAGTACTGAGTCAAAACATGAGCATTGCCCTGTGTGTCATAGATGTTTGTCGAGGTCGACGAGTTGTAGGTGGTCGGGTCAGATGGATCGAACGGCGTGGTCGTCGGCACCGTGTTGTTCGAATTCAGGTTGAACGTCTGCGTCAGGTTCTCCGTGGCGCGCGGCGACTGGGCTGCCGTACGAATCTGAATATCATCGACGATACCGTTCTGCAGGTTGCCTGCATTGTCTACCGCATAACCCTGCAGGCGATAACCAAAGTTGTTGACCATGTAGCCGTCACGATCAGTGCCAAAATAACCAGCACGGGTATAACTGATTTCTCCGTTGTTGCTGGTCACGAAGAAACCATTGCCATTAATGGCCAGATCCAGAGCATTCTGGGTGTAATTGATGTTGCCCTGATTGAACAGCTGAGACACATCCGCCAGCAAAACACCGCTGCCCTGCGCATTAGCGCCAGTTCCCAGCACCGAGGCAGCGTAGACATCGGCAAACTCCGCACGCGACTGTTTGAAGCCCGCAGTGCCGGCGTTGGCAATATTGTTGCCGGTGACGTTGAGGTCGTTAGTGGCTGCCCGCAGACCGCTGAGACCGATATTGAAAGCCATGGAATACTCCTTTGCCGTTACTGCCGGCGCTGCAGTCTGGGGATTACTGACCGATGATCTGGACTTGGGATAGCGCAACGCCACCCAACCCCGCGAGATTGAGCATCATCTCGCCACCGTTCTGGCCGAGCGTGACACTGTCGACGTTAGCCGGCAGCAAGGTGTAGAGCCCCTTGCTGCCATCGGGATAGGCTGCCTGCGCTTCGAACTTGTAGGTACCGGGCGGCAACAGATTGCCGCTGGAGTCCTTGCCATCCCACATGAAGCTGACATTGCCAGCAGCCTGCTGGCCGAGATTGACGCGGTTCACTACCGAGCCGGTGTTGTCGTAGATGTTGACGTAGACGTTGCTACTGGTGACCGGCAATACCAGGCTGCCTTTGAAGGTTTCGCTGGTATCCACTACCGCCTTCTCGGTTGGCACTATCACCTTGCGCCCGACCAGGGAGGAGGCTTGCAGCGCCTGAGATGACTGGTAACCAGAGAGCAGCGACTCCATGCTGGAGTTGAGCTTCTCGATACCCTCAACCTGACTGAACTGAGCCAGCTGAGCGATGAACTCGCCGTTCTCCTGAGGCTCCAGCGGGTTCTGGTTATTCAACTGGGCCACCAGCAATTCAAGGAACTCGTTCTTGCCGAGATCCTTGTTCTGGGTGGTGTCCTGCTGGATCTGGTACTGGTCCAGTACGGAACTGACGCCACTGACACTCATTGTCTCGCTCCTCGTTCGCCGCTTACTGGCCCAGGGTCAGCACACGCTGCATCATCTGCTTGGCGGTATTCATCATTTCGACATTGGTCTGGAACGCGCGACTGGCGGAGATCATGTCCGCCATCTCCTCGACCACGTTGACGTTCGGGTAGTACACATAGCCCTGCTCGTCGGCCGCCGGGTGATTCGGCTCATAGCGCGGCATCAGGCTGCTCTGATCCTCGACCACACCCAGAACCTGTACGCCACGACCAGCCTGATCCTGGTCAGCAAACAGCGAGCCACGATCACCGTTCATGCTCGACTCGAACACGGTGGCAAATACCGGGTGGCGGGCACGATAGGTTTGATCGATGCTCGAAGAAACGGTCTCGGCATTGGCAATGTTGCTGGAGATGGTGTTCAGACGAGTGCTCTGGGCGCTCATGCCGGTACCGGCGATATTGAAGACACTGGCGAGTGACATGACTTGATCTCCCTTAATCGCCGCGCAGGGCGTTGACCAGCCCTTTGAACTTGCTGTTAAGCAGGGTGAAGCTGGCCTGGAACTGCACCGCGTTCTCGGCGTAGTTGGCCTGCTCCTGCTGCATGTCGACACTGTTCTGATCGATGGACGGATGGAACGGTGTACGGAAACGCAGTGCCGGATCGGCCAACTGGATGCCGTCGGCGGCAATGTGCTGGCTATCGGTACGGCTCATGGCGAATTGCTTGCCGCTTTGCTTCTCGTTCTGTTCGGCGAGTACGGCAGAGAAGTCCAGGTCACGAGCCTTGTAGTGCGGGGTATCGGCGTTGGCGATGTTGTTGGCCAGCACCTCGGCGCGCTGGGCGCGAAATGCCAGCGCCTCTTCGTGGATGCCGAGTGCTCTGTCGAAACTGATGCTCATGGTCTGGAACCTTTGCCGCCGTTGCGTCGTGCAAGACATACAGCAAAGGCTGTGCCACTTTTATTTATCCATATAAATCAAATACTTGCCTTCTATTCCGCATAGTGAAGCGCGGCAAGCGGCAAAGCTTTTCCGCTCTAGAGCATCGCAAGCGGCAAGGCTGGCAAAGGGTTTGCCGCCCTAAATGAAAACGGGAGGCACATTGGCCTCCCGTGACTGAACCTCGATAAGGATCACTTAACCTTGTAAATGATCCCTGGGCTGCATTGAACCATCTGATAAAGATCCGGCAATGCGTTTAGGGCCTCAGACGCCCCCAGGAACAGATATCCGCCCGGCTTCAACGTGGCGTGGATACGGGTGAGGATGTCTTTCTTCACTTCTGCCGAGAAGTAGATCAGCACGTTGCGGCAGAACACCACGTCGAACTTGCCAAGCGCTGCATAGCTTTCCAGCAGGTTCAACGGACGGAACTCGACGCGACTCTTGATAGGCGCCTTGACCACCCAGCGCCCCGGCCCCTTGGGATCGAAGTAGCGCTGCAGGCGCTCCTGCGACAGGCCACGCCCCATGGCCAGACTGTCATACTCACCGGATTTGCAGTTGATCAGCATCGAAGGTGACAGGTCAGTTGCAACGATCTGCACACCTGCCTTGAGCTGCCCCAGGTTGCTTTTCTCGAACTCGTCGATAGTCATCGACAGTGAGTAAGGTTCCTGCCCCGACGAGCAGGCCGCTGACCAGATACGCAAGCGCTGGTTAGGGTTGGCCTTGATCAGCTCAGGCAACACCCGACTTTTCATCACTTCGAAGGGGTAGGTATCGCGAAACCACAGGGTTTCGTTGGTGGTCATGGCATCCACCACCTGCTCGCGCAAACCACCTCGCGGCTGCGCCTGCATCTTCTGCACCAGTTCGCCAAGCGACTTGATGCCCTGCTGCTCCATCAACTTATTGAGGCGGCTAGACACCAGGTACTGCTTGTTGCTCCCCAGCAGAATGCCGCATGCCTTCTCCAGAAAGACCCGGAACTGCTCGAAATCCAAATTACCTGAAGACACTAATGCCGCCTCACCATACATAGTCCTTACTAAAGGCTAAGGCCTTTAGCCCCCATCAGCCACACGGATACGCTCAACAACACGCGAGGCAAGCTCATCGGGACGGAACTTCGCCAGGAAGTCATCCGCACCCACTTTCTTGACCATCGCCTGGTTAAACACACCGGACAGCGAAGTATGCAGAATCACATGGAGATTCTGCATCCTCGGATCGGAGCGAATCTCGGCAGTAAGGGTATAGCCGTCCATCTCCGGCATTTCGATATCGGAGATCAACATTAGAAACTCTTCAGCCGGGCTCTTACCCTCCTCGACCAGCTTATGCAGATACTCATAAGCCTCACGACCATCGTTCAGCGCGACGACCTCGACACCAACGCTCTCCAGGCAACGCGACACCTGCTTGCGTGCCACCGAGGAGTCATCACAGATCAAAACACGCTTGGAAACGGCCTTGGCCTTGGTCTCGACATCCACCACGCCTTCCGAGATGGCCTCGGACATGGGAGCCACCTCGGCGAGTATTTTCTCGACATCGATGACTTCAACCAAACGGTTATCAACGCGCGTGACAGCGGTCAGATAGTGGTCGCGGCCGGTGCCCTTGGGTGGCGGATGAATTTCACCCCAGTTCATATTGACGATGCGCTCCACCGAGCGCACCAGAAAACCCTGCACCTTGGTGTTGTACTCGGTGATGATCACAAAGCTGTTGCTGATGTCATCCAGCGCCGATCGGCCAGTCGCCAGCGCCAGATCGAGAATCGGGATGGTGCCCCCACGGATGTTCGCCACGCCACGCACAACCTGGCTGGACTTGGGCATGATGGTGAGCTTGGGGCACTGCAGCACCTCCTTCACCTTGAACACGTTGATGCCGTATAGCTGCGGCCCATCCAGCCTGAACAGCAATAGTTCCAGACGGTTCTGACCCACCAGTTGGGTACGCTGGTTAACCGAGTCCAATACTCCGGCCATGCCCAGACTCCTTATTCGTTCTGTTCGCCGCGCGTTCTGCTAAGCCTAGCAGGCGGCACGGGCCTTGCTTCGTCGAGTACATGAACGCACTTTCGACATTTTCCCGACGCATGATGGCAAAACGCTTCATCACTACAGCTGTTTTACCTGCTTTGGGGCTACTCGGCTACCACTCGCCATATGCGGCCACACAGACTCCGCCCGAGGAGCTTATCGGCGCCACAGAGGGCTTTCTTGAGTTTATGGTCGAAGACTATTTAGAGCGTAGCGAAATCCAGGCGCGCCATGAGATTCATGTCAAACCTATCGACCCACGGTTACGCCTGGCGGACTGCGACAGTGATCTGACACAGCGACTGGAAAGCCCGGAGCAGCCTGTAGGGCGCGTAACCGTCAAGGTCAGTTGCGAGGGCAGTTCGCCATGGAGCGTATACATCCCTGCCCAGGTACGTGTTTTTCGCCCTGTAGCGGTACTGAAGAACCCGCTCAAGCGCAACAGCATCATTGGTCCAGACGATGTGGCCATGATCGAGCAGGATGTCGGATTGCTCAATCGTGGCTACATCGTCGATCCAGCCCAAGCCATCGGCAAAAAACTGACGCGCCCAGTCCAGGCCGATCAGGTGCTGACGCCGTCGCAACTGCAACTGGCAGAAAGTGTTCGCCGCGGTGACCAAGTTGTTATCCTGGCCAGCAGCGCCGGCATCAGCGTGCGCATGCAGGGCGAAGCCCTGTCGGACGGGGCCCTGGGGCAACAGATCAGCGTGCGCAACCTGAGCTCTCAGCGCGTGGTCAGAGCTCGCGTAACAGGGCCAGGCCAAGTAGAGGTAAGACTGTAGGCATGATTCTTGTAGTGCAATCTGGCGACGATTCCCTACACTGTGAAACAACACACACAATAACGCCCTAAAGTTTCGACGGAACTGGCCGAAAACCCGGTCAAGCGTCCAGATACCGTCCGAGGTTTTCAACATGGTTATCGACTTCAACCGGCTGAACAATGCCAACAACGCCGCTAATAGCGGGCGTACCGGCAATGCCCAGGCCAGCAGCCAGAATGAAGCCGTCAGCAATGCCCAGCCCAATGCGGCCAAGGTTGCCGGCGAGCAAGCCGCAACCGGAAAGAGCGGAGAGTCCGTGCAGCTCAGCCGTGAGGCCCAGCAATTGCAGAAAGCCAGCGACAAGCTGCGCGACCTGCCAACCGTTGACAAAGAGCGCGTCGCCAAGCTGAAGCAAGCCATCGCCGATGGTAGCTATCAGGTCGACAGCCAGCGTGTAGCCAGCAAGCTGCTCGACTTCGAATCCCAGCGCTAGTTTCCGGGCTGCGCTGGGGGTGTTGGACGCCCAATCCCCAGAGCCCAAAGATGCAAGACAACGATCTGCTACAGCTTTTCAACGACGATATCGGCACCGCCAAGCAACTGCTTGAACTGATCAATGCCGAGTTCCAGGCGCTCGAAGCGCGCGACCTGCCCAACCTGGAAAAGATTCTCGGCGAGAAACTCCCCCTCCTGAGCCTGCTGGATCAGCACGGCACCGCCCGCAGCACTCTGTTACGCCAGCAAGAACTCAGCGCTGACAAGGCTGGTCTGGAAACATTTGCCAGCCGTCGCAGTGATGGCGACGAGATTCTGACACGTAGCAATGAGCTGAGTCTTTTGCTTGAACAGTGCCGTGAAGCCAACCAGCGCAACGGTCGCCTGATTCGTGCCAACCAGGCCTCGTTACAAAGCGTGCTCGGTATTCTTCGTGGCGGGGAAACACCTGGGCTCTATGACAGCCGGGGCGGCACCGCTAGAATCGGTCAGCAACGCCCACTCAGCCAAGCCTGAGATATAACAAGCACAGGGACATACGGGCATTCTGCCAGTATGCTAGTGCCGCAGTATTTTGTGCCCTGGAGACTTCCGGACCGTGTCCAACCCATTTCAAGAGGAAGATGGCCCACAGCCGCCCAAGGTTCTAACCGCACCCTTGGAAATCTTCGCCAACCTGCGCCTGTTGCAACAGAGCAGAGACCCGCTGCTGATTACATTCAAGGATCGTAATCAACGCTTTCAAACCTATCTGGTAGAGGTCAATCGCGAACGCGGCCTGATCGCTCTGGACGAAATGATGCCCAGCGATGGCGAGCGCTACCTGCAAAATGACGAGCCCTTCCGCGTCGAGGGTTTCCATGATGGCGTGCGCATCGCCTGGGATTGCGAAGACCCGGTGAGCATCGGTGAGCTTGGTGGTGCACGCTGCTACTGGGGGCACATGCCCGAGCGGGTTATCTACCACCAGCGTCGCAACGCTTTCCGCGCCACGCTAGGCGCAGGCCAGCCGGTGACAGTCGAGCTATCGGGGAACCGCCTTACGCCAGCACTCAGCGGCCACCTGTTGGACATTTCTGCCACGGGCTGCCGCCTGCGTTTTGCTGGCAATGTCAGCGGCCGCCTGCAGGCTGGTCAGGTCTATGAGCGCTTTAGCGCCCAGTTGCCTATCGGGCCATTGACCACCGCCGTGGAAATGCGCCACGCCCACTACGATGAGAAGGTCGACGTGACCTTCGTAGGCCTGCGCTTCCACCGCATGAACGGCCTGGAGCAACGTCACGTCGAACGCTACGTGTACCAGCTACAACGTGAAGCCAGACGCGACGATCCGTTATGACCAAGAAGCCACCGCAAGGTGGCTTCTTCATCTCAGGCCTGACTACCCAGAACCCGCCGCTCCCAGGGCGTGATTTCGTCCAGATAGCTCATCAACTCCATTTCCTTGACCGCGCAGTAGCCCTGGATGAACTCCTCGCCAAACCACTGGCGAGCCAGCGTACTACTGCGCAAACGCTGCAATGCCGCGTGCAAGGTACAGGGCAGGCTGAGTTCATCTGGTACGGCAAAATCCCCCTGAATGGCGGCAGAGGGCGGCAGCTCGTTCAACAGGCCATGCAGACCTGCGGCCAGGCTGGCCGCAATGGCCAGGTAGGGGTTTGCATCGGCACCCGGCAGGCGATTTTCAACCCGCCTGGCCGCAGGCCCGCTGGCCGGAATACGTAGACCTGCAGCACGGTTGTCATGCGACCAGCAGGCATTGTTCGGCGAAGCATAGGGATGGCAAAGACGCTGGTAGGAATTCACATGCGGGGCGAATAGCAACGTGAAGTCGGCGAGAGCCGCTTGCTGACCGCCCAGGAAGTGGAAGAACGCTGGCGAAGCCTCACCATCGGCGGCCGTAAAGATATTGCGCCCACTGCCCTGCTCTACCACGCTCTGGTGGATATGCATGGAGCTACCTGCCGTATGCGGCAGCGGCTTGGCCATGCAAACCACGGCCAGACCATGCTTGAGACCAATTTCCTTGAGCATGTGTTTGAACAGGAAGGTCTGATCGGCGACCAGCAGTGGATCAGCATGCAGCAGATTGATTTCGAACTGGCTGACGCCCATTTCGTGCATGAAGGTATCGCGCGGCAAACCCAGCGCCTCCATGCACTTGTAGACTTCGCTGAAGAACGGTCGCAGACCATTACCCGAAGAGACGCTGAACGCCGAGCAGCCACTTTCGCGGCTGCCATCCAACCCCAACGGTGGGCGAAATGGCTGTTGCGGATCCTGCGGACGTTCGAAGACGAAAAACTCCAGTTCGGTCGCCACAACGGGCTGCCAGCCTCGCTCGGCATAAGCACTCACCACACGCTTGAGCAGCCCTCGAGTCGACAGCCCGGAGCTGCGGCCATCGAGCTCATCGGCATCGCAGATCGCCAAGGCCCGGCGCGGCTCGCTCCAGGGCAAAATGAAGACGCGTTCATCCGTCGTGGTCAGCGCCAGGTCACCATCGTCGCTGCCGTAGAACCGTGACTCGGGATAGCCCCCCATGATGCACTGCAACAATACGCCACGCGCCAGTTGCAGGCGCCGCCCTTCGAGAAAGCCCGCGGCAGTCATCACCTTGCCCCGCGGCACGCCATTGAGGTCGGCGGTGACACATTCGACTTCATCTATTCCGATCAGGCGCTCGGCTAGCGTACTGCGGCCGTCATTGCTCATTGAATTTTTATCCTTGTTAGCGCGTATGCCGCAGCGCGGCGATCCGTACAAAATACGCATCGGCCGTTCGAAATATCAAGCAGGCAGAGAAGGCTATTGAAAAGACAGAAGAAAACCGCAGGCTCAGCGCAGGAAAGCCACTACTTGATCGGCGTCAAAGGGCCAACCGAGCTCGGCTCCAGTGTCGCAACGACGCAGCACGGGAATACGCAAACCGTACTGCTCGACCCAATCCTCACGCTCGGCAATATCCACCAACTCGACCAGCAGGCCGTGCTCGACGAAGGGCATAAGCAGCGACTCCGCCACCTCGCAGAGGTGGCAGCCCAGGGTTCCATAGAGTTGGCATTCCGGCAGCATCACAAGGGTCTCAGGCTAAACGTAGAGACGCAGTCTAACACCGGCCTTATTCAACAGCCGGCAGCAACCCCTGCAGGCCGTCGAGCAGACGCTGGTTAAGCTTCTGGGCCTTGTCCAGCATGTCTTCGCTAAAGCGCTCGTCCAGAGCAAAACCACTCTCCAACAGTTGCTCCAGCATGCCTTTGCCATCTTCGGCCACGGCGTCTGCGCTGCGCAGGGCAGCCAGCAGGCCACGGGCATAGTCCACCAGGCTTTCGTTGACTGCACTGGCGGCCTGACCGCCCTGCTGGGCGACAGTACTGTATGCATCGGTAGCCTGGCGCACCGTGGTCTGGGTCAGGCGCAGGGACATCGAGGCCAACTGAGAAGCATCCATGTCCAGTTGCAGGGCACGATCGAAAGCGCCCGCCAGATCACCGGCATAGAACTGATCGGACAGCTCGCGCACCTGGCCGAACAGATCTTCCAACGCCGCACGCTCTTCTGCGTCCAGCTCACCTTCGACCTGGACCTGGAAACCACCGATCTGCAGGCTGCCGGAGGAACGGGAGGAAGCCGCCAGCGTGGTGCTGCCGTCACTGGCAACGACAGCACTGCTCTGCGACCAACTGGCCGAAGCGGCAGCCACCGAAATACGCAGGCGATCACCGTCGCGTGTCGTTACCTGCAAATCGAAGGTTTCCGCGCGTGCGGCAACACGCTCGCTATAAGCTGCCGCAGAAAGGAGACCGGACTCAGCAGCCTGAGGCTGACCACCGTAGCTACGCTCCAGCCCCTGAAGACCTTTCTGGATCTTGTCATAGGTGGTGTTGATATCATCCGCCACCTTGCCCTTGAGCACGCCCATGCCGTCGAGGATCTTGCGTGCCTCGGCAAAACCCTTTTCCACCCCCTGATGAGCCTGCACCAGCAGGCTTTCCAGCCTGGCCGAGTCCGCACCGGAGGCAGCCTCACTCTGCAGGCGCTGCTCGATAAAACCCAGAACCCGGTCCGCAACCTTGTCAGGAGTGAAGTCCTCGCCCTTGCCATTCAGTGTGCCCGGCTCCATGCCAAGCCGCTCCGTCAGGCGGTTGGCCAACGTATTCTGCGCGTCCGCCAGGGTACGAGCGACGGGCGAATTCGTCGGCAACGCGGAGCGAGAGAGTGATGGGGTTAGAGAGGCCAGTGGGTTCATAGCGGCATACCTGAGCAGGACATCAACCCGATTGACGGCCTTCGGCCGAAAAACTTGAGCCTGGCCTGACCAACGGCCATCTTTGCCAATAGCAATTGCCCAGGATCATGGACGATCACCCTCAGGTTAGGCATGCTCGCCCTGGCCTCAGGAGAAAGCCCTTGTTCACCGACCTGCTGATCATCCTCGCCTGTTCCCTGCTGATCATTGCCCTGTTCCGGCGCCTAAGCCTGCCCGCCGTCCTGGGTTATCTGTGTGTCGGTCTGCTGGTCGGGCCCGCAGCGTTGGACTGGATCAGCTCCAGCAAAGACCTGCCCCACCTCGCCGAGCTGGGCGTAGTGTTCCTGTTGTTCACCCTGGGCCTGGAATTTTCCCTGCCGCGTATGCTTGCCCTGCGTAACACGGTATTCGGCCTGGGCAGCGCGCAAGTCGCACTGTGTGGCGCGGCGCTGGGCGGTGCCCTGTGGTTGAGCGGCATCGCGCCAACAACCGCAGCTCTGCTGGGCCTGGGGTTGGCCTTGTCATCCACCGCCATCGTCGGCAAGGAACTGGTCAGCCTCGGCGAGGTGTTCAGCGACCATGGGCAGAACGCCATGGGCGTATTGCTGCTGCAGGACCTGGTCGCCGTCATGCTGCTGACGCTGGTACCCACGCTGGCCGGCGGCAACGAAGCCCCTTGGTACTGGAGCATTCCATGGACACTGGGCAAAGCCCTGCTGCTGTTTTTCGGTTTGTTGCTCGCCAGTCGCTGGCTGCTGCCCAAGCTCTTCCATGAGGTGGCTCAGGCCCACTCGGCAGAGCTGTTCGTCATGCTCGCCCTGGTCATTGTCCTGCTCACCGCCTGGTTGACGCACCTGCTCGGTCTGTCCATGGCCCTCGGCGCCTTTCTCGCCGGCATGCTGCTGGGGGAAAGCCACTATCGCCACCAGATCGAAGCGGACATCCGCCCCTTTCGCGACATCCTGCTCGGCCTGTTCTTCGTCAGCGTCGGCATGCTGATCGACCTACGCCTGTTTGCCGAACAAGGCCTGAACATTGCCCTGATCACTCTGCTGCTGTTGAGCATCAAGGGTGGTCTGGTCGCCTTGATCGTACGCCTGCGCGGCGACTCGGGTGAAACCGCCTGGCGCACGGGCCTGGCACTCGCGCAGGCTGGCGAATTCTTCTTCGCCCTGGTCGCCCTGATGCGTCAGCACGCGCTGCTGGACCCACAGGTTGCCGGCCTGTTACTGGCCGCGGCCTTCTGCTCCATGGCCCTGACACCACTGCTGCTGCGCGCTGCCCCACGGCTGGCGGCACACCTGCGACGCGCGCCGAGCGCCGAAAGCCAACTGGAAGAAATCAGTAGCCGCAGCGCCGAGTTGCATGACCATACGGTGATCTGTGGCTACGGCCGCGTCGGCCAGTCCATAGGCCGTTTCCTGCAACGTGAAGGGCAAGCATTTATCGCCCTGGATGACGACCCCGTTCGTGTCGAAGAGGCCAGTGCCGGTGAGAACAACGTGCATTTCGGCGACTCGCGTCGTCGCGATCTGCTGATTGCCGTCGGTATCGCCCGTGCTCGCCTGCTGGTGATAGCCGTGGACAAGACCGATATCGCCCTGGCGATCATCACCGAAGCACGCCAGCAATGTCCGCAGCTGCAGATCCTGGTGCGCACCCGCGATGACAGCCGCCTGGCTGAACTGCAGGCCGCCGGCGCCAACGAGGTGGTACCGGAGTTACTGGAGTCCAGCCTGATGCTGGCCTCCCATGCACTGGTCATGCTCGGCATCCCGCAGAGCCAGGTGCAGGCTCATCTGGATGAAGTGCGCAGCAACCGCTATCGCCTGCTGCATGGTTTCTATCATGGCGCCCAGGCCAACCTGCTCAGCGCCCAGGGCCAGGAGCGGCGCCTGCTGCATGCGGTCAATCTGCCGGATGAGGCACATGCCTGCGGCCACTGTGCCAACGAGCTGGGCCTGGAAGAGCTGGGTCTGGAAATCCAGGCAGTACGCCGCGACGGTATCGATCTACCGCTGGAAGGCCGGCCAGCCCTGCATCCCGGCGATACGGTGCTGCTCTCCGGGCCGCTACAGGCCATCGAAGCCGGTGAAGCTCGCCTGCTGAGTGGAGACTGATCAGGCGCCCGCGGCCTCCAGCAGCACATTGGCCGCCGCCCTGGCTTGCAGGGCCTGATCACCAGGCCCCTGAATGTGGGCCATGCTCAGCGCTCCTTCGAGCAGAAACTGCAACTGCGCCGCCAGTGCCTGCGCCTGGGCAACGCCCAGCGCCTGCAACAACTCGCGAAAGTGTTCGGCAAATGCGGCCTTGAAGGCAGCCGTCTGGCGATGGATCGGGTGATCGTGCTCATGAAACTCGGCGGCGGCATTGATGAAACTGCAGCCGCAGAAGTCGTCCTGATGAATCCATTCATGCAGGCCATCGAAACTCTTCAGTAAGGCCTCTCGCGGCGGCAAGGCAGCACGGAGCTGGCGCAGGCCCTCCAGCGTCGCCTGACCGCGCTGCTCCAGCACCGCCAGGATCAGTTCGTCCTTGGAGCGGAAGTGCTTGTATAGCGTCATCTTGGCAACCCCGGATTCCGCCAGGATCCGGTCGATGCCCGTGGCGTGGTAGCCCTCACGGGCAAACAGGCCCTGGGCCGTACTGATCAGTTGTTCGCGCTTGCTCGATGCCATCTAGCCCTCCCTCTGCGGCGCATTATGCGTGGGCCGGCAGCCGACACTCCAGTTTGAATGTCGCGCTTGAAATATACAGACCTGTCTGTCTAGTATCCATTCACCTACTCCAGCGAGGCATGCGCCATGCAACTTCATGACTTCACCCTCTCCGGCAACTGCTACAAGATCCGCCTGTTCCTCTCCCTGCTGCGACTCGAAGCGCAGCTGTTGCCGGTCGATCTGCAAGGCGGCGCACAAAAGAGCGCCGCGTTTCTCGCCCTCAATCCGCGCGGCCAGGTTCCGGTGCTGGTGGATCAAGGCCAGGTGCTGTTCGACTCCCAGGCGATCCTGGTCTACCTGGCCTGCCGCTATGCCGACGCCAGCTGGTATCCGCGCGACGCTCTGAGCCAGGCACGCATCAGTAGCTGGTTGAGCTTCGCCGCCAATGAAGCCGCCAAGGGCCCTGGGCAGGCACGCCTGCACGTACTGTTCCGCTTCCCCGGTGATCTCCAGCGAGCCCAGGAAACTGCCAGACAGGTGTTGGCGCTGCTCGACGACCATCTGGCACAACACGACTGGCTGGCCGAAGGTGCTACACCAACCATCGCCGATCTGGCGGTCTACCCCTATGTCGCCCTGGCCGGCGATGGCGGCGTCGACCTGGCGCCCTATGCCAACCTCGCCGCCTGGTTCGCCCGCATCCGCGCCCTACCCGGCTATACCGGCATGCCCGGTCTCTGAGGCAAACACCGTGACCAGCCCCTTTCATCCCGGCGAACAGCAGATCCAGCAGCGCCTGGGCGTACGCGACAAACTGGAAGCGATAGGCCAGCGGGTGATCCGTGACCACATGCCAGAGCAGCACCGCGAGTTCTTCGCCACCCTGCCCTGGCTGCTGGTCGGCAGCCTCGATGCTGAGGGTCAGCCACACGCCTCCGTGGTATGGGGCGAGGCCGGCTTCCTGCATTCCCCACACCCTCAACGTCTGGACATCAATGTCCAGCCCGAGGCAGACGACCCGCTCGCGGCCAATTGGCGGGAAGGTGCCAGCCTCGGCCTGCTCGGTATCGAACTGCCGACCAGGCGCCGCAACCGCCTGAATGGCCACATCACAGCCCTGCACAAGGACAGTTCTGCCATCGCGGTGCGCGAATCGTTCGGCAACTGCCCCAAGTACATCCAGCGGCGCCATTGGCAGCATCTGCATCGCCAGCCCGGGCCGCTGTACCAGGGCGAAGGACTGGACACACGCTGGCTGCCACTGGCGCTGGCCAGCGACACCCTGTTTATCGCCAGCCGCCATGCGCAAGACGTGGATATCTCCCACCGAGGCGGTCCTCCAGGCTTCGTTCACCTCGGCCCGGACGGACGCCTCTGGCTCCCGGACTACAGCGGCAACCTGATGTTCAACACGCTGGGCAATCTGCTGCTGGAACCACGCTGCGCGTTGCTGTGGATCGACTTCACCAACGGCGACCTGCTGCATCTGGAGGCCAAGGCCGAACTGGTCTGGCCCGAGCATTACCCGCAACCCGCCGCGCCGGGCGCCGAACGCCAGCTCGCACTGACGCCAGGGCGCTGGCGTTTGCGCAAAAATCGTCTGCCCCTGACCTTTGGCCCGGCTGAGCCTTCCCCCTACCTGCCCGTGCAAGGAAGCTGAATATGCGCGTACTTCTCTTCATCCTGTTGGTCCTGAGCACCAGCATTCAGGCCGCCGGCCTGCGCTTCGCCCTGGTCAAGACCGCAGAAACCGAAACCCTCGATGCCTTTACCGTGCAAGGCGGCTCGTGGACGGACAAGGCGATCGCCAACCATATCGCCATACTGATCGAGCATCACGCCGCCACCCTGCTGCTGGACACTTCCCTGGGGCGCCAGGTCGATAGGCAGTTCGAGTCCGAGATGCCCTGGTACGACAAGCCGCTGCTGCGCTACGGCAAGGTCACCCCGGTACGCGACCAGCTCGACCGTGACGGCATCCGCGTCGACCGCATACTGCTGAGTCACAGCCACTGGGATCATGCCTCCGGCTTGGCTGACTTTGCCGAAGTGCCGGTCTGGGCCCCCTACGAGGAAATCGAGTTCAGCCGCATCGCCACTCCACCGGCCGTGCTGCCCAGCCAGTTCAAACATGCCATCCGCTGGGTACCCTTCACCTTCGACGCCGGGCCCTTCATGGGCTTCGAGCGCAGCCTCGACCTGTTCGGTGACGCCAGCCTGGTGCTGGTACCGCTGCACGGCCATACCCCGGGCTCGCTGGGCCTGTTCCTGACGCTGGACGATGGGCGGCGCTTCTTCTTTACCGGTGATGCGAGCTGGCGCCTGGAAGGTTTCAGCGGGCCGAAGGAAAAGTTCTGGATCAGCCGCAACATGGTCGACAACGACCGCGGTGCGACACGTCAGCAACTGGAAAACGTTCATGCATTGATGCAACAGGAACCCGAACTGCGTGTAATACCGGCACACGACGAAGCGGTACAACGTGCAATCGGCTACTACCCTCACTGGGTGCAATGAGCCAAGGTCTAGACCAAAGTCTAGAAGCGCCAGGCCTTGAGCCATGTTTTAGTCACAAAGCTGCAACCAGACCGCCCACCGGTCTGCCACTAACAGCCGAGGAAACTATAACAATGAGCAAGTCCCCTATCGCCCGGGGCGTGGCACTCGCCGCGCTGGGCACCAGCCTCACCCTGCCCACCCTCAGCCAGGCCGCCTTCATCGAAGACAGCAAAGCCAGCGTGGAACTGCGCAACTTCTACATGAACCGTGACTTCCGCCAGGAAACCGCGACCAAGAGCAAGGCAGAGGAATGGGCTCAAGGCTTCCTGCTGCGTTTCGAGTCCGGCTACACCGAAGGCACTGTCGGCTTCGGCGTGGATGCTATCGGCACCCTGGGCCTGAAACTGGACTCCAGCCCCGACCGCACCGGCACCGGCCTGCTGCCCACCGGCGACAGCGGCAAGGCTGCGGATGACTACAGCGAGTTTGGCGCCACCGCCAAGGCCAAGATCTCCAACAGCACGCTGAAGATCGGCACCCTGATGCCGAAGCTGCCGGCCATCGCCGCCAACGACTCGCGCCTGCTGCCGCAAACCTTCCAGGGTGGCTGGCTGAATTCCCAGGAAATCTCCGGCCTGACCTTCGATGCCGGCCAGATCAATCGGGTCAATAACCGCGACTCCTCCAACAACCAGACCATGGTGCTCAATGGCGGCACCGCGGCCCCAGGCTCGCGCGGCTTTGCCCTGGCCAATGGCGACAGCGACGAATTCAATTTCGCCGGCCTGAGCTACAAGTGGAACGACCAGCTCACCACCGGTTACAACTACGGTGGCCTGGAAGACCTGTACAAGCAGCACATCGTCAGCCTGGTACATGTGCTGCCGATTGCCGACAAGCAGAGCTTCAAGACCGATCTGCGCTTCGCCCGCTCCACCGACGATGGCGACACCAACGTCGACAACAAGGCCTACGGCGCCATGTTCACCTACGCCCTGAGCGGCCACTCCTTCGGCCTCGGCTACCAGCAGATGGATGGCGACACCGGCTACGCCTACATCGGCGGGACCGACCCCTTCCTGGTCAACTACGTACAAATCGGCGACTTCGCCAACAAGGATGAGAAGTCCTGGCAAGCCCGCTACGACTTCAACTTCGCTTCCGTCGGTATCCCCGGCCTGACCTTCATGACCCGCTACATCTCCGGCGACAACATCGACCTTGGTGTTGGAGCCTCCGAAGGCAAGGAATGGGAACGCAACACCGACATCGCCTACGTCTTCCAGGAAGGTCCGCTGAAGAACCTGGGCGTACGGTGGCGCAACGCCACGACCCGCACCAACTTCACCAACGACCTGGACGAGAACCGCCTGATCGTCAGCTACACCCTGTCGCTCTGGTAACCTCAGGCGCGTGAAACAAAGAACCCGCCACGTGGCGGGTTCTTTTTTGCTCGTTTCTCGATCAGTCCTGACTGTTGGCGCCGATCTTGTGAATCGACAGGTCGGCACCGTAGTACTCCTGCTCCTGGCTCAAACGGATACCCGTTCCCACCTTCAGCAAGCCATACACCAGGAAGCCACCCGCCAGCGCCACCAGCACACCCAGGGCCGTACCGATCAACTGGCTGACCAGGCTGACCCCGCCCAGGCCACCCAGAGCCTCCAGACCAAAAATTCCGCAGGCTATACCGCCCCATACCCCACACAGACCGTGCAACGGCCAAACGCCGAGCACATCGTCGATCTTCCATTTCACCTGGGTGGCAGTGAATGCCCAGACGAACAGGGCACCGGCGATAGCGCCGGTCGCCAGAGCGCCGAGCGGGTGCATCAGGTCGGAGCCCGCGCACACTGCCACCAGGCCGGCCAACGGGCCATTGTGCAGGAAGCCCGGGTCGTTACGGCCGACCAGCAGCGCGGCGACAGTGCCGCCGACCATGGCCATCAGCGAGTTGACCGCCACCAGGCCACTGATACTGCCCAACGTCTGCGCGCTCATCACGTTGAAGCCGAACCAGCCAATGATCAGGATCCACGAGCCCAGGGCCAGGAACGGAATGTTGGAAGGCGCGAACGCCACCAGACGACCATCGCGGTAACGGCCATCACGGCGCCCCAGCAACACCACCGCCCCGAAGGCCAGCCAGCCGCCCACCGCATGCACGACCACCGAGCCGGCAAAGTCATGGAAGGCCGCACCGAACTGCTCGGTCAGCCAGGCCTGCAGACCGAAGTTGCCATTCCAGATCAGGCCTTCGAAGAAGGGGTAAACAAAAGCCACGATCAGCAGCGTGGCGCACAGCTGCGGGCCAAACTTGGCGCGCTCGGCGATCCCGCCGGAAATGATCGCCGGAATGGCTGCAGCGAAGGTCAGCAGGAAGAAGAACTTGACCAGGGCATAGCCATTACCCTCGGTCAGTACCGCCGCCGGCTCGAAAAAGGTCACGCCATAAGCTACCCAGTAGCCGACGAAGAAGTAGGCCAACGCCGAAACGGCAAAGTCCGAGAGAATCTTCGACAGGGCATTGACCTGGTTCTTGTGCCGTACCGTGCCCACTTCAAGAAAGGCAAAGCCGGCATGCATGGCCAGCACCATGATGGCGCCCATCAGAATGAACAGAGTGTTTGAGCCGTGAATCAAGGTCTCCACGGCACTATTGATATTTTCCATCGAGTCATTCCCCCAACAGGACGAGCACCATAAATGCCCACAACCACCCCGCCACGCACCAAACAGGAACAATCAAGGCCAGCTCAACACTGCCAACATGTCCCAATAAAGAGCGCATAAGAGATCGAAAAAGCATCAAGGTATTTTTTAGTCTTTATTTTCAGTGAGATATGAGGGATCGAAGTAGACCGCCACGAGATCGAAAGCCCCAATATCGACCACCCAAAACACAACGCGCACCATCAAATAGCAAAAGGCGTACCACTGCGGGGCATGAAAAAATCTGAACCTTGCACCCGAGGCCGGCATCGAACCTGATGAATCCACTGCCACGCAGGAGAGCACCATGACCACCTCTGCCAAGAGCAAGAGCAACAGTGCACAGGACAAGGACGCACAGCGCCGCCAGCTACGCGAGGCCCAGAACGCCCTCTCCGCAGAATTCCAGAGCCTGATCGGCGATACGGAAAGCCTGCTGAAACAGACCTCCGAAGTGGCCGGCATCCAGGTTCAGGAACTGCGCGCACGCATCAGTGACAACCTCGACCGCGCCAAGGACATGCTCAAGAACACCGAGCAGAGCCTTGAAGCCCAGGGTCGAATTGCCGTCGAGAAAACCGAGGAATACGTCCAGCAACACCCCTGGCAGACCATAGGTATCGCAGCCGGCGTGGGCTTTCTGCTCGGCCTGCTGGCTAGCCGTCGATAGGCACAAGCGCATGGATGAACAGCACGCTCAAGCCACCACCGAGCCGGGCAAGCCCTCGCTGAAAAAGCTCGGTGGCACCTTGTTCGGTCTTGCTCAGGGCCATCTGGAACTGATCGCCATCGAACTGCAGGAAGAGAAGTCTCGTTCTTTTCGCTTGCTGCTCTTTTCCGGCCTCAGCCTGATTTTCGGATTACTGGTGCTGCTTGGCCTTTCCGCCGTGGTCTTGATTGCCTTCTGGGAAGACTACCGCCTGCACGCCGCCATGGGGCTGAGCCTGTTGTTCCTGGTGGCTCTGGCGTTGTGCGTTGGCAAGGCCAAGAGTCTGGCCCGTGCTGGTCAATCGCCCTTCCAGGCAACGCTCGAAGAGCTTGCCCGCGACAAGGAGCGCTTACTACCATGACGCCCCCGACACAGCGCGACCTGCGCAAGGAACTGGTGCGTTTGCGCCTTGAGATGCATCGCCAGCACCTGCGCCACCATGCCCAACCGTTGACGCACCCGCTGCAGCACCTGCGCCAGCTAAGGATTGGCAACCCAGCCGCATTGGAGAAACCGATACTGCTGACGGCCGGCGTGTTTCTGAGCCTGTTTGCCAGTCGCCTGGGCACCTTTGGCAAACTGGCACGCGGAGCGATCGTGCTCTACCCGCTACTACGTGCCAGGAGCAAAGCACTGAGCCGCGAGGAACAGCAAAAGCGCTGAGAAAAATGGCCGCATTCTTGCAGACGTGATGGCTCCGCGGCCGCTACCCCAGCGGTCAAGTTTTCCATCAGCTCAAGGAACCGGTTCGTGATCGACGGGCAGCCGCTAGCAGTCTTCCAGCCCTTTATCGACACCGCCACAGGCCGTATCGCCGGCATCGAAGCTCTGGGTCGTCTGCGTCAGGCCGATGGCTCGCTGCGTTCGGTCGGCCCGCTGTTCTGCGACCCCAAGGTCTCGCCGGCCAGCCTGCGCAGGCTGGACCGGCAGATCCGTGAAGATGCCCTGGCACGATTGCACGGCGCACCGCAGGACTGGTTTCTCAGCCTCAACATCTCGCCCCGCTGGATCAGTCGCCTGCGTCCCAACCAGCCACTGCCCAGTCTCAAGCAACTGGAAAAGCATCGGATAGACCCGCGGCGGATCGTGTTCGAAATCACCGAACTGGGCGGCGGCAATCAGAAGCTCAGTGAAGTGGTCAGCCGCTACCGCGAAGCCGGTGCACGCATCGCCATTGATGACTTTGGCGCCGGCTACTCACAACTGGACCGCGTGCTGGCCTTGCAGCCGGACATTCTCAAGCTGGACATGCGCCTGTTCCAGGAAGCCGCCCGCGGCGGCCCCAGTGGCGAAGTGGTCAAGGCCCTGGCCCTGATGGCCGAGAAGACCGGCTGCTGGATCATCGCCGAAGGGGTCGAAACCGAAGCCGAACTGCATTTCGCCCTGGAGTGCGGCGCCCGCTATGTGCAGGGCTATCTCTTCGCCCAGGCCGAACAGGCGTTTTTCACCAGTGACACCTTTGTTTCCCGCTTCGCTCACCTGCGCGACCAATACGTAAAGAGCAAACTGGCAGAACGGGCACACCTGATGACCCTGCGCCAGCAACTGACGGAACTGATGGGGCTGGTGCGCCACTGGGTAGAGCGTGGCGACAAGCTGGATTCGCTGCTCAACCCTGCCGCCTACCCTTGGCTCCTGCGCATTTATCAGTGCGACCGCCACGGCACCCAACTCAGTCCAAACCTGCAGTGGGATGGCAAGCGCTGGTACGCGGACTCTCGCTACCTGGGCCACAACTGGTCTTGGCGCCCTTACTTCTATCAGCTATTGGCGGAGGGCTGGGAAGAACGCCGGCTAACCCTGTCGAGCACCTACCGCGACGCCACCAGCAACCAGTATTGCCTGACCGCCGGCCAGTTCATCGACAACGGCCGCAGGCTGCTGCTGCTCGATATCGACGCAAGCGCCTTCTAGGTCAGGATGATCGGCTGATGGAGAGGCTCCACCTCCATGCGGTTGCGTCCGTTCTGCTTGGCGCGATAGAGCGCCTTGTCAGCGCGCTTGATCAAGGCCGCAACGCTTTCCTGTAGGCAATACTGCGCCACCCCAATGGACGCGGTCACCCGCAGCCCCTCGGGTAAGCCGGGATAACTCGCCTGCGCCAGCGCCTCCTGAATGCGCACGATGCAGTGCTGGGCCATGTCCAGCGAGGTCTGGGGCAGAAACAGAAGAAACTCCTCGCCACCGTAGCGGGCGAAGAAGTCGGTACTGCGCAGCAAGGGCTGCACCACCTCGGCAAAGGTCTTCAGCACCTCATCCCCCGCCGGGTGGCCATAGTTGTCGTTGATGCGCTTGAAGTGGTCCAGATCAAGGATGCACACGCAAAAGCCGACCCCGCCACGATCGGTTCGGTTCTTCTCGTGACCGAGCATCTCCAACAGGTAGCGCCGGTTGTAAGCTCCGGTCAGCTCATCGTGGGTAGCCAGTTCGGTGACCTGGTTCAATACCACCTGCAACTGGGCGTTACTCGCCACCAACCGCTTGCGCAGAGCACTGATGCTACCGCCGAGAATGGAAATGAACGGCAGGAACACCGAGAAACTGCACCACAACACCATCTCCACCGCCAGGTTGAAACGCTCGCCTTCGACACGCTGGATCAGCGGCAGAGTCAGGGCGTAAGCGACTATGGTGCCCAGACTCAACAGCAGCAACTCACGGGTATTGAGCTTGAAGCAACCGAACATACTGATGATCAACAACACCACCAGATAGGCTCCGCGTGCCTCGCCAGCATAGATCTGAGTCCCTATCACCATCACGATGGCGGCGACCATCTGCGCCATGGTCATGCTCGGATCGCGCAAGCGCAGGTTGAGGTCGTAACGCAGCAACAGGTAGAACAGCAGATTGGTGAGCACGGCCACCAGCACCCAAACCTGCGTCACCCAGGCTGGGGAAATGCCGTTGTAGACAGAGACGAGCTGGGGAACACTGGCCAGAAAGTACATCGCCACACTCATCATGAAGCGGCGAATGCGCAATTGCTGCTGCGAGTCCCTGGATGAGGCAGCTTCAGAAATCACGTGCTTACTACTCTTGTTGTTATGGCTATAGATCAAGACGCGATGGGGCGACGATAGCACCGTGCCCACGGGCACCAGTAACCGCTCGTCGCCGCAGCAGAGCCGATGCACCGATACTTGCAGGCATCCGCGCAAACACCGAAGCTAAGTACACATCGCCCGGCGGAGCCGGGCACACCCACCGGCGAGGACAGCCCTTGGATTGGCAAACCCTGCTCACCCGCGAACGCCTCGGCAAACCCGTGCATAGCTCCGACGAGCTGGGCCGCAGTCCGTTCCACAAAGACCACGACCGCATCATCTTCTCCGGCGCCTTCCGCCGCCTGGGTCGCAAAACCCAGGTGCACCCGGTGTCCAGCAACGACCACATTCACACCCGTCTGACCCATTCTCTCGAAGTCGGCTGCGTCGGCCGCTCCCTGGGCATGCGCGTCGGCGAGATGCTGCGTGACGAACTGCCGGACTGGTGTACACCGAGCGACCTGGGTGTAATCGTGCAATCCGCTTGTCTGGCTCACGACATCGGCAACCCACCGTTCGGCCACTCCGGCGAAGACGCCATCCGCCACTGGTTCCGCCAGGCCGCCGGGCGCGGCTGGCTGGACGGCATGAGCGATGCCGAACGTGCCGATTTCCTCAGTTTCGAGGGTAACGCCCAGGGCTTTCGCGTACTTACCCAGCTGGAATACCACCAGTTCGACGGCGGCATGCGCCTGACCTACGCCACGCTCGGTACCTACCTGAAGTACCCCTGGACAGCCCGCCACGCCGAGGCGCTGGGCTACAAGAAACACAAGTTCGGCTGCTACCAGAACGAACTACCGCGCCTGGAGCAGATCGCCACCAAACTGGGCCTGCCACGACTCGACGAACAGCGCTGGGCACGCCATCCGCTGGTCTTCCTGATGGAGGCAGCCGACGACATCTGCTACGCCCTGATCGACCTGGAAGACGGGGTGGAAATGGAGTTGCTCGACTATGCCGAGGTTGAAGCCTTGCTGTTCGACCTGGTCGGTGACGACCTGCCGGAAACCTACCGCCAGCTTGGCCCGAATGATTCGCGCCGGCGCAAGCTGGCAATCCTGCGTGGCAAGGCGATCGAACACCTGACCAACGCCGCTGCCCGTGCCTTCGTCGAGCAACAGCCAGCGCTGCTGCTCGGCACCCTCGAAGGTGACCTGGTCGAGCATATGCATGGCCCTGCCAAGCGTTGCGTGCTGCGGGCCAAGGCCGTGGCACGCGAACGCATCTTTCAGGACAAGCGCAAGACCCTGCATGAAATCGGCGCCTACACCACTCTGGAGATCCTGCTCAATGCCTTCTGCGGCGCGGCCCTGGAGCAACACTCCGGGCGCGAGCTGTCGTTCAAGAACCGGCGCATCCTTGACCTGCTTGCGCATTACGCTCCGGCACCGGACTGGTCGCTGTATATGTCGTTTCTGCGCATGATCGACTTCATCGCCGGGATGACGGACAGCTATGCGACCGAAATGGCCCGGGAGATGACCGGGCGCTCCAGCCCGGTGTAGGCCCATGACTCGCAGACGCAGATGGATCGGCTGGCACGCCGGCCCCCCCGAACTGGGCGTGGCCGTGATTGCCGGCCTGGGGTGTGCCCTGCCCCTGCTGCTGGGTCTGCTCAGCGGTCATCCGGGTTTTCTCTGGGCCTCGGCAGGTGCCTTTCAAGCTTCCCAGGTCAGTCCGCTGCATCGCTATGGCATGCTGCGGCTGCTGATGCTCACCCTGCTCGGCGCCTGCAGCGCCGGCCTGGGCTTCTGGGCGACGGGACACGCCTGGGCCAGCGTGCTGCTGTTCGGCGCCTTCGGTCTACTGCTCGCCTGGTTGCAGCGCTTCGGCAAAGAGGCCGGCAAGCTGGGGATGAACCTGGCGATCTGCCTGTGCCTGGGGCAAGGTCATACCGAGGTCGGCGGGTTGCACAATGCCGACGCGGTCGCAGCACTGTTCATTCTCGGCGGTCTGTGGGTTGCCCTCCTCGCTTTCGGCCTGCGCGGCCTGCATGGTTTGCGCACCTGGCCGCACATGCCCCGCCTGATGGCCGTATTGCGCGTGCTGCGCCGCCAGGCCAAGCGCCTGCCCGAGCGCCGCTGGCGTCTGCACGCACTGGGCTGCGCCCTCGCCCTGGGCAGTGCCGGGCTGATAGTCGAGCTAGCCGACCTGCCACGAGGCCACTGGCTCACCCTGGCCCTGCTCGGCACCCTGCAGCTGAGAGCCCGCAGCAATCTGGCCAGAGCCCTGCAACTGTGCATGGTGAGCCTGGCCAGCGCCGTACTGCTGCTGGGGCTCGGCTACAGTTTGCAAAGCCCTGCCGCCATGGTGGCCATTACCTTGCCCGTGATTGTGCTGGGCCGAGCACTGCAGGCCCACCGCTATGGCCTGTACGTCTTGCAGGTGATCGTCAGTTTCATGCTGCTGAGCGAATGCCTGGCGCAGGACTGGCAGGATCCCCAGCAGCGCCTGCTCAACAGCCTGGTCGGCGTGGTGCTGGCGATGTTGGTGGCCATGCTGATACATGCTCTGGCACGGCGATTTGGCCAGGCAAAACAGGAAAAATAGTCCCGCCGACAGGCGGCGATGTTGTCAGCGCTTCACTATGCTTTGGCTCTATCCCATTACGCCTGTCAACGGAGCGAGCTCATGCAGGGTAAAGCGCTAGGCAAGGAACGTCGCTTTCCGCTCCACGTCCACATCAGCGTACTGTTCACCCTGCTTCTGCTTGGCAGTGGCGCACTGCTCGGCCTGTTCAACTATCACCAGACCACCCAGGTCATCCTGTCCAGCAGCAAACAGCTGTTTACGCAAATACGCGAGGAAGTGGACGCCGACCTGCGCCACACCTACCAACCCATTCGCCATCTGCTCAGCCTGCTCACCCTGCAGGAAAAGAATCAGGCCGCCGATCGCTATCAGCGCATGGACCTCCTGCCATCACTGGCCCAGGCCCTGCGCGACAATCCCAAGCTCGCCTCGCTGTATCTCGGTTATGGCGATGGCGATTTCTTCATGGTGCGACCGCTGCGTAACGAAGCACTCAAGGAGCGATTCAATGCTCCCGCCAACGCCGCCTTCCAGGTCTGGACCATCGACCGCACCGGCAGTGCCCGGCCCGTTTCCGAATCACAGTTTTTCGATGCCGAACTGAACCTGATCAGCCGCCGGCAGAACCTCAAGGAAACCTACGACCCCCGCAGCCGCCCCTGGTACAAGAGCGCCCTCGAAAACGGCGAGCAGATCACCACCGAACCCTACGTGTTCTTTTCCACTGGCGATGTCGGCACGACGCTGGCCCGTATCAGCCATGACCAGACCGTGCTCGCCGCCGACCTGACCCTTGCCGACCTCTCTGCCACGCTGGCACGTCACCGGGTCACGCCATCCACCGAGGTGGTGCTGTACCGGCCCGATGGCTCAGCCGTCGCCTACCCCGATGTGGCCCGCTTGCTGATACGCAGTGGCGAAACTCAACTGGCCCAGGTGGCCCAACTCAGCCCTGCGCTGGGTGAGCTATTCCAGCGCGGCCTGGACAAGGATCGCCAGGGCGCCATGGAGCTGGCAGGCAAGCGCTGGCAGGTGTCCTACAGCCAACTCGAGGAAGGCGGCCCCAACGGCTTGCGCCTGGCCCTGCTGGCACCAGAAGAAGAGTTGCTCGCCGACGCCTACCGGATCCGCTGGCAGGGCGCCGTACTCACCATCGCGATCCTGCTGCTGTGCGTCCCGCTCGGCTGGCTGATGTCTCGTGTACTGGTCAAGCCACTGCGCGCTCTGGTGGATGAGGCCGAAGCCATCCGCAGCTTCAACTTCAACCACCCGGCCAGTGGCCGTTCCCCGGTATTGGAAGTCGATCAGCTGGCGGTGGCCATGGCCAAGATGAAGGACACCCTGTCCGGATTCCTCGACATCACCGCCAGCCTGTCAGCCGAAACCCGCTTCGATGCCCTGCTGCGCCGGGTACTGCGGGAAACCGTTGAACTCAGCGAGGCCAGCTGCGGCCTGCTCTACCTGCGTGACCCCGACAACGGGAGCCTGGAGCCCCACGGTCTGTTCATCAACGACCAGCAGCACAGCCTGGAAGAACACCGTATCCCCACCTACATCCCCGGTGAGTCCGAGATACCCGAGTGGATACGCCAGCCGGCAGAAGGCGGCAGCAGCGTTGTGACCGCCATCGGCTTTGATCAGGCCGAAGGGCTGCAAAGCCTGCTGCATACCCTCGACAGCCCGCGTGCGCACCTGCTGAGCACTGGCCTGCACAATCGTCAGGGTGAAACGCTGGGCGTGCTGCTCCTGCTGCACCGAGACAACGGCGAGGAAGCCGACCTGGCCATGATCGGCCCGCAGCGTATCGCCTATGTCGAGGCCGTGTCCGGGGTCGCCGCCCTGTGCATCGAGAGCCAGCGACTGCTGGAGCAACAAAAGAAGCTGCTGGACGCCTTTATTCAGCTAATCGCTGGCGCCATCGACGCCAAAAGCCCCTACACCGGAGGCCATTGTCAGCGGGTACCGGAGCTGACAGTGATGCTGGCCAAAGCCGCAGCCGGCAGCCACGAGGAGCCTTTCCGCAACTACCAGCCCGGTGAAGAAGACTGGGAAGCCCTGCATATCGCCGCCTGGCTGCACGATTGCGGCAAAGTCACCACGCCAGAATATGTGGTGGACAAGGCGACCAAGCTGGAAACCCTCTACGACCGTATCCACGAAGTGCGCATGCGTTTCGAGGTGCTCAAGCGCGACGCCTGGGTCGCCTACTGGCAGGCATTGGCCAGCGGCGGCGACGAAGCCGCACTGAGCCAGCTGCGTGACGAGACGCTGAGCACCCTGGACGAAGAGTTCGCCTTTGTCGCCCGTTGCAACCTCGGTGGCGAGGCCATGGCCGATGCTGACCAGGAGCGCCTGAAAACCATCGCCGAGCGCCGCTGGACGCGCACACTGGACGACAGACTGGGCGTTTCCTGGGAGGAAAACCAGCGCCAGGCGCGTAGCCCGGCCACCGAACTTCCGGTGCAGGAACCCCTGCTGGCCGACAAGCCCGAGCATCTGATCGAGCGCCCGAGCAGCGAGCTCATCGCCGCGGACAATCCCTGGGGCTTCCGCCTCGACGTACCGCATTACAAACATAATCGTGGCGAGCTATACAACCTGGGGATAGTCCGCGGCACCCTGACCGCCGAAGAACGCTACATCATCAACAACCACATCGTGCAGACCATTCTCATGCTCGAGCACCTGCCCTTTCCCAAGCACCTGGCCAATGTGGCCGAGATCGCCGGTGGGCACCACGAGAAGATGGATGGCAGCGGCTACCCGAAACGCCTCAAGCGCGATGAAATGAGCCTGCCGGCCCGCATGATGGCGATCGCAGATATTTTCGAGGCCCTGACTGCTGTGGATCGCCCCTACAAGAAGGGCAAGACGCTTACCGAGTCGCTCAACATCATGGCCGGCATGTGCCGGGGCGCCCATGTCGACCCTGATCTGTTTGGTCTGTTTGTGCGCAGCGGCATCCCTCAGGCCTATGCCGAACGTTACCTGCGCCCCGACCAGAATGATGCAGTAGACACCGATGCCATCCTGAATAAAGCAGGCCTGGCCTGATGGCGGACACAAAAAAGCCCGGCAACAAGCCGGGCTCTTCTATCGCAACGCAGCGGTTAGGCCTTGTTGACCGGGTTCTCCGGATACCACACGTCGAGCAGCGGGCTCAGCGTGAAGTCGACCAGCTCGTTGCGCCCCTTGAGCCAGGCTTCCAGCTGGCTGCGCTGCTCTTCGGTGACCGAGCCGCGCTTGGACAGGCAAACGAAACCATAGTCCTCGCCGCCGACATAGCCCAGGCCGTTGCCGTCGATGGCCTCGACCAGAAACTGGTCGACGAACTGATCCGCCTCAGCCTCGGTCAGGCTCTCGCGGAAGTTCATGGTCAGTTCGCAGCCCAGCTCCTGGAATTCATCGACGCAAAGTTTCTTGCGCAGACGACGGGAACGGTTAGTGGCCATAGATGCTCCTAGATACTCAATGATTTGCACGGACGGCACTCTAGCAAATTGCCGCCCCACTTGCCCGTCCGTTCAGAAAAAATGCTCGTGCAGCCCAGGCGCCAGCCATAAACGCCTCGGGCATAATGCGCGGCAGTTTTTGCCCCCTCTCCAACCTGGGCCCTGCCAATGATCCATTCGCTACGAAATTTACTGCTCGCCTCTCTTCTTCTGCCTTTGTCGCTGCCCATCCAGGCTGCTCAAACCAGCAGCGTGCTGCCGAACAAGGTTGCGCAAGCCCTAAAGGCCAACAAGATCTCGCCCAATAGCCTGTCACTTGTCGCCCTGCCATTGGATAGCAGCAGTACCGGCATCATCTACAACGCCGATGTCTCGATGAACCCGGCCTCGACCATGAAGCTGGTCAATACCTATGCCGCGCTGGAATTGCTCGGCCCAACCCATCAGTGGCAAACCGAGTTCTACGGTGATGGTCCACTGCAGGATGGCGTACTTAACGGCAACCTCTACCTCAAGGGCGGCGGTGACCCCAAGCTGAACATGGAGAGGCTCTGGCTGATGATGCGCGATCTGCGCACCAATGGCGTACAGCGCATCACCGGCGATCTGGTGCTGGATCGCAGCCACTTCAATCTGCCGCAGCTGCCCGTCTTCAACGATGACGGTGGTGACCCCAACAAACCCTTCCTGGTCGGCCCCGATTCACTGCTGGTCAACCTCAAATCAGTTCGCATGATCAGTCGCACCGCCGGCGGCAAGGTAAGTGTGATCATGGAGCCGCCACTGACCAACGTCCGCATCGACAATCAGGTCAAGGCACTTCCCGCCGCCAAATGCCCGGCTTGGCCGGATGTACGCTACAACCCGGTGACCCAGTTCGATGGCACCACCCTGGTGGTCACCGGCAAGCTGGCCGAAGGCTGCAGCGCGCAGAGCTACCTGGCCCTGCTGGACCACCCGGGCTACGCCGCCGGTGCCGTACGCGCCATCTGGCAGGAGCTGGGCGGCAGCATCCTCGGCAAGGATCGCCTCGGCGATGTGCCGAAGAATGCCAAGCTGCTGGCGCGTACCTTCTCGCCGGACCTCACCGAGGTCATCCGCGACATCAACAAGTACAGCAACAACACCATGGCCAGACAGCTGTTCCTCAGCCTGGGGCAACGCTTCCGTACCAGTGCCGATGGCGACGATGCCAAGGCCGCGCAACGCGTCATCCGCGGCTGGCTGGCGAAAAAAGGCATCACCGCACCACGCCTGGTGATCGAGAACGGCTCGGGGCTCTCCCGCGCGGAGCGCATCAGCGCCCGTGAAATGGCCGGCATGCTGCAAGCCGCCTGGCATAGCCCCTATGCCGCCGAGTTCATCGCCTCGATGCCGCTGGTGGGCATGGACGGCACCATGCGCAAGCGCCTGAAGAACACCGGCATGCAGGGACAAGGTCACATCAAGACCGGCACCTTGAACAATGTACGCGCCATCGCGGGCTTTACCCGCACAGCCAAAGGCAAGAACTGGGTGGTAGTGGCCATCCTCAACGACCAGCGGCCTTGGGGCGCCTCGGCAATCCTCGACCAGGTACTGCTGGACATCTACCGCCGATAAGTCCGTAACAACAGAAAAGCCCGCCATTCGGCGGGGCTTTTTCATATGCCGACCTCAGATCTTGGCCGTCAAACGCCAGGCACGGTGGATCTTGCTGTTGCGAGCAAAGTCCTGATCGACGGTCTGCGCGCTGATCTCCTCCAACGCGTAACGCTCGGCCAGGCCCTCGTCGAGCTGGAACTTGCGGAAGTTGTTGGAGAAGTACAGCACGCCGCCCTTGCCCAGACGGGCCATGGCCAGATCGAGCAGGCGCACGTGGTCCCGCTGCACGTCGAACACGCCCTCCATGCGCTTGGAGTTGGAGAAGGTCGGCGGGTCGATGAAGATCAGGTCGTATTCGCCACGATCTGCCTCGAGCCAGGCCATCACGTCGCCCTGCTCCAGGCGCTGCTTGTCGGAGAAGCCGTTGAGCGCCAGGTTGCGCCGCGCCCAGTCCAGGTAGGTTTTCGACAGATCGACGCTGGTGGTGCTGCGCGCACCGCCCTTGGCTGCGTGCACGGTGGCCGTGGCGGTGTAGCAGAACAGGTTGAGGAAGCGCTTGCCGGCCGCCTCTTTCTGGATGCGCAGGCGCAGCGGACGGTGGTCGAGGAACAGGCCGGTGTCCAGGTAGTCGGTCAGGTTGACCAGCAGGCGCACACCGCCTTCGCTCACTTCCATGAACTGGCCCTGGCTGGCCTGGCGCTCGTACTGCTTGGTGCCGCTCTGCCGCTCGCGGCGCTTGATCACCACTTTGTCCGGCGAGATCCCCAGTGCCACCGGAATGGCAGCCAGGGCGTCGAGCAGGCGCGCCTGAGCCTTGTCCGGGTCAATGGAACGAGGCGGCGCGTATTCCTGCACGTGCACCCAGTCGCGGTACAGGTCGATGGCCAGGGCGTACTCGGGCATGTCGGCGTCGTACAGGCGGTAGCACTCGATACCGGCCTTCTTCGCCCACTTGCCCAGGCTCTTGAGGTTCTTTTGCAGACGATTAGCGAACATCTGCCCGCCCTCGGACAAACGCGCAGGCTCACTGGCCACTGGAGCCGCCGCGCCTTCCTCACTGGCCTGACGCCGCTCGCTGCGCTCACCGGTGACAAACTGCTCGGGCAGCACCTTGAACAGCAGCAGCTTGCACGGCAGCGCGCCGTTCCAGAACGAATACTGCTTGTGGCTGCGCAGGCCCATGCGCTTGCCCAGTTCCGGAGCGCCGGTGAACACCGCCGCCTCCCAGTTCAGGCAGCTCTGGCGCAGGCGCTCGCCGAGGTTCTGGTAAAGATAGAGCAGGCTCGCCTCGTCGCCCAGGCGCTCGCCATAAGGCGGGTTGCTGACGATCAGCCCGGTCTGGTTCTTGTCCGGGCGCGGCTCGAAGGTGGCCAGTTCGCCCTGGTACAGCTTGACCCATTCACCCAGCCCGGCACGCTCGATGTTGTTGCGCGCAGGCTGGATCAGCCGTGGGTCGGCCTCGTAACCGCGAATCCACAGCGGCGGCCTGGCCAGGCCCGCCGCGGCGCGTTCTTCCGCCTCGGCGTGCAGCTTCTTCCAGATCGCCGGGACATGGCCCAGCCAGTTGGAGAAGCCCCAGCGTTCACGCTTGAGGTTCGGCGCCATGTCGGTGGCGATCATTGCCGCCTCGACCAGGAAGGTACCGACACCGCACATGGGGTCGGCCAACGCGCCACCCTCGGCGGCAATGCGCGGCCAGCCGGCGCGGATCAGGATGGCTGCAGCCAGGTTTTCCTTGAGCGGCGCAGCGCCCTGCTGCAGGCGATAGCCACGCTGGTGCAGGCTGTGCCCGGATAGATCGAGCGAGAGCACCGCCTCGCCCTTATCCAGGCGCAGGTGCACGCGCAGGTGCGGATCGACCTTGTCGATCGACGGACGCGTACCGGCCGGGGTACGCAGCTTGTCGACGATAGCGTCCTTGACCTTCAAGGCGCCGAAGTGCGTGTTGTCGATGCCGGCGCCATGGCCACTGAACTCCACGGCCAGAGTCCCGGCTGGATCAAGATGCTCGGCCCAATCAACAGCCAACACGCCCTGATAGAGATCCTCGGCGTTGCTCACCGGGAAACGGCGCAGCACCAGCAGCACGCGGTTGGCCAGGCGCGACCACAGGCACAGACGGTAGCCCACCTCAATGGCGGCGAAACCCCGCACGGCAGCCGTCTGCTCGCGGGCCTCTTCCAGGCCCAGACCAGTGGCTTCTTCAAGCAGCAGGCCTTCCAGACTCTTGGGGCAGGTCAGGATCAGTTCGTAACGGTCAGACATGGGCATTCCATCTGTAAGGGTGGCAAATCAGCCACCTGATATGACAGAGGGTCGCCAGATGACCCTTCGTCGGAATAAACAAAACTCGCAGCTGCGAGACATTCGCAATGACATCCAGGCGAAGCCATGCGCCAATGCTGGATCACAGCCGATTAAGGCCTACTCATCCACATTAGCTTATGGCTCCTGCCCTATTTGCGTTACGCCCTTATGACAAAACGATCATTCACAGGGGGTAAGGCATTGGTTAGAAATCATCTCAGGCCGACACCGCAATGGTGCTGGCAGGTGGCCCGCCACGCCGGCAGCGGGCCCCAGTGGCAGAAGCTTTTCTGCCTGGTCCCGGCAAGGGACCAACGGGACATAACAGTCAACAGTGAGGGCAACACCCGATGAGAAGACTTAAGCGTGATCCGTTGGAACGAGCTTTTCTACGCGGTTATCAGCACGGCATTCATGGTAAATCCCGCGATCTGTGTCCTTTCACCCACCCGTCCGTTCGGCAAGCCTGGATCAATGGCTGGCGCGAAGGGCGCGGCGACAACTGGGACGGACTGACCGGCACTGCCGGTATCCATAGACTCAACGAACTTCACGCTGTCGGCTGAGCCCGACCTACAGACTTCACCAGACCGTCCTATCCGGACGGTGGGCGAGAGCCCAGGGCCCCTCAGGGGCCCTTTTTATTGCCTACTTGCCGCTATTCAGTGCTTCGGCAGTGCCGCGATGGCGTCCACCGCCTCGCGAATCAGCGCCGGTCCCTTGTAGATAAAGCCCGAATAGAACTGCACCAGACTGGCACCTGCCGCGATCTTTTCGGCTGCATGCGCCCCTTCGGTAATACCTCCAACGGCAATGATCGGTAGGCGGCCCTTGAGCTCGCCAGCCAGTACCCGCACGGTATGAGTGCTCTTGTCACGCACCGGCGCACCGGAAAGGCCGCCGGCCTCGTTGCCGAACGGCAGGTTCTCCACACCTTCGCGACCCAGCGTGGTGTTGGTAGCGATGACCGCATCCATGCCGGTTTCGACCAGCGCCTGAGCGACCTGCACGGTTTCCTCGTCGCTCATGTCCGGGGCGATCTTGATGGCCAGCGGTACACGCTTGCCGTGCTCGGCAGCCAGGTCTTCCTGGCGCTGCCGCAGCGCTTCCAGCAACTGCTTGAGTTGATCACCGAACTGCAGGCTGCGCAGGCCAGGGGTGTTCGGCGAGCTGACGTTGACGGTCACGTAACTGGCGTGGGCGTAGACCTTGTCCAGGCCGATCAGGTAATCATCCACGGCCCGCTCGACCGGGGTATCGAAGTTCTTGCCGATATTAATGCCCAGCACGCCCCTGTACTTGGCCGCGGCAACGCGTGCCAGCAGGTGATCGACGCCGTGATTGTTGAAGCCCATGCGGTTGATCACTGCGCTCGCTTCCGGCAGGCGGAACAGGCGCGGCTTGGGATTGCCCGGCTGCGGGCGCGGGGTCACGGTGCCGATCTCGACGAAGCCGAAACCCAGTTGGGCGAAACCGTCGATGGCGTCACCGTTCTTGTCCAGGCCGGCAGCCAGGCCCACCGGATTGGGAAATTCCAGCCCCATCACCTGGACCGGCAGCTTGGTCGGCGCCTTGCACAGCAAACCGTTGAGGCCCAGGCGGCCACCTGCGCCGATCAGGTCGATGGACAGTTCGTGAGAAGTTTCGGGTTCAAGACGGAACAGCAGCGCGCGGGCCAGGTCGTACATGGGCTAGTCGGCTCGAATGAGTGGCAGTGGCAAATAGGCCGCGATTATAGCCGCCAGCACTAGCCGGCGGCGAGGCAAGGGAGTAATAAGGGAGCCGTTCGCGCACTCATTGCAGCTGGCGCAGGCCAAGCAGCTCTCCGGCCGTGCTGAATTCCAGCTCGAACACGCCATATATGCCGTCGTGGCGCAAGAAAGGACGCAGATGATGGGCCGGCAAGCTAACCTTGCGGCCGTCACGGCTATACAACAGAACCCGGTTGGCGCGCCCCTGGTAAACCGCCAGGAAACGCTCCGCAGGCAGCGCAATATCCAGCACCAGGCTGGGCATGGAGGCACCCTCGACAATGAATGGCAGCATTTTGCCACAGACCACGGCGCAGCCGGCCAGGCTCACACCGACAACCTGCCCCCATTCGCATGCGAGGTGGCTACAGCTCTGCCACACTGACGCGGTAGTGCCGGGAGTGTCCTGCAGGTCATGAGTCTTTCCGAATCTCCTTCCAGTCTGGCGTCACGCCTCTCTGCCCTCGCTCAGCGCCTGGGCCTGAGCGGCCGCGTGGCCAAACTGGTGTTCGAGCGGGCGCGCCACCTGCGCCTGCCGTTTAGGGTGCTGCCTGAACCCGCGACCACTGTCTGGTGGCAGGCCGGACCGCCACTACACCGCCTGGTGGATCTGCCGCGCGACGCGCTGTCAGGCCCGGTACAGGAAGACAAGGCCGCTGCCCGCGCCATCCTGATGGGCATAGTAGAACGCGAAACCCTGCACCTCGATGACTTCGACCTGCGCCGAATCGACGGCCTGTGCAGCCCTCCCCCCAGCCTCGACAGTACCCTGGCAACGTTCGAGGAAGTGGCTGCCTGCCCACTGGGGCGCAGCGTGCGCATCATCAGCTACAAGGATTTTCTCAAGACCATCAGCCAGGCCATGCCGCGCTTTCTCGCCGCCGAGGCAGTGGAGTTGCGCCAGGCCAGCTGGTACGGCGAGCGGTTTTTCTGGGCCGGCGAGCAGCATGGCGAAGCGTTCGCCTGCGCCATCGCCTATGCCCGCCTGCGTGGCCTGGAAGTCACCCTGCCCGCGGAGTTGACGCGCTACCGCCTGAGCGCCAGCGGTCTGGCCGAACTGCGTCAGCGCTACCACATGCTGGCCATGCCCGTGCAAGCCTGGAGCGAACCGGCGTTCATGAGCCTGTTGCTGGATCACGGCCTGCCTTATGCCCGGCTGTCGCTGCTGCGCTATCCGGATGCCCCGGAGTTTCTCCTGCTGCCCAAGGATTCTCCCGCGGCCAATGCCCTGGGCGAAGGCCTACGCCTGGCCGGCGCGCCGGACATGATCAGCTACCTCGAAGCGCTGCAACAGCGCACCGACTCCTGATTCGAAGGGATGGGTGCCGACCAATCCCAAATGCACGGATTGGTCGGCGTCTACCGACAAGGCTTCAGCTTGCCACGGCCTGCTGCGCCCCGAGTCGCACTTCCTGGGTCACCCCCCAGCCGTCCAGCACTCCGCCGAGCGGCCCGACCAGGGCCTCCAGATCCTGCTCGAAACTGCCGATACCCGCATAAGTGGCATACATCACCTTGCTCACCTGCAGGTGCCAGGCACCATCATCACGCACACTTACCTGAGCATTCAGCGATTCACCGCGAAACTTCGCGGCTGCCACTCTGGCCCGGGCCTCATCCGGGAAAATGGCGTAGAACTCGATGGGGTGCACACGGGCGAAATCGAATCCGCCCTCTTTCATGCGGCGCAGAACAGTACTGCTGACATCATCTTGGAAGGCTGTGCTCATGTTGCGACCTCCTCTCAGGCGATGGATCAACCGCGACCGCCAACGATAGCGGCCTCGCGGCACCCTGCGGTGCCGCCCGAGAACCAGACAGGAAGCTGCCTGGTTTGTCATCAACGGGCCAGGCCCGTGGGCAGCCATACCGACGAGTGCCGGGTCAGGCGACCGTCTCTTCAGGTTAGCGGCTGATGCACGAGCTTGCTGGCACTCTGACCACCGGCGTTGTCGGCGGCGACAGGCGGCCGCTCAGTCATGCCAGCTTGCTAGTCGCGACTCAGCCACCCCATCAGCATCCGGCTCACGGCCGGCGGCGAGACCTGCCCGGCCCAGTACATCAGGGTAAACAGCCACTGAATCGGCCTGTGCACCTTGGCGTGCCGCGCCTGCAACCACGCGGCCGCAGCGATGTCCTCGGCCGCCAGCTTGACGCCCATCCGGCGCAGTGCCGGAGGTTCGAAACTCTGCTGCGCGACCATGGGCGTGCGCACGAAAGGCGGCATCAGGTCGCCCACGTGTATGCCGTGGCGCCGCCACTCCAGCTCCAGGGCCTCGGTCAGGCCGCGCACGGCGAACTTGGAAGCCGAGTAGCTGACCATGTGCGGTGTGCCGTACAGCCCGGAAGCCGAGCCCATATTGATCACCTGGGCACCCGGCGTGCCCTTGAGGTAGGGAAAGGCCGCATGGGTGACCTGCAGCAGGCCCAGCACGTTGATCTGCAGAATGCGCGCGTGCTCCTCCAGGGCGATGTCCTCGAAATGACCGAAGCGCAAAATCCCGGCGCAGTTGAACAGCAGGCGCAGGCGCCCGCCGTGCAGGCTGCAGAAGTCCTGCAACGCCTCGCGCACCGCGCTGGCATCGCCCACATCCAGCTCCGCGTGCCAGACCCCGCCCAGTTCGGCAGCCAGCTCGGCCAGGGCCCTGTGGTTGATATCCAGCAAGCCGACTTGCCAGCCGCGCGCATGGAACAGCCGCGCCGTAGCTGCACCGATGCCGGAAGCCGCACCCGTAATCAGAATGGTGTTCATGGACAACCTCGTTGGCGAAGGAACTCGACGACCCGCTGCAACGCCAGATCGGCGCTGGCCAGCAGGCCGCAATTGATCTGGAACACATGCCACTGCCGGCGATACAGCTCCAGGCGGCAATCCACGCCCGCAGCCCGCGCCCGTTCGGCCAGCAACTGGCTCTGGCGCAGCAGCACCTCGTCCTCGCCGACCTGCACCAGCAAGGGCGGCAAGCCGTGCAGCTCGGCATACTGCGGCGACAGCTCGGGAGCACGACAATCCCTGCCTGGCGGGCAATACGCCTGCGCGCCCTGGCGCAGCCACGCGGGTTGAATCAGCGGGTCGCCGCCGAGGGGCTGATGCAGGTGGTCACCACTGA
Source organism: Pseudomonas sp. zbq_18 (assembly GCF_043102245.1). Taxonomy (NCBI): domain Bacteria; kingdom Pseudomonadati; phylum Pseudomonadota; class Gammaproteobacteria; order Pseudomonadales; family Pseudomonadaceae; genus Pseudomonas; species Pseudomonas sp. zbq_18. The sequence continues at coordinate 165,321 of NZ_JBICIT010000008.1, read as the reverse complement.
GGTCGGTGAGCGGCGAGAAGCACACCAACGCAGCCGGCAGCGGCAGCCCCAGTTCGCGCAAGCGCAGTGCGCAGGTCAGGGCCAGGTTGCCACCGGCCGAATCGCCGGCGATGACGATGCGCTCAGCCGCCAGGCCCTGCGCCAGCAAGGCGCGATAGGCCGCCAGCGCATCGTCGCGGGCGGCCGGGAATGGCTGTTCCGGGGCCAGGCGGTAATCCAGCGCGCACAGGCTCAGCCCCGCCGCGCGAGCCAGGTGACTGGTCAGGCTGCGGTGGGTTTGTGGCGAGCCGGCGATGAACGCCCCACCGTGCAGGTAGAGCAGCACCCAGCCGTTGTCCGTGGCCGGCCGCAGCCATTCGCACGGCACGCCCCCCAGCACGCCGGGCTCGACCCGCACCCCGGCGGCCACTTTGCCCAGCCGCGTACCCAGCCAGAGCAGGCGGCGCTGGGCCCTGACGCTGACACCGGGGCGCAGCCCGGCCCGCGCCAGCAGCCAGACCGCCCCGCGCAGCACACTGCTGAGCAGGCGCTGCCCAGCCCCGGAGGGAGCAGAGAGCTCAACGGACCAGGTCATAGGCGCTCCAGTCCGGTTGCCGGGTATGCCGACGGTAGCTGAAGGTGAAGCCGGACCAGTTGTTGGTGTGCTTGCCGGCGGCATTCTTGTACCAGCTGCTACAGCCCTGCTCCCACACCGAATGCTCGATGGCGTGCTGCACCCGCTGGTTCCAGGCGTCCTGCACCGGCTTGCGCACATTCAGGTAGCGCACGCCCTGCTCCAGTTTGTCCAGACAGGCCAGCACGTAGGGGAACTGGCTTTCCAGCATGTAGATGATCGAGTTGTGCCCCAGGTTGGTGTTCGGCCCGTAGAGGATGAACAGATTGGGGAAGCCGTTGACGCTGATGCCCTTGTAGGCCTCGGCGCCGTCCTTCCAGGCCTGGTTCAGCTCCAGCCCGCCGAGCCCGCGAATCTGCATCGGCGCCAGGAAGTCGCTGGCGGTGAAGCCGGTGCCATAGATCAGCACGTCGGCGGCATGCTCGCGGCCGTCGGCGGTGATTACCCCGTGCTCGCTGACTTCGCGAATGGCCTCGTTGACCACCGCCACCTGAGGCTGCACCAGCGCCGGGTAGTAGTCATTGCTGATCAGGATGCGCTTGCAGCCCATCGGGTAATCCGGGGTCAGCTTGGCGCGCAAGCCGGCATCGCTGACCTGGCGTGCGAGATAGCGCAGAAAGCTTGCGCGCATCAGCTTCATCAGCCCCGGCAACACGAAGAAGGCCACGCCACGGGCCTCGTGATAGAGGTATTGCAGGCCACGGTCGAGCTTCTGCATCCACGGCCAGCGCTGCATCAACGTCAGTTCCAAACGGCTGTAGGCGCGATCCGGCTTGGCCAGCACATAGGCCGGTGTGCGCTGGAACAGGGTCAGTTGCTTGACCTTCGGCACTATGGCCGGCACGAACTGGATGGCGCTGGCGCCAGTGCCGATCACCGCCACGCGCTTGCCGCTCAGGTCGAGGTCATGGCGCCAGCGCGCCGAGTGGAAGCTTTCCCCGGCGAAGCGCTCCACGCCGGGAATCTGCGGATACAGCGGCCGGTTGAGCTGGCCGCAGGCACTGACCAGGGCCCGCGCGCTGAAGCTGGCGCCATCGGTGGTGGTCACCCGCCACAGCGCGGCCTCCTCGTCGAACCACGCCTCAGCAACCTCGCTGTTGCAGCGGATTTTCGGCTGCAGCCCATGGTTGTCGATGCACTGGCGCACGTAGGCGAAGATCTCCGGCTGCGGCGCGTAACGCCGGCTCCAGTCGGTCTTGGGCTCAAAAGAAAAGGAATACAGGTGCGAAGGCACGTCACAGGCCGCCCCCGGGTAGCTGTTATCGCGCCAGGTGCCGCCGGGCTCGCCGGCTTTTTCGAGAATCAGGAAGTGCTCCTGGCCCTGCTGCCGCAGACGCATGGCCAGGCCCAGCCCGGCGAACCCGGCGCCAATGATCAACACCTGCAGAGGCGGTTGTTGTGGAGTCTTGTTATGCATTGTGCTCTCCGTCTCCCACGAGTATCGCGGATGAACGAATGCTAGGTGCTCTCGCGGCGCAGGTTTATGGCATAGTCGGCCAATAAATTGTGACTTTCGGACATGTTCGCATGCCTGTAAAAACCATCGCCCCCGTACGCCGCAGCGCCATCAGCGTGCAACTGCTCACCCAGTTCGGCCTCGATCACGGCCTGTCGCTGGATCTCTGCCTGCACGCCACCGACCTTAACTGGCAGATACTCGGCGAACCCGGCGCCGAGGTGGACGCCGAGCAGGAGCTGCAGCTGGTGCGCAATCTGGTACGGCACCTGGGGCATCGCCCGGGCATTGGTCTGCTGGCGGGTCGTCGCTACCCACTCAATGTCTATGGCATCTGGAGCTTTGCCCTGCTCAGCTGCCGCACGGGGCGCGAAGCAGCGCATCTCGGCCTGCGCTACCTGGACCTGACCTATGCCTTCCACGGCATGCGCCTGGAGGAGTACGCCGAGGAAACCCATCTGCTGTTCGACGACAGCGCCGTGCCTGAAGACTTACGCAGCTTCCTGCTCGAACGCGACCTGGCCGGCATGCTCTGTGTGCAGCGCGTGCTGACCGAACAGCCCCACGTCCTCAAACGCATCGATTTGCGCCTGGCAGAACCTGCAGACACCCGCCTGTATGAGCAGGAACTGGGCTTTCTGCCGCGCTTTGCGCAGGCCGATAATCGACTGGTGATCGACAACCACTGGCTCGACCGGCCCTTGCCCGGTGCCAATCCACAGATGGTGGCGCTGTGTGAAGCGCAGTGTCAGGAGCTGCTGGATAAACGCCGGCACCGCGGCGGGCTGGCCGGGCAGATTCGCACACTGCTGCTCAGCCGTCCTGGTCAGCTACCCACCATGGAGCAGATCGCAGCCAACCTGCACATGAGCTCGCGTACCCTGCGCCGCCGCCTCGACAGTGAAGGCAGCAGCTTTCGTCAGCTGCTCGAAGAAGTGCGCCAGGCCCTGGCCGAGGAACTCCTGGCCACCGGCGGGCTGACATTGGAAGAGATCGCCGAACGCCTGAGCTATGGCGAAGTATCCAACTTCATCCACGCCTTCAAACGCTGGAAAGGCGTGGCGCCGCGCCAGTTCCAGCGCGGCGCCCTGAACTAACGCCCTACTCGCCGACCGGCTCCTTGCGCGCCACCGCACCCGGGGCATCGCGCACACCGGCGGTGTTGCGCAGCAGACTCTGGGTAGCCACCTGCAGGAAGGCCTCCAGGCGCTTCTGCAACTCCGGCTGCTGCGCATCGCCCTGCAGCACCTCGACCTTGCGCTCAGCGAGCTGGTAGCGATAGAGCTTGGCCGGCATGTCCTTGGGCTGCACCAGGACCTTGTCACCGCTGATGATCGCCACGGTCTGATCGCTGCCCGAAGGCTTGATCACGCCGATGCCCGCATCGCCTTGCGGCAGGCTCAGCAGGTCGCGCCCCCAGCACTGGTTGCGGGTTTCGCCGCCGAGGCGGCCCATGATGGTCGGCACCACATCAATCTGCGTACCGACGGTGTCGCGACGCTCACCGAAAGTCTCGCGCACGCCCGGGCCGAGCAGCAGCAGCGGCACGTTATGGCGGTACAGATCCATCTCGGTGAGCTGCTCCGGGCTACCGAAGCCGTGGTCGCCGACGATCACGAACAGGGTGTCCTTGTAGTACGGCGACTGCTTGGCCTTCTCGAAGAACTGCCCCAGGGCCCAGTCCGAATAGCGCATGGCGGTGAGATGCTCGTTGTTCGACCCACGGTCGGTGACCGGCGCCACCGGCAACTGTTTCGGCAGCGCATACGGGGTGTGGTTGGACAGGGTTTGCAGCAAGGCATAGAAGGGCTTGTTCGGGTCCAGCTTGTTCAGCTCGACGGCGGCGCGGTCAAACATGTCCTGGTCGGACACGCCCCAGGTCGGGTCGAGGAACACCGGGTCGACGAAGTCCTCACGGCCGATGAAGTTGCGCATGCCCTGGTTGCTGAAGAAGCCGGACTGGTTGTCCCACTGAAAATTGCCGTTGTAGACGTACAAGTCGTCGTAACCACGGGCACTGAGCTGTTGCGGCAGACCGGAGAACTGGTGGCTGCCCTCGGGCATGCGCATCAGGTACTCGAAGCTCGGCAGGTTGGGGAAGCAGGCCATGGTGGCAAACATGCCCTGGTGAGTGTGCGTGCCGTTGGAGAAGAAACGGGTGAACAGCAGGCCCTCCCGGCTCAGGCGGTCGAAGTTCGGCGTGATGTCGGCATCGCTGCCCAGCGCGCCGACCCAGCGCCCGGCGAAGCTCTCCATCAGGATCACCACCACATGCTTGATCGGCAGCACGCCTTCGGCTGGCGGGGTGAAGTCGCGGCGCACCGCCGCACTCTCGGCATCCACCAACACGTCGTGCTCGCCGAGCAGCATCTGGCGCACCACCGGAAGCGCCTCGGCGTCCGTCATGGTCGATTTCCAGGCATTGTCACGGTGGTCGGAGAAGCTGTTCTCGGCGGCATCGACCAGGGTCAGGATGCCATTCAGGCCCAGGTGGTTGGCGAAGATCGAATCGGTTGTATAGGCATCGCCCCAACGCAGCGGCGGGCCCTGCTTGAGCGTGCCACGGGCCGCCAGCACCGCCAGCAGCAGGCAGGCGAAGAACACCGCGAAACGCTTGTACCAGGCCATGGCTGGTCGCACCTGACGCGGCCGGGTGAGGTGTTCGAGCCAGTTGAACAACATGGCCATGGCCAGTGTGCCCAAGGCCCAGGCCAGCAGATAGCGGGCCACCGGGAAGCCATTCCACAGCATGCTGGAGACGGTGCCCAGATCCTCTTCCATGTACTGGAACACCAGGCTGTTCAGGCGCTGATGAAACTCGCGGTAGAAGTCCATCTCGGTGATACCGAGCAGCAGCGCAATGCTGGCGGCCACGCTCAGCCACGCCACATGCGCGCGGCGCGCGGCCATGGCGCGCAGGCTGAGCAGCGACAGCAGCAGCGGCGCGACGATGTAGACCACCACGCGCAGGTCGAAACGCGCGCCGTTGAAGAAGGCTTCCAGCAGATCGCCGGCGGAGGTTTCACCGATCAACTCGGCGTTGTGGTTAAGCAAGGCCAGGCGCAAAGCGGCGAACATCAGCATCAGCAACACGGCGCAAGCCAGGGTGAACAGCAGATGGCTGGAGAGTGAGGGTTGCTGACGGGAAGAAGATAACTCTGCGGGTTGTCGGAGAACCGAGGAAGGCATATCGATTAAGGTCCGAATAGCTACAAGGCAAGCGGGAATTGTTTCTTCTGGCAGGTGAAAAATTTGTCGAACCGGGCAACGAGGAATGGCTCATGCACCAGCACCACGGCATCAACTACCTGGAAACTCCCTGCAGCCAACTCGAGGCGAACGAGGCATTTTTCGCCACGTGTTCGGCTGGAGCTTCAACGACCACGGTCGCGGTTACAGCTGCTTCCTTGGCACCGAGCTTCTTTCGCGCAGCACACGCCTTCGATTGTCAGCGAGGCTGCCCGCTGATCGTGCTGTACTGACCTCAATGCCAGCCAGAACGCCCCCCGTCAGGCGCTACTGAAGGCCAGCAAGACGCAACAAGGCCGGCAAATGCCGGCCTTGTTGTTTGCAGCTCAGGCATGCCTGCCTGGATTCAGATCCGCACGTTGCCACGCGGCCCCATCAGGGCCCAGATGATCAGGCCGATCAACGGCAGCAGAACGATCAGCAGCACCCAGAGGATCTTCATCCCCGTTTCCGCATTGCTTTTGATCACATTGATGATGGCCCAGATATCCAGGGCAAGGATGACCAGGCCGACAAGGCCGCTGAGGGTGGAACCCATGGCTGACACTCCTGTGTGATAGGGCTTCCTCTATAGGATAGGAATGGCGGCCATTCGTTCAAACGCGGAAATAACCCCTGAAATAACGCTGACATGCGACATATTCCTACGTTTTTACGACAGCCTGTGACTCTAAGGTCAGGTTTTGACATCCATTGTTCACAGGCCACGGCAATAGGTGCTTTCGCTGGCCAACGCACATTGGGCACTCTTGGAGAAACAGACCCATGAACACCTCGCTCCGCGTCAACGAAGCTCTGCTTATCGCCGGTCGCGCTTTTCAACCTTTCCAGTGCGTGGCCTGGCAACCCCAGGACGGCACCGGCTCGCTCACCCTGACCGTGATCGACCGCACCAACAAGCGTCTGAGCCAGGCCAACCTGGACCTGCGTACCTATGCCGACCCGGCTCAGCTGGCCGATGCGCTGGCCCAGTCACGCGAGCAGATCAGCCGCCAGGGCTACGCCCTGGAGCCGTGGAGCATGCCCTGATTCGCCAGCCCCGGCCTGCCGCCAACCCAAGCCCCCTCTGCCGCAAGGCGAGGGGGCTTTTGTTTAGACCCGACGACAGCGATGTCCATATCTGTGGGTTTATTGTCATTGTTGCCAAGCTGAGCTGAGCGCAGACTGTCTCCACGCCCTGGAGAATGTTTATGCGCACCATCGCCTGCCTGATCTATCCCGACGTCATGAGCCTGGACGTCACCGGCCCCCTGCAGGTATTTGCCTCGGCCAATGTCGAATGCCAGCGCCAGGGGTTGCCCAGCGCTTATCAGTTGCGCGTGCTGGCCGAACAAGCCGGCCCCGTGGCGACCTCCGCCGGTTTTCAACTGGTCGCCGAACAGGCCTGGGCTGAGTGTGCCCCTGCCGAGCTGGATACCCTGCTGATTCCGGGCGGCCTCGGCGAGGCCGCGCAGTGCACCAACCAACAGCTGCTGGCCTGGCTGCGCAGCGCCGAACCCCAGGTGCGTCGCCTCGGCTCGGTGTGCTCCGGCGCCCTGATCCTGGCCGCCGCCGGGCTGCTCGATGGCCGCCGCGCCACGACCCACTGGGCCGATGTCGCGGCTTTGCGCGCGCACCAGTGCATCGAGGTCGACGGCGATCGCTTGCACACCTACGACCCCGAAGGTCGCGACGGTGACGCCCATGTCTTCACTTCGGCGGGAGTCACCGCCGGCATCGACCTGGCCCTGGCACTGGTGGAAGCCGATCTCGGCCGCCCGCTGGCGCTGGCCGTGGCCCGGCGCCTGGTGATGTTCCTGCGCCGCCCAGGCGGACAGGCCCAGTTCAGCGCCCTGCTCGCTCCGGACGCCAACTGCACGCCGCGCCTGCTGGGGCTGCTGGAGTGGATCGCACAGAACCTCGCCGCCGACCTCTCGCTGGAGGCCCTGGCCCAGCGCGCCAATCTTTCCAGCCGCAGCTTGTCGCGCCTGTTCGTTCAGGAGCTGGGCACAGGCCCGGGCCGCTATGTCGAGCAGCTGCGCCTGGAGGCCGCGCGCAACCTGTTGCAGGGCAGTGGCGCCTCGATCGGCACGGTGGCGCGCCTGACCGGCTTTCGCCACCCGGAAAACCTGCGCCGCACCTTTCACAAGCACCTTTCGGTCAGCCCGCAGGACTACGCCGAACGCTTCGCCTGATTCATCCGCCAAGGAGAACCACCATGCTGCAACTGCGCCCCGGCTGCGAATGCTGCGACCGCGACCTGCCCGCCGATTCGCCGGACGCCATGATCTGCTCCTTCGAGTGCACCTTCTGCCGGGACTGCGCCGAGCACAAGCTGCACGGCCGTTGCCCGAACTGCGCGGGCGAGCTGGTACGCCGCCCCATCCGCCCGGTTGCGACACTGGCTCGCCACCCGGCTTCACATGCACGCATCCATAAGCCGGCCGGCTGCGCCTGAGGACATCATCATGCTGTTGCTGAACAACCCGACGCTGCTACGCCTGTTCCTGGCCCAGGCCCTGTACTGGAGCTGCACCCTGATCGGCGTGACGCTGACCGCTCTGGTCGGCCTGCAGATAGCGCCTATCAATGCCCTGGCCACCCTGCCACTGGCGTTACTGGTGCTGGGCTATCTGCTGTCCACCCAGCCGCTATCGACCTTCATGCAGCGCCGTGGGCGTCGCGCCGGCTTGCTACTGGGGGCTACTGCCGGCATCGGCGGCGGGCTGCTTAGCGCACTGGGCGTGTGGCTGGCGGACTTCTGGCTGTTCTGCCTGGGCGCCCTGCCCCTCGGCGTTTATCAGGCCTCGGCCATGTATTACCGCTTCGCCGCCCTGGAAGCCGTGGACGAAGCACACAAGGGCCGCGCCACCGCCTGGGTGATCGGCGGCGGGCTGCTGGCCGCCCTGCTGGCTCCCGAGCTGACCCTGTGGGCACGCAATGCGCTGGCGACGCCCTTTGTCGGCGCCTACCTGGCACTCGCCGCCCTCGCCGCACTGGCGCTGCCTCTGCTGGCCGGCCTACGCCAGGGCGCCCTGCCGCCCGCCAGCCGGAGCGGCCTGGCGAACATGCGCCACCTGCTGAGCCGTCCGGTGGTACGCGCCGCCATCGCCACCACCGCCATCGGCCACGGCCTGATGATCCTGGTGATGAATGCCACACCGCTGGCCATGAGCTTCTGCGGACTGCCGCTGGAGGCCGGCGCGGAAGTGATCCGCTGGCACATGGTCGGCATGTTCCTGCCGGCCTTCGTCGCCGGACCGTTGGTCGATCGCCTGGGCGCGCGCCGCGTCGCCTTGCTCGGCATCGGGCTGCTGGTTGCCAGCGCCATCATTGCCCTGAGCGGCCAGCTGCAGATGCATTTCCTGGTCTCGTCCCTGCTGCTGGGCATGGGCTGGAACCTGATGCTGGTCGCCGGCACCACCCTGCTCGGTGAAGGCCACGCACCCGAGGAGCGCGGCCAGGCCCAGGGCCTGATGGAGCTGGGCAACGGCGCGGTGGCCACCTGCGCGTCCTTCGCCTCCGGCGCGTTAATCAGTGGCCTGGGCTGGAACCCGCTGAACCTGGCCATGTTGCCCTTGCTGGCTGTCGCCCTGCTCGCCTTGAGCCAGAGCCGGCGCCAGTTGCAGCCAGCCTGAAAGGCCCAGCAAGCCAGGCAGTTCTTGCAGACAACAAAAAAAGGCGCCCAAAGGCGCCTTTTTCATCAATCGCAGGGAACTCAGTAGTAGGCGTTCTCGCGGTTGCTGTGGTCGGTCACGTCGCGCACGCCCTTGAGTTCGGGAATACGCTCCAGCAGGGTTTTCTCGATGCCTTCCTTGAGGGTGTAGTCGGCCTGGCCGCAGCCCTGGCAACCACCCCCGAAACGCAGCACGGCAATGCCTTCCTCGACCACATCGACCAGGCTCACCTGGCCGCCATGGCTGGCCAGACCCGGATTGATTTCGGTCTGCAGGTAATAGTTGATGCGCTCGTTGAGCGGGCTGTCCTCGTTGACCATCGGCACCTTGGCATTCGGCGCCTTGATGGTCAGCTGCCCGCCCATGCGGTCGGTGGCGTAGTCGACGACGGCGTCTTCCAGGAAAGGCTCGCTGACAGCATCGATCCAGGCAGTGAACTTGGCCAGACCCAGGGCGGTGTCTTCCGGCTTCTGCTCACCCGGCTTGCAGTATGCAATGCAGGTTTCCGCGTAGGGCGTACCCGGCTGGGTGATAAAGACGCGAATGCCGATACCGGGCGTGCTCTGCTTGCTCAGCAGATCAGCCAGGTAATCGTGGGCGGCGTCGGTAATGGTGATGGCGCTCATGGCAACTCCTCGCAAACGTGCCGCCAGTGTACGCCAATCGGCAGGGCGGGATAAAGTCCTAGTATTTTAGTAGGAATACTTCCCGCCTTCGCCCGCCTCATAGATTGCGATAACGGTTCATGTCCAGCACACCCGCCTCCACCGGCTCGGTTTCGCGGATATAGGCCGACAGATCGTGGAAGTAGCGCCAGAACTCCGGATGACTGCGGCGAATGCCCCAGCGCTCCACAACCCTGTCGAAGGCAGCCTGGTCACGCACCCGTTCCATCGCGGCGACGAATGCCGGCACCTCGTCAGCCCTGAGGCTGAACACGAAGTTCGGGTAGCTGGTGAGCACACCCGGATAGACCGTGAGGGTGTCCAGGCCAGGCTGGTAGCGCAGCGACTCGCCCGTCATGAAGGCCACGTTGCTGTGCGCACGGTTGCGCAGCAGGCTGTAGACCTCGCGCCGGCCATCGGCGCGCTCCACGCGCAGCAGGGTAGCTTCAGGCAGCTGCTCGACCACCTTGAAGCCGCTGGCCGGGCGACTGCTCAGCCGGCTCAGCGCCTGCTCGGCATCCGCCAGGTCGCTCGGCAGACCCGCCCGATGGCACTCGGCATCCTTGCAGCGATTGATCGGATCGGGCCGTGCATTGAGGCTGGCATAGCGCGCCAGCAGCCTCTGGGCGAAGGCACCCTTGGCGCCCGGCTCCGGCAGGACGATGCCGCTCGGCGTGTCGAAGTCGGCCTCGGTGTAGTCCAGCCACATCTTCAGCTTGCCGCTGTTCTGATACCAGTCGTCCAGGTAGGCCTTACGCGAGTCCGCCGGCAACAGGCGGAGGAAGTTCAGTTCGGCGCCGTTGCGGATCAGGTCGAAATACAAACGCGTCTGCGCCTGATGCGAGACGTTGCCGTAGACATCGAAATTGACCACCAACTGATAGTAGGTGCGCTCCAGTAGCGGGTAGTCCATCAACCACAGGGTCTGCGGCACCTCGCCGATCAGGCCTTTGCGCACCATGGCGCTGTCATGGTGGCGGAAAATCGACAGTAGTGCGTTGTCGTTGCCGGCCCAGAGGGTCGACCAGCCCGGCAGCGGCGCCTGCGCATAGGTCTCGCGGCGCAGATCCTCGTACTCGTTGCGCTTGTCGCGGTAGGAGGTCCACAGGCCCAGCAGATCGCCAATGTCGTCGAACTGCCCGGGCATGGCCAGCAGCGGCGTGGCCTGAGCGCGGTACTCGGCATCGGTGATGTAGAGGTCGTGCTGCGGGTCCTGGAACAGCGCCCAGAAATTGTCGCGGATCACGTCGGTGGCGATTTGCCCACGGCACACCGGGCCTCGGATGAAGGTACGCACGAAGTATTCGGCGTTATCCAGCATGAACTGGTAGCGCGCCTGCGCCGGAATCGCCTGGAAGGTCTCGAAGGGGTTGGCGCGGCGATGGGCGCCGTAGCCCGGCACGGCATCCACCGTCCAGTCGCTGGCATAGAACAGCTCACGGGTGCGCTTGAGCTTCTGCGCGCTGAGCGGATAGGTGATGTGCGTCTTGTGTACGATCACGCCCTGGATCGGCCGCAGGCGGTAATAGAAGTCGCTGCCCGGATCGTCGTTGGGCCGGCGCGTGGCAATCGGGTCGACCGGCTGGCCGCTGGGCGTGCGCGAGCGCACCAGCTGGAAGAAGTGCCCAGCCTCGCCACCCTCGAAGTACAGATGAGCAAGGAACAGATGCTCATACAGCCAGCGGTTGACCAGGCTTTCCCGCGCGCCCGGCGCATTGAGAAAGGTCTCCCAGTCAGCCACTTGCCTCTGCTCGGCGGGCGACGGCTGCAGTGCCTGCTCGTCCACCGCAGCGCCCTGTTGCAGCCAGCGCTGCAGGGTGGCGTACTCGGCGTCGCTGAGGCCGGCGACGGCAAAGGGCATGCCGGCGTGGGCGAACTTCCTGGCGTAGGCGTCGAACTCACCGGGCAACGGGCACTGGTTCTCGCGAGCGATATCGATGTCCAGCTCATCCGGCAACTTGGCGTTGGCGGCCGGTGGATTGCTGCGCCCCAGCTCAAGCATGCGCGCCAGCAGGGCAGCCTGCCCGGCCTGCGGCTGCAGCACGGAGAAAAAGCCCTTGTTGCGCCAGGCCGTTTCGCCATGGGCATCCATGAACAACTGCGTGGTCGGCTGCGCCTGGGTACGCGTACCGTCATATACCGGCGCCTTGCTGGCGCCGCGCAGCACACCTTCACCACTGCCCAGGTTGAGCTGACAAGGCGAGTCGTAGCAGGCATGGCAGGCCACGCACTTGTCGGTCAGGATCGGCTGAATGTCACGGCTGTAGGAGACCGGCTCGGCAGCAAACAGTGGCGCACTCAGCAGCGCCAGCGGGGCAAGGAAACGACGGGGCATGGCAAAGTCCTTATGCAACGACGGGGCATTGTACGGCTATGACAGCGAAAGGGCCCAATATGAGCCATTTTCATGCACAGACCGCAAACGTCTGAAAGGCTTGCAGCTTTGCTATTATTCGCGCCCTTTCTACATGCTCAACCCAGGTAGTCCCCATGTCCGACCGCAGCGCCCGCCTCCAGGCCCTTCAGCAAGCCCTGAAAGAACGCATCCTGATCCTCGACGGCGGCATGGGCACCATGATCCAGAGCTACAAGCTGGAGGAAGAGCACTACCGCGGCGAGCGCTTCGCCGACTGGCCGAGCGACGTGAAAGGCAACAACGACCTGCTGCTGCTGACCCAGCCGCAGATCATCGCCGAGATCGAGAAGGCCTACCTGGATGCCGGCGCCGACATCCTGGAAACCAACACTTTCAACGCTACCCGCGTGTCCCAGGCCGACTACGGCATGGAAGAACTGACCTACGAGCTGAACGTGGCCGGCGCCCGCGTCGCCCGCCAGGTGGCCGATGCCAAGAGCCTGGAAACCCCGGATCGCCCGCGCTTCGTCGCCGGCGTGCTCGGCCCGACCAGCCGTACCTGCTCGATCTCCCCGGACGTCAACGACCCCGGTTTCCGCAACGTCACCTTCGACGAGCTGGTAGAGAACTACACCGAGGCCACCCGCGGCCTGATCGAGGGCGGCGCCGACCTGATCCTGATCGAGACCATCTTCGACACCCTCAACGCCAAGGCGGCGATCTTCGCTGTGCAGCAGGTGTTCGACGAGGACGGCGTCGAGCTGCCGATCATGATCTCCGGCACCATCACCGACGCCTCCGGCCGTACCCTGTCCGGCCAGACCACCGAAGCCTTCTGGAACTCGGTGGCGCATGCCAAGCCGATCTCCGTGGGCCTGAACTGCGCCCTCGGTGCCAAGGAGCTGCGCCCGTACCTGGCCGAACTCGCGGCCAAGGCCGGCACCCATGTGTCCGCCCACCCCAACGCCGGCCTGCCCAACGCCTTCGGCGAGTACGACGAGACCCCGGCGCAGATGGCCGAGGTGGTCGAAGAGTTCGCCGCCAGCGGCCTGCTCAACATCATCGGTGGCTGCTGCGGCACCACCCCGCCGCACATCCAGGCGATCGCCGAAGCCGTGGCCAAGTACCCGCCGCGGGTGATTCCGGACATCCCCAAGGCCTGCCGCCTGTCGGGCCTGGAGCCGTTCACCATCGACCGCAACTCGCTGTTCGTGAACGTCGGCGAGCGCACCAACATCACCGGTTCGGCCAAGTTCGCCCGGCTGATCCGCGAGGAGAACTACACCGAGGCCCTGGAGGTCGCCCTGCAGCAGGTCGAGGCCGGCGCCCAGGTAATCGACATCAACATGGACGAAGGGATGCTCGACTCCCAGGCGGCCATGGTGAAGTTCCTCAACCTGATTGCCTCCGAGCCGGACATCTCGCGCGTGCCGATCATGATCGACTCCTCCAAGTGGGAGGTGATCGAGGCCGGCCTCAAGTGCATCCAGGGCAAGGGCATCGTCAACTCGATCTCGATGAAGGAAGGCGTCGAGCAGTTCAAACACCACGCCAAGCTGTGCAAGCGCTACGGCGCCGCCGTGGTGGTAATGGCCTTCGACGAGGTCGGCCAGGCCGACACCGCCGCGCGCAAGAAGGAAATCTGTAAGCGCAGCTACGACATCCTGGTCAACGAAGTGGGCTTCCCGCCGGAAGACATCATCTTCGACCCGAACATCTTCGCCGTCGCCACCGGCATCGAAGAGCACAACAACTACGCGGTGGACTTTATCGAGGCCTGCGCCTACATCCGTGACGAGCTGCCCTACGCCCTGAGCTCCGGTGGCGTGTCCAACGTGTCCTTCTCGTTCCGTGGCAACAACCCGGTGCGCGAAGCGATCCACTCGGTGTTCCTCTACTACGCGATCAAGAACGGCCTGACCATGGGCATCGTCAACGCCGGCCAGCTGGAGATCTACGACGAGATCCCCAAGGAGCTGCGCGACAAGGTCGAGGACGTGGTGCTCAACCGCACCCCCGGCGGCACCGACGCCCTGCTGGCCATCGCCGACAACTACCGGGGCGGCGGCGCGGTGAAGGAAGCCGAGGACGAGGAATGGCGTAGCTACCCGGTGGCCAAGCGCCTGGAACACGCGCTGGTCAAGGGCATCACCGCCTTCATCGTCGAAGACACCGAGGAGTGCCGCCAGCAATGCGCGCGCCCCATCGAGGTGATCGAAGGCCCGCTGATGAGCGGCATGAACGTGGTCGGCGACCTGTTTGGCTCGGGCAAGATGTTCCTGCCGCAGGTGGTGAAATCCGCCCGCGTGATGAAGCAGGCCGTGGCCCACCTGATCCCTTTCATCGAAGCGGAAAAAGGCGACAAGCCGGAAGCCAAGGGCAAGATCCTGATGGCCACGGTGAAGGGCGACGTGCACGACATCGGCAAGAACATCGTCGGCGTAGTACTGGGCTGTAACGGCTACGACATCGTCGACCTCGGCGTGATGGTGCCGGCGGAGAAGATCCTCAAGACCGCCATCGAGGAGAAGTGCGACATCATTGGCCTGTCCGGGCTGATCACCCCGTCGCTGGACGAGATGGTCCACGTGGCCAAGGAGATGCAGCGCCAGGGCTTCACCCTGCCGCTGATGATCGGTGGCGCCACCACCTCCAAGGCGCACACCGCGGTGAAGATCGAGCCGCAGTACAGCAACGACGCGGTGATCTACGTTACCGACGCCTCGCGCGCCGTGGGCGTGGCCACCCAGCTGCTGTCGAAAGAACTTAAAGCCGACTTCGTGCAGAAGACCCGCGACGAATACGTGGTGGTCCGCGAGCGCACCGCCGCCCGCGCCTCGCGTACCGAGCGCCTGAGCTACGCCGAGGCCATCGCCAACAAGCCAGATTTCGACTGGGCCGGCTACCGCGCGCCGAAGCCGAGTTTTACCGGCGTGCGCGTACTGGACGATATCGACCTGCGCGAACTGGCCGAGTACATCGACTGGACCCCGTTCTTCATCTCCTGGGACCTGGCCGGCAAGTACCCGCGCATCCTCACTGACGAGATCGTCGGCGAGGCGGCCACCAGCCTGTTCAACGATGCTCAGGTCATGCTGAACAAACTGATCGACGAGAAGCTGATCAAGGCCCGCGCCGTCTTCGGCTTCTGGCCGGCCAACCAGGTGCACCACGACGACATCGAAGTCTACGGCGACGACGGCAAGCCACTGGCCACCCTGCACCACCTGCGCCAGCAGGGCATCAAGGCGGACAGCAAGCCGAATCTGTCGCTGGCCGACTTCGTCGCGCCCAAGGAAAGCGGCAAGACCGACTACGTCGGCGGCTTTATCACCACCGCCGGCATCGGCGCCGAGGAAGTGGCCAAGGCCTACGAGGCCAAGGGCGACGACTACAGCTCAATCATGGTCAAGGCCCTCGCCGACCGCCTGGCCGAGGCCTGCGCCGAATGGCTGCACGAGCGCGTGCGCAAGGACTACTGGGGCTACGCCAAGGACGAGACCCTGGACAACGAGGCGCTGATCCGCGAGCAGTACGTCGGCATCCGCCCGGCCCCGGGCTACCCGGCCTGCCCGGACCACACCGAGAAGGCCACCCTGTTCAAGCTGCTCGACCCCGAGGCGGACTACAACAAAGCCGGCCAGAGCGGTGTGTTCCTCACCGAGCACTACGCCATGTTCCCGGCGGCGGCAGTCTCCGGCTGGTACTTCGCCCACCCCGAGGCGCAATACTTCGCCGTCGGCAAGGTCGATCAGGATCAGGTCGAGCAGTACAGCAAGCGCAAGGGCCAGGAGCTGGCCGTGACCGAACGCTGGCTGGCGCCGAACCTGGGCTACGACGACTGACGGATCAGGGGCGCTGCGGCGCCCCTGTTACTTCACCTTATGACACCACTCGAAATCATCGCCTCCGCCCTCGGCATCACTTCCGTCTGGCTCACCGTGCAGCAAAACAAGCTGTGCTGGCCCATCGGCCTGGTCATGGTGTTGCTTTATGCCTGGTTCTTCTTCGACGCCAAGCTCTACTCGCTGGTGCTGCTGCACGGCGTATTCGCCGCCATGCAGCTGTATGGCTGGTGGCAGTGGAACCAGGGCGTGGACGACAGCGGCCAACGCCCGGTCAGCTCGGCCACGCGCCTGGAAGTCAGCGTCGGCCTGAGTGCTGCGGCATGCGTTGGCCTGGCCCTGGGGCTGACCATGTCCAGCCTGACCGAGGCCGCCTATCCCTGGATGGATGCCCAGCTCACCGCCTTCAGCCTGCTCGCCCAACTGTGGATGGCGCTCAAGCGCTGGCAGTGCTGGCTGCTGTGGGTCGTGGTCGACGTCCTCTATGTCGGCTTCTTCGCCTTCCAGAGCTACTGGCTGACCGCCGGCCTGTACGGCGTATTCATCGCCCTGGCCCTGCTCGGCCTGCGCGAATGGCGGGCCTCGCGGGTGCAGGCGGCATGAAGGTCGTTGTGCTGACCGGCCCCGAATCAAGCGGCAAGACCTTCCTCGCCGAGCGCCTGCAGCGGCGCTTCGGCGGCCTGGTGGTCGGCGAATATGTGCGCCACTTTATCGACCGCGAGCAGCGTGACACCTGCCTGGCTGACATCCCCGCCATCGCCCGTGGCCAGCTCGAATGGGAGGACGCCGCCCGCGCCCAGGCGCCCGAACTGCTGATCCTCGATACCCACCTGCTCAGCAATATCCTCTGGAGCCGCACCCTGTTCGGTACCTGCCCTGACTGGCTGGAGCCGGCACTGCAACAGCGCCATTACGACCTGCACCTGCTACTGTCGCCGGAAGGCGTAGCGTGGGATGACGATGGCCAACGCTGCCAGCCGGATCTGGCCGAGCGCCTGCGCTTTCACCGCAGTTGCCAGGCTTGGTTACAGCTGCACAGCCGGCATTGGCTGGAGATCGGCGGGGATTGGCGCGAGCGCGAAGCCGCTGCTCTGGCTGCGGTAGGCCGTCTGCTCGACTAAAAACATCGAACTCCTGCATCTGCGCCGTGCTCGAAGGCTTACGGAGCCGATACGGCTCATGCCACGGAGCTACGACATGTATACGCACAGACTCGCAGTACTGGCGCTGATGAGCACCCTCGCCGCCTGCTCGACCATGGAAAACCCCGTTGACTACGTGATCTACAGCGAAGAGCCGCTGGTTCAGGACGTACGCGATGGCATGACCAAGGACGATGTCCTCACCATTGCTGGCCCGCCCTCCTCGCAAGTGCAGAACACTGCCGAACCGGGCACCTGCAACAACTACATCCTGACCGAGGAAGGCAAACAGCAGCCTTACTACGTCAACTTCGGCAGCGATGGCCTGGTCAAAGGCAAGGGCTTCATGACCTGCGAGGATCACCAGAACAACAAGCGTCGGCTCTGATCAAGTGCTTTGAGCTTGCCCAAACAAAAAGGCCATCCCTCAGCGAAGGGATGGCCTTTTTATTGCACGACAAGCGGCTGGTGCGGCAATCAGGCCTTGGGCAAGGTGACGCCGGTCTGCCCCTGGTACTTGCCACCACGATCACGGTACGACACCTCGCAGGCCTCGTCGGACTGCAGGAACAGCATCTGCGCCACGCCCTCGTGGGCGTAGATCTTCGCCGGCAGATTGGTGGTGTTGGAGAATTCCAGGGTCACGTGACCTTCCCACTCCGGCTCCAGCGGGGTGACGTTGACGATGATGCCGCAGCGCGCGTAGGTGCTCTTGCCCAGGCAGATGGTCAGTACGTCGCGCGGAATGCGGAAGTACTCGACGGTACGGGCCAGGGCGAAGGAGTTCGGCGGGATGATGCAGACGTCGCTGTTGATGTCGACGAAGCTCTTCTCGTCGAAGTTTTTCGGGTCGACCACCGCCGAGTGGATGTTGGTGAACACCTTGAATTCGGCGGCGCAACGCACGTCGTAGCCGTAGCTGGAAACGCCGTAGGAGATCACCCGGCTGTCGTCAGCACCGCGAATCTGGCGCTCGACGAAGGGCTCGATCATCCCGTGTTCCTGGGCCATGCGGCGAATCCACTTGTCCGATTTGATGCTCATGGCAGGCGTCCTGAAGCTGGTGGCTGAAAATTGATCGCGCATCTTACCGGGAGGAGCAGCGCGGTTCAAAGGCCCCTGTCGGAACCCTTGTAGGAGCGAGCTCTGCTCGCGAACCTGCCTATGCAAGAGCTTCGCGAGCAGAGCTCGCTCCTACGACGAATCTCAGTCGTCGCTGATCTCGATGCTCGGCATCGCCTGCGCACCGAGCCCGGCCTGGGAAATACGCGCGCCCACGCAGCGGGCCATTTCCTGATAGATCATCGCCAGCTGGCTTTCGGTATCGGCCACCACGGTCGGTTTGCCGCCATCGGCCTGCATGCGGATGGCCATGGACAGCGGCAACGAGGCCAGCAGGTCGACGCCGTACTGGGCCGCCAGCTTCTCGCCACCGCCCTCGCCGAACAGGTGCTCACTGTGGCCGCAGTTGGAGCAGATGTGCACGGCCATGTTCTCGACCACGCCGAGCACCGGAATATTGACCTTGCGGAACATCTCCACGCCCTTCTTGGCGTCAAGCAGAGCCAGGTCCTGCGGGGTGGTGACTATCACGCTGCCGGCCACCGGCACCTTCTGCGCCAGGGTCAGCTGGATGTCACCGGTGCCCGGCGGCATGTCGATGACCAGGTAATCCAGGTCATCCCAGGCGGTCTGGGTCACCAGCTGCAGCAGCGCGCCGGAAACCATCGGCCCGCGCCATACCACCGGGGTGTTGTCGTCGGTCAGGAAGGCCATGGACATCACCTGCACGCCGTGCGCCTCGATGGGCACGAAGTACTTCTGGTCGCGCACCTTGGGCCGCGTACCTTCGGCGATACCGAACATGATGCCCTGGCTGGGGCCATAGATATCGGCATCGAGGATGCCGACACGGGCGCCTTCGCGGGCCAGGGCCAGGGCCAGGTTGGCGGCGGTGGTGGACTTGCCCACGCCGCCCTTGCCGGAGGCCACGGCGATGATGTTCTTCACCCCAGCCAGCGCCGGCACCTGCTCCTGGGCCTTATGCGGAGCGATCTGCACATCGACCTGTACCTTGGCCGACGTCACGCCATCGAGGTTTTCCAGGGCCATCTGCAGCATCTGCGCCCAGCCGCTCTTGAACAGATCGGCCGCGTAGCCCAGTTCCAGGCGCACGGTAACCTTGTCGCCCTGGATATCGACTTCACGCAGGCAACCGGCGCTGACCGGGTCCTGGTTCAGATGCGGGTCGGTGAACTGACGCAGGCTGGCTTCGACCGCTTCGCGGGTCACAAGGCTCATGGAACAACTCCGAAGTCTGGGTAAAACAGGCCGGCATCTTACCCCGCTGCGCGGCCGGCGCGGATGAAAAAAAACCGCCGCGCCTATATAGTGGCCGACTTCCTTCGAAACACCCGATGGCCCGATTCCCATGTCCGAAGCCCGCAAGATTCTCGTTACCAGCGCCCTGCCCTACGCCAATGGATCCATTCATTTGGGCCATATGCTCGAATACATCCAGACCGACATGTGGGTGCGCTTCCAGAAACTGCGCGGCCACCAGGCCATCTACGTCTGCGCCGACGACGCTCATGGCTCGGCGATCATGCTGCGCGCCGAGAAAGAGGGCATCACCGCCGAACAGCTGATCGACGGCGTGCGTGCCGAGCACATGGCCGACTTCGCCGACTTCGGCGTCGACTTCGACAACTACCACTCGACCCACTCGGAAGAGAACCGCGAGCTGTCCGCCGCCATCTACCTCAAGCTGCGCGACGCCGGGCATATCGCCACCCGCTCGGTGACCCAGTACTTCGACCCCGAGAAGGGCATGTTCCTCGCCGACCGCTTCATCAAGGGCACCTGCCCGAAATGCGCGGCCGAGGATCAGTACGGCGACAACTGCGAAAAATGCGGCGCCACCTACGCCCCGACCGAGCTGAAGAACCCGCGCTCGGCCATCTCCGGTGCTGTGCCGGTGCTCAAGGACTCCAAGCACTTCTTCTTCAAGCTGCCCGACTTCGAGGCCATGCTGAAAGAATGGACACGCAGCGGCACCCTGCAAGACGCCGTGGCCAACAAGATCGCCGAATGGCTCGATGGCGGCCTGCAGGAATGGGACATCTCCCGCGACGCGCCCTACTTCGGCTTCGAGATTCCCGACGAGCCGGGCAAATACTTCTACGTCTGGCTGGACGCGCCGATCGGCTATATGGCCAGCTTCAAGAACCTGTGCAGCAAGCGCCCGGAGCTGGATTTCGATGCGTTCTGGAACAAGGACTCGACGGCCGAGCTGTACCACTTCATCGGCAAGGACATCGTCAACTTCCACGCCCTGTTCTGGCCGGCCATGCTCGAAGGCGCCGGCTACCGCAAGCCGACCGCGGTCAATGTGCACGGCTACCTGACGGTGAACGGCCAGAAGATGTCCAAGTCGCGCGGCACCTTTATCAAGGCCAGAACTTATCTCGACCACCTGAACCCGGAATACCTGCGCTACTACTACGCCAGCAAGCTGGGCCGTGGCGTAGACGACCTCGACCTGAACCTCGAAGACTTCGTGCAGAAGGTCAACTCCGACCTGGTCGGCAAGGTGGTCAACATCGCCAGCCGCTGCGCCGGTTTTATCCACAAAGGCAACTCCGGCGTGCTGGTCGACGCCAACCCCGAGCCGGAGCTGTGGGCCGCCTTCCAGGCCGCCGCGCCGAGCATCGCCGACGCTTATGAAGCCCGCGATTTCTCCCGCGCCATGCGCGAAATCATGGCCCTGGCCGACCGCGCCAACGCCTGGATCGCCGACAAGGCACCGTGGGCGCTGAACAAGGTCGAGGGCAAGCAGGCCGAGGTGCAGGAAATCTGCGCCCTGGGCGTCAACCTGTTCCGCCAGCTGGTGATCATGCTCAAGCCGGTGCTGCCGAAGCTGGCCGCCGACGCCGAGGCCTTCCTCAACGTCGCCCCGCTGACCTGGAATGATCTGGCCACGCCGCTGGCCAACCACCAGCTCAACCCGTTCAACCCGCTGCTCACCCGAATCGAACCCGCGAAGATCGAAGCCATGACCGAAGCCTCCAAGGAAGACCTCGCCGCTGAAGCCGCCAAGCCTGCAGGCAACGGCGAACTGACCAAGGACCCGCTGGCCGCCGAGATCAACTTCGACGCCTTTTCGGCGGTCGACCTGCGCATCGCCCTGATCGAGAAGTGCGAGTTCGTCGAAGGTGCCGACAAGCTGCTGCGCCTGTCCCTGGATATCGGCGACGAGAAGCGCAACGTGTTCTCCGGCATCAAGTCCGCCTACCCGGACCCGAGCAAGCTGGAAGGCCGCCTGACCCTGTACGTGGCCAACCTGGCGCCGCGCAAGATGAAGTTTGGCGTCAGCGAAGGCATGGTCCTGGCTGCCGGTCCGGGCGGCGAGGAAATCTACCTGCTCAGCCCGGACAGCGGCGCCAAGCCGGGCCAGCGGGTCAAATAAGCCGTCTAGGCTTATCGATGGACAACAAGCCGGCTTATGCCGGCTTGTTTGCAATGGCGCGCTTTCCGATAATAGCCGCCCTTTTTCTACGGCCTTTGCCCCAAGACGGACGTTTCGATGACCGAACTCGCCTTGATCATGGTCAGCGCCATCCTGGTCAACAATTTCGTGCTGGTGCAGTTCCTCGGCCTGTGCCCGTTCATGGGCGTGTCGAAGAAGATCGAGACGGCCATCGGCCTGTCCCTGGCCACCACCTTCGTCCTCACCCTGGCCGCCATGTGCAGCTACCTGGTGCAGGAATACGTGCTGGAACCCTTGGGCCTGGAGTTCCTGCGCACCATCAGTTTCATTCTGGTGATCGCCGTCACCGTGCAGTTCACCGAGATGGTGGTGAACAAGACCAGCCCCCTGCTCTACCGCGTGCTGGGTATCTTCCTGCCGCTGATCACCACCAACTGCATCGTCCTCGGCGTGGCCCTGCTCAACGCCAACAAGGCCGAATTCACTTTCATCACCGCCACCGCCAACGGTTTCGCCGCCGGTCTGGGCTTCTCCCTGGTGCTGGTGCTGTTCGCCGCCATGCGTGAGCGCATTGCCATCGCCGATGTACCCAAGCCGTTTCAGGGCGCCTCCATCGGCATGATCACCGCCGGACTGATGTCCCTGGCGTTCATGGGCTTCGCCGGGTTGATCAAGCTATGAGCCTGGTGCTGATCGCCGTTCTCGCCATCCTCGGCCTGTGCCTGCTCGGCGGCGCCATCCTCGGTTTCGCCGCGGTGCGCTTCAAGGTCGAAGGCGACCCCATCGCCGAGCAGATCAACGCCCTGCTGCCGCAGACCCAGTGCGGCCAGTGCGGCTACCCGGGCTGCAAGCCCTACGCCGAGGCCATCGCCGGCGGCGACAAGATCAACAAGTGCCCACCCGGTGGCGAAGCCACCATCCAGGCCCTGGCCGACCTGCTCGATGTGGAGCCGGAGCCGCTAGACGCCGTCGAGGGCGAGAAGCCGCAGATGGTCGCGGTGATCCGCGAGGCCGAGTGCATCGGCTGCACCAAGTGCATCCAGGCCTGCCCGGTGGACGCCATCGTCGGCGCGGCCAAGCAGATGCACACAGTGATCGCCAGCGAATGCACCGGCTGCGACCTGTGCGTCGAGCCCTGCCCGGTGGACTGCATCGACATGGTGGAAGTCGGCAGCAACGTACAGAGCTGGAAGTGGCAGCTGCCGCTGGCCCCCGGCCAACTGATCGCCAGTGACCGGGAGCAGGCCGCATGACAGCCCACGAACGCATCTGGGATATCCCTGGCGGCATCCACCCGGCCGAACGCAAGGAACTGTCCAACCGCACGCCGATCCAGCCCGCGCCGCTGCCCAAGCGCCTGATCCTGCCGCTGGGCCAACATATCGGCGCCGCCGCCGAGCCCTGCGTGGCGGTCGGCGAGCGCGTGCTCAAGGGCCAGAAAATCGCCGAGGCCAACGGCTTCGTCAGCGCGCCGCTGCATGCGCCGACCTCCGGCACGGTCAGCTTCATCGGCCCGCAGCCCTACCCGCATGTGTCCGGCATGCTCGCGCCGGCCATCGTCATCGACAGCGACGGCCTGGAGCAGTGGATCGAGCTGGCACCGCAGCCCGACTACCGGCACATGGAGTCCAGCGCGCTGCTGGAGCTGATCCGTGAGGCCGGCATCAACGGCCTCGGCGGCGCCGGCTTCCCCACCGCGGTCAAGCTCACCGCCAGGCCGACGCAGAAGATCCACACCCTGATCATCAATGGCACCGAGTGCGAGCCCTATATCACCGCCGATGACGTGCTGATGCGCGAACGCGCCGCCGAACTGGTGTTCGGCATCGACATCCTGGTGCAGCTGATCCAGCCGGATGAGGTGCTGATCGGCATCGAGGACAACAAGCCCGAAGCCATCGCTGCGGTGCGCGCCGCTCTGAGCGAGCGCAGCTACACCCTCAAGGTGTTCCCCACCAAGTACCCGTCCGGTGGCGAAAAGCAGCTGATCCAGATTCTCACCGGCGTGGAAGTGCCATCCGGCGGCCTGCCGGCGGATATCGGCATGCTCTGCCAGAACGTCGGCACCTGCGTGGCGATCCATGACGCCGTGCTGCTGGGCAAGCCGCTGATCTCGCGCATCACCACCCTGACCGGCGAAGCCCTGGCTCGGCCGGGCAATGTCGAGGCCCTGCTCGGCACTCCGGTCGGCGAGTTGCTGGAATTCGCCGGCCTGGACCAGGCCAAGCTCAATCGCCTGGTGATGGGCGGTCCGATGATGGGCTTCACCCTGCCCTCGCTCGAGGTACCGCTGGTCAAGACCGCCAACTGCCTGCTGGCCAGCACGGCCAGCGAACTGCCCGCGCCGCCACCGGCCATGCCCTGCATCCGCTGCGGCGAGTGTGCCGAGGCCTGCCCGGCCAGCCTGCTGCCGCAGCAGCTGCACTTCTTCGCACTCGGCCAGCAGCACGAGCAGCTCAAGGCCCACAACCTGTTCGACTGCATCGAGTGCGGCGCCTGCGCCTATGTCTGCCCCTCCAGCATCCCGTTGGTGCAGTATTACCGCGCCGCCAAGGGCGAAATCCGCGAGCTGGAGCAGAAGCAGCAGAAGGCCGAACACTCCAAGCAGCGCTTCGAGCTGCGCCAGGAACGCCTGCGCCGCGAGGAAGAACGCAAGGAAGCCGAGCGCGTGGCCCGCGCCGAGCGCGCCGCCAAGGCCAAGGCGGCGCAAGCCGAGGCAGCGGCAGCAGCGCCTGCCAGTGCAGCGCCAAGCACAGCCGACGAGCAGCTCAAGCGCCTGAAGATCGAAGCCAGCATGGCCCAGGTCGCGCTGAAGAAAGCTGAGAAGCAACTGGCCCAGCACGACACCGACGAACTCAAGGCCCAGGTCGCCGAACTGCGCAGCGCCGCCGAAGCCGCGCAGAAGGCCCTGGAAGCCGCCCAGGCCAACGCGCCGGCCCCGGCTGCAGCAGCACCCGCCAGCGACGACGCACTGAAGAAAGCCAAGATCGAAGCCGCCATGCTCAAGGCCCAGCAACGTAAGCTGGAAAAACTCGAAGCGCCCAGCGCCGAGCAACAGGCCGAACTGGAGCAGACCCGCGCCAAGCTGGCCGAGGCCGAAAAGGTGCTGGAGCAGCTTCAAGCAGCGGCACCTGCACCCTCCGCCGCCGCGCCGGCCAACGACGACGCGCTGAAAAAGGCCAAGATCGAAGCTGCCATGCTCAAGGCCCAGCAGCGTAAGCTGGAAAAACTCGAAGCGCCCAGCGCCGAGCAACAGGCCGAACTGGAGCAGACCCGCGCCAAGCTGGCCGAGGCCGAGAAGGCGCTGGAACAGCTGCAATCCGCCGCGCCAGCGCCTGCCGCAAAGACCGTCGACGACAGTGAGCTGAAAAAGGCCAAGGTCGAGCTGGCGATGAAACGCGCCGAACTGAAGAAAGCCGAGAAAGCCGAGGCCGATGAGAGCGAGCTGGAGCGCCTGCGCCAGGCCCTGTCCGCCGCCGAACAGGCTCTGCATACCGCCGAAGACGGTTCCGGCAAGCCGGCGCCTGACTTGGTACGCACCGAGAAGCCCGGCATCGACGCCGCGCTCAAGGCGCTGAAGACCGAAGTCGCCTTCGCTCGCGCCGACCTGCGCAAGCTGGAGCGTGATGAGAACGCATCTGCGGAGGCACTCGACGCCGCACGGACACGCCTCAGCGCAGCCGAACAGAAACTCGCGGAACACCAAAACGCGTAGCCCGGATGCAATCCGGGGCGAGCAGCACAGCGATAAAAATCCCCTCTCCCACTTGTGGGAGAGGGGCTGGGGGAGAGGGCCGGAACACAGCCACCCTCTCCCCGGCCCTCTCCTGTAAACGGGAGAGGGGGCGGCAACGCCGGCACGCCGGTACACCGTCCCCGGATTGGGCTACAGGACACAGCACCGCGCCTGGCACGCCCATGCAAGGTGCGACAACACAATCGACCGGAGTGCCAATGGCCCTGCCCCGCATCACCTCGCCCCACGCCAGGGGCGCCAACAAGACCCAGCGTGTCATGCTGCTGGTCGCTGCCGCCTGCGCCCCCGGCGCCCTGGCGCTGACCTGGCTGTTCGGTGTCGGCACCCTGGTCAATCTGCTCTGGGCCAGCCTGGTGGCCATCGCCTGCGAGGCCGCCATCCTCGCCGTGCGCAAGCGCCCGCTGGCGTTTTTCCTCAAGGACGGTAGCGCCCTGGTCACCGCCGTACTGCTGGCCCTGGCCCTGCCGCCCTATGCGCCCTGGTGGCTGACCGCGGTGGCGGTGGGCTTCGCCATCGTCTTCGGCAAGCAGCTCTACGGCGGCCTCGGGCAGAACCCGTTCAACCCGGCCATGCTCGGCTATGTGGTGGTGCTGATCTCCTTCCCCATCCCCATGACCAGCTGGCCGGCGCCGCACAGCGTCGGTATCGGCGAGGGCATCCAACAGATTCTCGGCCTGGCCGCCCTGCCGGATGGCTGGAGCCAGGCCACGGCCCTGGATGCGCTGAAGGTCAACAAGAGCCTGACCATCGACGAGCTGTGGTCGCAGAACCCGGCCTTCGGCCAGTTCGGCGGCAACGCGGTGGAGTGGGTCAACCTGGCCTTCCTGCTCGGCGGGCTGTTCCTGCTGCACAAGAAGCTCATCGCCTGGCACGCCCCGGCCGGCATGCTGGGTGCGCTGTTCGTCATGAGCCTGCTGTTCTGGAACGGCTCGGGCTCGGACTCCAACGGCTCGCCGCTGTTCCACCTGCTGACCGGCGCCACCATGCTCGGCGCTTTCTTCATCGTCACCGACCCGGTCAGCGGCGCCACCAGCAACCTGGGGCGGATCATCTTCGGTGCCGGCGTCGGCATCCTGGTCTATGTCATCCGCACCTGGGGTGGTTATCCGGACGGCGTGGCCTTCGCCGTGCTGCTGATGAACCTGGCCGCGCCGACCATCGACTACTACACCCGTCCGCGCACTTACGGCCATCGCAAGGCCGAGCGCGGCTTCAAGCTGGGAGAATGAGCGTGCTGCCGGAAATCTCCCGCTCCATGCTGAAGAACGCCGCCGTGCTGGGCCTGTTCGCCATCGCTACGGTCGGCGTGGTCGCCGCCATCCAGCAAGGCACCGCCCCGCGCATCGCCGCTGCCGAGCGCGAAGCCCAGGTGCAGGCACTGGCGCAAATCCTGCCGTCCGGCAGCTACGACAACTACCTGCTCGACAACAGCCGCCTGGTGCAGGACGAGCTGCTCGGCAACAAGAATCCGGCCCCTGCCTATCTGGCCACCCTCGGCGGCCAGCCCAGCGCGGTGATCCTGCAGGTCACCGCGCCGGACGGCTACAGCGGCTCGATTCGCCTGCTGGTGGGCATCCTCGCCGACGGCCGCCTGGCCGGCGTGCGCGCCCTGCACCACCGTGAAACCCCCGGCCTGGGTGACAAGATCGAGCTGGCCAAGAGCCGCTGGATTCTCGGCTTCGAGGGCAAGTCGCTGACGCAACCCGACGAAGCCGGCTGGGCAGTGAAGAAAGACGGCGGCCAGTTCGACCAGTTCGCCGGCGCCACCATCACCCCGCGCGCCGTGGTCAAGGCCGTGCACAAGGCGCTGCAGTACTTCGACCAGCACAAGGCCGAGTTGCTGACCCCGGAGGCTTCTCATGGCTAATTATCGCGAAATCGCCGTAAGCGGCCTGTGGAAGAACAACCCAGCCCTGGTCCAGCTACTCGGTCTGTGTCCGCTGCTGGGGGTGAGCAACTCGGTGGTCAACGCCCTGGGCATGGCCATCGCCACCGCCGTGGTACTGACCTGCTCCAACGCCGCCGTGGCGCTGATCCGCCGCCAGGTCACCGACGCCGTGCGCCTGCCAGCCTTCGTCATGATCATCGCTGCGCTGACCACCTGCATCGAGCTGCTGATGCAGGCGTTCACCTACGAGCTGTACCAGATCCTCGGCATCTTCATTCCGCTGATCACCACCAACTGCGTGATCCTCGGCCGCGCCGAAGCCTTCGCGGCAAAGAACAGCGTGGCCCACGCCAGCTTCGATGGCCTGATGATGGGCCTTGGCTTCGGCGGAGTGCTGCTGGCCATCGGCGCGGTGCGCGAACTGCTCGGCACCGGCATGCTGTTCGCCAACATGCAGCTACTGTTCGGCTCGATCGCCGCCAACTGGCAGCTGACCCTGTTCCCCGACTACCAAGGCTTCCTGCTGGCCATCCTGCCGCCCGGCGCTTTCCTCGTCCTCGGCCTGCTGATCGCCGTGAAGAACCGCATCGACGAGTACCTGGCTGAGCGCGCCAAGGCCGAGGAGCCGGCAGCACCCGCTACCAGCCGTCGCGTGCGGGTCACCGGGGTGATCGAATGAACGCCGCCAAACGCCTGGAAATCTTCCGCCGCCTGCACGAAGACAACCCCGAGCCGAAGACCGAGCTGGCCTACAGCACGCCCTTCGAGCTGCTGGTGGCGGTGACCCTATCGGCCCAAGCCACCGACGTCAGCGTCAACAAGGCCACGGCCAAGCTGTTCCCGGTGGCCAACACGCCGGAAGCGATCTACGCCCTCGGCGTCGAGGGCCTGTCCGAGTACATCAAAACCATCGGCCTGTACAACAGCAAGGCGAAGAACGTCATCGAGGCCTGCCGCATCCTCATCGAGAAGCATGGCAGCCAGGTGCCGGACAACCGCGAGGATTTGGAAGCCCTACCCGGCGTCGGCCGCAAGACCGCCAACGTGGTGCTCAACACCGCCTTCCGCCAGCTGGCCATGGCGGTGGACACACACATCTTCCGCGTCAGCAACCGCACCGGCATCGCCCCCGGCAAGAATGTGGTGGAAGTCGAAAAAAAGCTGCTCAAGTTCGTGCCCAAGGACTATCTGCTGGACGCCCACCACTGGCTGATCCTGCATGGCCGCTACGTCTGCACCGCGCGCAAGCCGCGCTGCGGCGCCTGTCGCATCGAAGACCTGTGCGAATACAAGGCCAAGGCCTCGGACGATTGAGCAGTCATTAATTCGCTCACGCTTTCGATTGAGAAAATCTTTTTTACCGCCTCAAGCTTTGTCGCTATAAGGAGCGCCATCGGCACCCCGAAAGCTGGAGTGAAGCCATGAGCACTGACAAAGAAGATCTCGAACTCGAAGACGATCTGGTCGATGACGACAACGACGACAGCGCTGAACGCAGCGTCGATGTGGCCAAGACCAACCTGACCAAGCGCCGCATCATCGACAACCTGCTCGACGAGCGCCGCCTGCAGAAACAGTTGAACGACTACGACTACGACTTCTGAAACAGGTGAAGCCCCGCAAATGCGGGGCTTTGTCATTGTGGCGGACGTCAATCCGCCCGCTGGGGCGACAGCAGTTCGATCTTGTAGCCGTCAGGATCGGCCACGAACGCCAGTATGCTGTTGCCGTGCTTCATTGGCCCCGGCTCACGAGTGATCTGCCCGCCACGCGAACGGATGTCTTCGCAGGCCCTATAGACATCCTCGACCTCCAGAGCAATGTGGCCGTAGCCCGTGCCCAGTTCATACTGATCCACGCCCCAGTTGCAGGTCAGCTCGATCACGCTGTTCTCCGCCTCGTTGCCGTAGCCGACAAAAGCCAATGTGAACTGGCCATCCGGATAGTCTTTGCGGCGCAGCAGGGTCATGCCCAGCACTTCGGTATAGAACGCAATGGATCTGTCCATATCACCGACGCGCAGCATGGTGTGTAACAAGCGCATATTGCCTCCTCACTCCAAAACAAAAGGGCCTGACAGGCCCTTAGGAATCCACGTTTAGAGTGACTTTCAAGCACTCAATTGGTGACCGCCTTCTTGATCGCCTTGCGTTCGAGGTGATCGGAAGCGCCATCGACTTTATCCCCGACCTTGTCCTTGGCGTCGGAAACCGAGTCCTTCTTGTCATCGACATCCAGGCTGTCGCCCACCGCCTCCTTAGCCGTACAGCGGCCACCAACTCCTACCGTGGCCTTCATCGCCGCGCTCTTGGCGGCCTTTTCTGCCGTACAGTCCGGATCCAGCACGCCCGCCTGGACATTCAGGCCAAACAACCCCAATAACAGAACCACTGAAAAATTGCGCATCTCAGTCCTCCAACAAGCATTGCTTCGAGAGGATCAGTGTGGCCCGACATTGGGCCTGCGGCCAGAATGAAAAAGCCCGCGCAGATGCACGGGCTTTTTGGGGCGCGGCAAGGCGCTTAGAACAGTTTGCGGCCCTTGCCGGCGGCGATGCGCATGCGCAGCGCGTTGAGCTTGATGAAGCCCGCGGCATCAGCCTGGTTGTAGGCGCCGCCATCTTCCTCGAAGGTGGCGATATTGGCGTCGAACAGCGAGTCGTCGGACTTGCGGCCGACCACGATGACGTTGCCCTTGTACAACTTCAGGCGCACCACACCGTTCACGTTGGTCTGCGAGGCATCGATCATCTGCTGCAGCATCAGACGCTCCGGGCTCCACCAGTAGCCGGTGTAGATCAGGCTGGCGTACTTGGGCATCAGCTCATCTTTGAGGTGAGCCACTTCGCGGTCCAGGGTGATCGACTCGATGGCGCGGTGACCTTTGAGCATGATGGTGCCGCCGGGGGTCTCGTAGCAGCCACGGGACTTCATGCCGACATAGCGGTTCTCGACGATGTCGAGGCGGCCGATGCCATTGGCGCCGCCGATGCGGTTCAGTTCGGTGAGCACCTGGGCCGGGGTCATTTCCTTGCCGTCGATGGCGACGATGTCGCCCTTGCGGTAGGTCAGCTCGATATAGGTCGGGGTGTCCGGAGCCGCTTCCGGGGAAACGCTCCACTTCCACATGTCTTCTTCGTGCTCGGTCCAGGTGTCTTCCAGCACGCCACCCTCATAGGAGATGTGCAGCAGGTTGGCGTCCATGGAGTACGGCGACTTCTTCTTGCCGTGACGCTCGATCGGAATGCCGTGCTTCTCGGCATAGTCCATCAGCTTCTCGCGCGACAGCAGATCCCACTCGCGCCACGGAGCGATCACTTTCACGCCCGGCTTCAGCGCGTAGGCACCCAGCTCGAAGCGCACCTGATCGTTACCCTTGCCGGTAGCACCATGGGAGATGGCATCGGCGCCAGTCTCGTTGGCAATTTCGATCAGGCGCTTGGCGATCAGCGGACGAGCGATGGAAGTACCCAGCAGGTACTCGCCTTCGTAGATGGTGTTGGCGCGGAACATCGGGAAGACGAAGTCGCGAACGAACTCTTCGCGCAGGTCGTCGATGTAGATTTCCTTGACGCCCATGGCCTGGGCCTTGGCACGGGCCGGCTCGACCTCCTCGCCCTGACCGAGGTCGGCGGTGAAGGTCACCACTTCGCAGTTATAGGTGTCTTGCAGCCACTTGAGGATCACCGAGGTATCCAGGCCACCGGAATAGGCCAGAACTACCTTCTTAACGTCCGCCATGCCAATCAACTCCACGGGTTGTACGGAAAACCGGGGATTCTACCGAGCGAGACGCTCGATTTACAGGGGCGCGACAGTCACGGGCGACAAAGCGACAGAAATAATGGGAAAGCAGGTCAGCTTTTGGCAGCCGGCGCGGCCTCGGAAGCCGCAGGCTCGGCAGGCGTATCGGGGGCTGCAGGCTCGGCTTCAAGCACCGGCTCGCGCGACAGCGTCAGCGTCACACGGCGGTTCTTCGCCCGACTGGCTTCATTCGTGTTCCTCACCAGCGGATAACGCTCGCCGTGGAAGCGCACGACGATCTGCTCGGCGGGTACTCCCTGCGCCTTGAGGTACTCTTCGACCGCCACCGCCCGACGCCGGGACAGATCCCGATTGGTCAGGCGATTGCCACTGTTGTCGGAGTGGCCGTCGAGCTGGATGCGATTGACGCTGGGGTCTTCCTTGAGGAAATCGAGAATGATGTCCAGCCTGGCCTGCGCCATGGGATCCAGCGCATAGCCACCACCGGGAAAACCGATCTGCACCTGGCGGATCTGCTCGAAATTGACTGGCAAGAGCCCCGCCGTGCACTTCAGGTACTCGTTGTAGGCCTGGTTGAAACGAATCGGCAGCAGACGTACTTCCAGCAGCTCGCCGCCTTGCAGGGTGCGATGACGCACCACAGGGCTGCGCCCCTCCATAAGGCCCGTCAACAATCGCCCGCCCTGCTCAGCATTGCTGTTGAACGGCACCTCGCCACTGCTGACTTTAAGCGCACCCAGGTTGATATCGCCTCGTCCCGGCTGCCAAGGCGCAGCGGCAGCGAGCAAGGTCGCAGAGCCCGACCCCATCCAGCGTTCGCGCACCTTGAGGCGGAACGTGGCCTGTTCGCCAGCACGACGGACAAACTCACCACTGCCGAAATCGGCAATGGGTTGGATCAACCGACACTCGAACTTATCGCCCTCGACCTTCCACTCCACTTTTTCCATGCGGGTCTGGAACGTGATTGCCGCGGCCGGCATGCACCAAGGCAGGCAGGCGAGCAGACTGAGCAGGAAAAAACGGCGCTGAAACAAGATCGGCCCCTCTCGGGAGATACGGCTTACATGCCCTTATCGGCCCTCACCAAGGAAACTTGATAGGCCGCACTGAGGATAAGCTGGTAGCATTTCTCCACGTTTTACCTGCTGGGAATCCCCATGTCTGACCGCATTACCTTGCTGCGCCCCGACGACTGGCACATCCATCTGCGCGATGGTGCTGTCCTGCAGCACACCGTCCGCGACGTCGCGCGAACCTTCGCCCGCGCCATCATCATGCCCAATCTGGTGCCGCCGGTTCGCAACAGCACCGAGGCCGACGCCTACCGCCAGCGCATCCTGGCCGCTCGCCCGACCGGGAGCCGCTTCGAGCCGCTGATGGTGCTCTATCTCACCGACAAGACCACTGCCGAGGACGTACGCACCGCCAAGGCCAGTGGTTTCGTGCACGCCGCCAAACTGTATCCGGCCGGCGCCACCACCAACTCCGACTCCGGTGTGACCAGCATCGACAACATCTTCCCTGTGCTGGAAACCATGGCCGAAGTCGGCCTGCCGCTACTGGTACACGGTGAAGTAACCCACGCTGATGTCGACGTGTTCGACCGCGAGAAACGCTTCATCGATGAGCACCTGGTACGCGTGGTCGAGCGCTTCCCCAGCCTTAAAGTGGTGTTCGAGCACATCACTACCGGCGACGCGGCGCAGTTCGTACGCGAGGCTCCAGCCAACGTTGGCGCCACCATCACCGCCCACCACCTGCTGTACAACCGCAACCACATGCTGGTCGGTGGTATTCGCCCGCACTTCTATTGCCTGCCGATCCTCAAGCGCAATACTCACCAAGATGCCCTGCTGGATGCCGCCACCAGCGGCAGTGTGAAGTTCTTCCTCGGCACCGACTCGGCACCGCACGCCAAACACGCCAAGGAAGCGGCCTGCGGCTGCGCCGGCTGCTACACCGCGCATGCCGCCATCGAACTGTACGCCGAGGCCTTCGAGCAGCGTAACGCGCTGGACAAGCTGGAAGGCTTCGCCAGCCTGCACGGTCCTGACTTCTATGGGCTGCCGCGCAATACCGACCACATCACCCTGGTACGCGAAGACTGGGTCGGCCCAAGCGAACTGCCGCTGGGCGATAGCCTGGTGATCCCGCTGCGCGCTGGCGAGAAGCTACGCTGGCGCCTGCTGGAGGAACACGCGTGAGCGAAGAGCATTTCGACGATGAACTCGACGGCAGCCTGCCCTCCGGCCCTCGTCACCCGATGGCCGCGCGCTTTCGCGGCTATCTGCCGGTAGTCGTGGATGTGGAGACCGGCGGCTTCAACGCCGCCACAGACGCTCTGCTGGAGATCGCGGCCACCACCATTGCCATGGACGAAGGTGGTTTCCTTTACCCGGACCACACGCACTTCTTCCGCATCGAGCCTTTCGAAGGCGCCAACATCGAACAGGCGGCATTGGAGTTCACCGGCATCAAGCTGGATCACCCACTGCGCATGGCCGTGAGCGAAGAGCACGCGCTGACCGAGATTTTCCGCGGCCTGCGCAAGTCGATCAAAAGCAATGGCTGCAAACGCGCCATTCTGGTCGGCCACAACAGCAGCTTCGACCTCGGCTTTCTCAATGCCGCCGTCGCCCGCTGTGATATCAAGCGCAATCCGTTCCACCCCTTCTCCAGCTTCGATACCGCCACACTGGCCGGCCTGGCCTATGGCCAGACCGTGCTGGCCAAGGCCTGCCAGGCCGCCGGCATCGACTTCGACGGCAAGGAAGCGCACTCCGCGCGCTACGACACCGAGAAAACCGCTGAACTGTTCTGCGGCATCGTCAACCGCTGGAAGGAAATGGGCGGTTGGGACGAGTTCGATCAGTAACCGCAACATCCCCGTAAAACCGGCCTCGGCCGGTTTTTTTATGCTCGTTATTTAGCGGCCAAACTGACGCCACCACCGAGGGCGCCGTCTATCCGGCCAATAGGAAGAATGCATATCAAGTTTTGACAAGCATTCTCATTAACATTAGTATCCTTCCGCAACAGCAACTCACTCTCATTCGAGATCGCCACATGTACGTCTGCCTCTGCCAGGGTGTTACCGACGGTCAAATTCGCGAAGCCATCTTCGAAGGCTGCTGCAGCTACCGTGACGTGCGCGAAAGCCTCGGCGTAGGCACCCAATGCGGCAAATGTGCCTGCCTGGCCAAGCAAGTGGTGCGCGACACCCTCGGCGAAGTACAAAGCAGCCAGGCCGCCCTCGCCTGCAGCGCCAGTTTCGTCGCTGCCTGATCCAACCCGAATACGAAAAAGCCGGACTTCAGTCCGGCTTTTTTATGCCCGCATCAAAAGCTCAGCTCTGCGGCACGCCACTGTGGAAACGAAACTCCTGGTCAGGAGACTCGATCAGCTCGCGCTCGGCTTCACGAACCCGCCCCACAGTTCGCTCAACATCAGTTGCCTCGCCGTACTGATAAGCCAGCTTCAGATAACCCTGAAAATGCCGGGACTCCGACTTGAGCAGGCCACCGTAGAATTTGCCTAGTTCTTCATCCAGATGCGGCACCAAGGCTTCAAAACGCTCACAGCTGCGCGCTTCGATAAAAGCCCCCACCACCAGAGTATCCACCAGCTTCTGCGGCTCATGGTTACGCACCTGCTTGCGCAAGCCGGAAGCGTAACGGGACGCCGAAATCGGGCGCGCTTCGATACGACGCTTCTTCATGATGCGCAGCACCTGTTCATGGTGCACCAGCTCCTCACGAGCCAGGCGCGACATGAAATTGACCAGATCCAGAGCCTGGTTGTACTTGGCAATCAGCGCCATAGCCGTTGAGGCCGCTTTGAACTCGTTGTTCTTGTGGTCGATCAGCAAGGTTTCCTGATCAGCCAGGGCGGCTTCAACCCAGGCTGTTGGGGTTGGACAGGCCAGAAAATCATGGATATCGAGGGAGGTATTCACGGGGCGAATGCTGGCAGGCAGGGATGAGGCGAGCCATTATACGGATGAGGGCGCACAGGGCCAGCGATGCCGTGATGCAGGTCAATAGCGCCGCCCGCGGCCACCTCTATAGTGGGCTGCATCCAAGCACTTCAAAGGGAGAGGCACATGCAAGCCATACGCAGCATTCTGGTGGTGATGGATCCGCAGCAGCCCGAAGGGCTCGCGCTCAAACGCGCCAAATTGATCGCTGGCGTGACCCAGTCGCACCTGCATCTACTGGTCTGCGACAAGAAAGCCAATCACAGCGCCTACCTCGATGAACAACAAACCCATCTGCAGGAAGAAGGCTTCAGCGTCAGCATTCAACAGACCTGGAACGATGGCCTCTACCAGACCATCGTTGCCGCCCAGCAATCGTCAGGCTGCGGCCTAGTGATCAAGCAGCATGTGCCGGACAACCCGCTGAAAAAGGCCCTACTCACACCTGAGGACTGGAAACTGCTGCGCTATTGCCCAAGTCCGGTACTGATGGTGAAAACCTCAGCCCCCTGGAGCGGTGGCATCATCCTCGCTGCAGTAGATGTGGGTAACAGTGACGCCGAACACCGTACACTGCATTCGGGCATCGTCAGCCATGGCTACGACATCGCCCGCCTGGCCAATGGCACGCTGCACGTGATCAGCGCCCACCCCTCCCCCATGCTTTCGGCCGCCGACCCGACCTTCCAACTCAAGGAAACCATCGAAGCGCGCTACCGCGAACAGTGCAAATCGTTCCAGGCCGAGTACGACGTCAGTGATGATCGCCTGCATGTGGCAGAAGGTCCGGCCGATGTGCTGATTCCCTACACCGCTCAGAAACTCAGCGCAGCCGTAACCGTGATTGGCACTGTCGCCCGAACCGGCTTGTCCGGCGCCCTGATCGGCAATACCGCGGAAGTGGTACTGGATGCCCTGGAAAGCGATGTATTGGTTCTCAAGCCAGACGACGTCATCGCGCACCTGGAAGAGCTGGTAGCCCAGCGCTAGCAGCACCCACAGACCAAAAGCCGCCTACGGGCGGCTTTTTCATTCTTGACCTGGATTAGACGCGGCTTTCAACGCCTTCGCGCAGAAAGCGTGGCGCGATGTAACGCTCATAGTGCGCCTCTGACAGCAGGAAAAATTCACGATCAATTGCCTCACGCAGCTCTGGCAGAGGCCAGTCACGAAACTCCGGCAGCAGTGCCATCCCGTAGGCATCGAGACGATTGATCAGGCGCGAGGCACGGGCTATCAACTGGTAGGCCCAGCAGTATTCCGACTGTTCAGGCACGAAGCGCACCTGACGCTGCTCCAGTTGAGCCCTCAGAAGTGCGGCATCGAAGACCTCGACCTTCCCCTGCATCACCTGCACCAGCAGCAACTCAAGACGCCGCCATACGGCACGCTTTTCCTCGTCACTGTAGGCGTTCCAGTTAACCACTTCGTGATGAAAGCGCTTGCAGCCGCGGCATACCAGATCGCCATAAACGGTGGAGCAGAGGCCGACACAGGGCGTCTTGATACGGTGACTGGACATATGTGCAAAGAATGAAAGCCATGAAACGGGCCACCCATGATAGCCGTTCAGCCAGGCAGGGTCATTATGACCAGACAGACCTTTGTCGACTTGCCAGGCAAATGACGAGCAGTAGCCTATAGGCCGATTGGAACGGGGTTTGCGCTTAACTTTGGCGTACCGATCCAGTAGAATCGGACCGCCTTTTTAGGCACCGATGTCCGTCAGAAGCTGTTTTCAAAGCGTCACGAGCACAGTTGATCCGCCAGGAACGTCGTTGGCGCAGCAGCCCTGCGCCAGCCCTCATCCACCCGCTTCCTGCGGCGTAAAACTTTGAAAGCAGCTTCTAGTATGAGGCTTTCGACACACCGGCCAGTACGCCCACAAAGCGTAGCGGCGCGATGTGCGATGGTTTTGTGGATAAGCGTTGCGGGCCACCGCGACCACTGATGAGGGTATAACTGTGCTTGAAGCCTATCGCAAACACGTAGAAGAGCGCGCCGCGCTGGGTATCGTTCCCCAGCCGCTGAACGCCGAGCAAACCGCAGGCCTGGTCGAGCTGCTGAAAAATCCTCCCGCCGGCGAAGAAGCCTTCCTGGTTGACCTGCTGACCAACCGTGTACCGCCGGGCGTTGACGAGGCTGCCTACGTCAAAGCCGGTTTCCTCTCCGCTGTCGCCAAAGGCGAAGCTACCTCCCCGCTGGTCGACAAGAAGCACGCCGTAGAGCTGCTGGGCACCATGCAGGGCGGCTACAACATCGCCACCCTGGTTGAGCTGCTGGACAGCGCCGAACTGGCCGAAGTCGCCGCCGCGCAACTCAAGCACACCCTGCTGATGTTCGACGCCTTCCACGACGTTGCCGAGAAAGCCAAGGCGGGCAATGCCCACGCCAAGGCCGTCATGCAGTCCTGGGCCGATGGCGAGTGGTTCGTCAACCGCCCGGCCGTTCCGGAAAAAGTCACCCTGACCGTGTTCAAGGTCACCGGCGAAACCAACACCGACGACCTGTCGCCGGCTCCGGACGCCTGGTCCCGCCCGGACATCCCGCTGCACGCCCTGGCCATGCTGAAAATGGCTCGCGACGGCATCAACCCGGATCAGCCGGGTTCGGTTGGACCCATCAAGCAGATGGAAGCGCTGAAAGCCAAAGGCTTCCCGGTTGCCTATGTCGGTGACGTAGTCGGTACCGGTTCCTCGCGCAAGTCCGCCACCAACTCGGTGCTGTGGTTCTTCGGCGACGACATCCCCAACGTGCCGAACAAACGCGCCGGTGGCTTCTGCTTCGGCACCAAGATCGCCCCGATCTTCTACAACACCATGGAAGACGCCGGCGCTCTGCCGATCGAATTCGACTGCACCGACCTGGCCATGGGTGACGTCATCGACGTGTACCCGTACAAGGGTGAAGTACGCCGCAACGGCAGCGACGAGCTGGTCACCAGCTTCGAACTGAAGAC
Organism: Pseudomonas sp. zbq_18; assembly: GCF_043102245.1. Classification (NCBI taxonomy): domain Bacteria; kingdom Pseudomonadati; phylum Pseudomonadota; class Gammaproteobacteria; order Pseudomonadales; family Pseudomonadaceae; genus Pseudomonas; species Pseudomonas sp. zbq_18. The sequence continues at coordinate 127,503 of NZ_JBICIT010000008.1, read as the reverse complement.
CGACGTTCTGCTCGACGAAGTCCGCGCTGGCGGCCGTATTCCGCTGATCGTTGGCCGTGGCCTGACCGAGAAAGCCCGCGCTGAGCTGGGCCTGGCGCCGTCCACCCTGTTCAAGAAGCCGGTTGCTCCGGCCGACAGCGGCAAGGGCTTCACCCTGGCGCAGAAAATGGTCGGTCGCGCCTGCGGCCTGCAGGAAGGTCAAGGCGTACGCCCGGGCACCTACTGCGAGCCGAAGATGACCACCGTTGGTTCGCAGGACACCACCGGCCCGATGACCCGCGACGAGCTGAAGGACCTGGCGTGCCTGGGCTTCTCCGCCGACCTGGTGATGCAGTCCTTCTGCCACACCGCGGCCTATCCGAAGCCGATCGACGTCAACACCCACCACACCCTGCCGGACTTCATCATGACCCGCGGCGGCGTGTCCCTGCGTCCGGGCGACGGCATCATCCACAGCTGGCTGAACCGCATGCTGCTGCCGGACACCGTGGGTACCGGTGGTGACTCGCACACCCGCTTCCCGATGGGCATCTCCTTCCCGGCCGGTTCCGGCCTGGTGGCCTTCGCTGCCGCCACCGGCGTGATGCCGCTGGACATGCCGGAATCCGTTCTGGTGCGCTTCAAGGGCAAGCTGCAGCCGGGCATCACCCTGCGCGACCTGGTCCATGCCATCCCCTACTACGCGATCCAGGCTGGCCTGCTGACCGTCGAGAAGAAAGGCAAGAAGAACATCTTCTCCGGCCGCATCCTCGAAATCGAAGGTCTGGACGAGCTGACCGTTGAGCAAGCCTTCGAGCTGTCCGACGCCTCCGCCGAGCGCTCCGCGGCTGGTTGCACCATCAAGCTGCCGGAAAGCGCCATCGCCGAGTACCTGAAGTCCAACATCACCATGCTGCGCTGGATGATCGGCGAAGGCTACGGCGATGCCCGTACCCTGGAGCGTCGCGCCCAGGCCATGGAAGCCTGGCTGGCCAACCCGCAACTGCTGGAAGCCGACAAGGACGCCGAGTACGCCGCCGTGATCGAAATCGATCTGGCCGACGTCAAGGAGCCGGTTCTGTGCGCCCCGAACGACCCGGACGACGCTCGCCTGCTGTCCACCGTACAGGGCGAGAAGATCGACGAAGTGTTCATCGGTTCGTGCATGACCAACATCGGTCACTTCCGCGCCGCCGGCAAGCTGCTGGAGAAGGTCAAGGGCGGCATTCCGACCACCCTGTGGCTGGCTCCGCCGACCAAAATGGACCAGCACCAGCTGGTTGAGGAAGGCTACTACGGCATCTACGGCAAGGCCGGTGCACGCATGGAAATGCCGGGCTGCTCGCTGTGCATGGGTAACCAGGCACGCGTGAAGACTGGTGCGACCGTGGTATCCACCTCCACCCGTAACTTCCCGAACCGCCTGGGCGACGCGACCAACGTGTACCTGGCCTCTGCCGAACTGGCAGCCGTCGCTTCGATCATCGGCAAGCTGCCGACCGTCGAGGAGTACATGGAGTACGCGAAGAACATCGACAGCATGGCTGCCGACGTTTACCGCTACCTGAGCTTCGACCAGATCGCCGAGTACCGCGAAGCCGCCGCCAACGCCAAGATCCCTGCTGTTCAGGTCTAAGCGTTAGCTGCAATGAAAAGCCCCGCCTGGTGCGGGGCTTTTTCATGCCCGGAATATCCGGCGGGAACAGCTTTAGATGAGCGTATCGCGGCTAAAGCCGCTGCCACTGAAACAGAGCAGCTCAGAGAACGTTCGGCTCAATTTCCAGCTCTATTCCAAAGCGCGCCAGGATATCCACCTGGATACGCCGCGCCAGCGCCAGCAACTGAGCGCCGCTGGCCGACCCATAGTTGACCAGCACCAGCGCCTGCAGGCGGTGCACGCCAGCGTCACCCTCGCGAAAGCCTTTCCAGCCGGCGCGCTCGATCAGCCAGCCAGCAGCGAGCTTCACCTGTCCCTGCCCTGCCGGATAGCTGATCAGATCGGCGTGCTCGGCACGAATGCGTTCGGCCAGCTCGACTGGCACCAGCGGATTCTTGAAGAAGCTTCCGGCATTGCCCAGCACGGCCGGGTCTGGCAGCTTCTCGCTGCGGATGGCGCAGATGGCGCGACTGACATCTGCCGCACTAGGCGCCTCGACACCTTCGGCCTGCAGATGCTGGCGCACCGGGCCGTAGTCCAGATGCAGTGCACCCTGACGGCTGAGGGCGAAGCGCACCCGCAGGATCAGCCAGCGGCCCGGCTGCTGCTTGAACAGGCTGTCGCGATAGGCGAAGGCGCACTCCTCCAGCCCGAACTCGCGCAACTCACCGCTGTGTCGATCCAGAGCGGTCAGGCCGGCGAACACGTCCTTGATCTCGACGCCGTAGGCACCGATGTTCTGCATCGGCGCGGCACCGACAGTACCGGGAATCAGGCTAAGGTTCTCTAGCCCACAAAGCCCCTGAGCCAGACTCCACTGCACGAAGGGATGCCAGGGCTCGCCCGCCTCCGCCTCCACCACAACGCGCTCGCCGTCATCTTCGAGTATGCGCAGGCCGCGACTGGCCATGCGCAGCACCAGGGCATCGACATCAGCTGTCAGCAGCAGATTGCTGCCCCCGCCGACCGGCAGCAACGGCATGCCGCGCCGCTCAGCCTCCGCCAACGCGGTACGCACCTCATCATCGGTGCGCGCCTCGGCAAACAATCGCGCCTGCACCTCGACGCCAAAGGTGTTGAATGGCTTGAGGGAAACCGCTTCCTGCAGCGTCAGGCTCACAAGCGCCCCCGTATTTCGGCCAGCAAACCATCACTGGCTTGCTCGATCAGATCCAGCACCTGCTCGAAACCATCGGCACCGCCGTAGTAAGGGTCAGGCACCTCATCCAGCGCCACGTCGTAACGACGCAAGAACAGATCCAGCTCCGCCCCTCGCCCTCGTGGGCGCAGGGCCTGCAGACGGGCCAGGTTGTCCTGATCCATGGCCAGGATCAGATCAAATCGATCGAAATCCGCGGCCGTCACTTGTCGCGCCCGCAGACTGGACAGGTCATATCCACGACGTAACGCGGCCTGGCTGGAGCGACTGTCAGGGGCCTTACCCACATGCCAGTCGCCGGTACCGGCGGAGTCCACCGTCACCTGCTCCAGCAGACCGGCCTGTTGCAGGCGCTGGCGAAAGACACCCTCGGCGGTAGGCGAGCGGCAGATATTGCCCATGCAGACGAACAGAACGCGCATCAGGCCCCCAGCAGGCGGCGCACCCGCTCCAGGTCTTCCGGGGTGTCGACGCCAGCAGCCGGCGCCTCCAGCGCATCGGCGACGTGGATGCGGACGCCATGCCACAAGGCACGCAGCTGCTCCAGGCACTCGGTGTCTTCCAGCCAGCACGGCCCCCAGGCCACGAAGTCATGCAGGAAGCCAGCGCGGTACGCGTAGATGCCGATGTGGCGACGGTAAGGCACACCTTGCGGCAGTACATCACGAGTCTTGGCAAACGCATCGCGGGCCCAGGCCAGCGGCGCACGACTGAAGGTCAAGGCGAGGCCATTCTTGTCGGCCACGACCTTGACCACATTGGGGTTGAACAGCGCCTGCACATCCTCGATCGGCTCGGCCAGGGTAGCGATGCCGGCCTGCGGATTGGCGGCGAGATTGGCGGCCACCTGATCGATGATGCTCGGAGGAATCAGCGGCTCATCGCCCTGCACATTGACCACGATGGAGTTGTTCTCCAGACCCAACTGGGTGGCCACTTCGGCCAGGCGGTCGGTGCCGGAGTTATGGTCGACACGGGTCATCAGCACTTCCGCGCCGAAGCCCTGACAGGCTTCGAGGATGCGTGCATCGTCGGTGGCGATCACCACGCGGCTCGCACTGCTCTTCTTCGCCTGCTCCCACACATGCTGGACCATGGGTTTGCCGGCGATATCCTGCAGCGGCTTGCCGGGCAGGCGGCTGGAGGCGAAACGGGCCGGGATGACTACGGTAAAAGCAGTGATCATTTACTTGTCCAGGCGCTCGTCGACGGTCAGGGTTCGGGCTTCGCTCTCCAGCATCACCGGGATACCGTCGCGGATCGGATAGGCCAGGCCAGCGCCCTTGCTGATCAGCTCGGTCTTGTCTTCGGAAAGCTGCAGCGGGCCCTTGCAGACCGGGCAGGCCAGGATATCGAGCAGTTTGGTGTCCATCGGAATGTCCTTGCTGGCATTGAAGATGCCGGCGGGACTCAGGCCTGTGCCGGCAGTAGACGGGTCAGTTCGCGGTCGAGCCAGGCAACGAAGGCCGGCGAAGGCGCCGCATCCACGGCCAAATACCACCAGCTGTCGGCGGCAAAAGCCCGGCATTTCACTGCATCCTTCTCGGTCATCACCAGCGGCAGCTCGGGGCTGAACTGCAAGGCTTCCGGGCTGTAACTGGCGTGGTCGGCGAAGGGATGCGCGACTGGCCGCCAGTTTAGCGCTTCGAGGGTACGGAAGAAACGCTGCGGGTTACCGATGCCGGCGACGGCATGCAGTTGCTGGCCGGCGGCAAAGTGATCGAGCCCGACTCGCTCGCCGCTGCGCAGGTTGATTAGAGCAGAAGGCTGCAGCTGGAAAGCGAAGCCCCGGTCATCATCGCTGTCGGCGCCGTTGCGCAGCACGGCATCCACCTCGGCAAGACGCTCGGCCGGCTCACGCAATGGGCCGGCGGGCAGACAGCGCCGATTACCCAGGCCACGTGCCGCATCGATCAATACCAGCTCCAGATCACGCGCGAGACGATAATGCTGCAGTCCGTCATCACAGAGAATCAGATCCAGCGTTTCCTCCTGCAGCAACGCCTGCACGGCACGCGCGCGCTGCGGATCAATCACCAGCGGTACGCCGCTGCGCTGCACGATCAACAGCGGCTCGTCCCCCGCCTCGGCAGCCGACTGCCCGGCGCGCACGCGCCAAGGTAACTGCGGCGGGTTCGCGCCATAGCCGCGACTGACCACGCCGACACGCAGACCGCGAGCCCGGCAGTGCTCAATCAACCAGAGGATCATCGGCGTTTTGCCGGTACCGCCAACGGTGACATTACCAACCACCAGCACCGGCACTGGCGCCCGGTAGATCTCGCCCTCGCCAGCCACAAAAGCGCGGCGTTTGCGCCGCACCACACTGCGGTAGAGCCACTCCAGCGGACGCAACAGCATCAGCGCCGGATGGCCGGTATACCAGGCCTCGACCAGGCGGTCGGCGAGACTCAAGGCTGCGCCTCGGCCTCGACCGTGGTGATGCGCAGGTGAGCGAAGCCCAGCTTGCCGGCAGCATCCATCGCGGTAATCACGGCCTGGTGCGGCGTCTTGGCATCGGCACTGATCACCAGCGGCAGGCTGTTGTCGCCTCCGGACTCCTTGCCCAGCGCCGCCATCAGGCCCGCGAGATCATTGTTCATCAGCGCCTGGCCATTGAGCGAGTAGCTGCCGTCCGCGCCGATTAGTACTTCCAGCTGCTTCAGCTGGGTTTCCTCGGGAGGCGAACCACTGGCTGCCTCCGGCAGGTCGACCTTGAGCTGGGTTTCGCGGGTAAATGTAGTGGTGACCACGAAAAACAACAGCAGGATAAACACCACATCGATTAGCGATGCCAGGTTGATCTCGACGTTTTCCCGAGGTTTGCGCCGAAATTTCACGCCTTCTTACCCTCTTTGCGGGCTTCCTTGACGGGGGCCGCAGGAACGCTGCCCAGGTCGACGTCACGGTCGCCCTGCACCACTTCCACCAGCTTGATCGCCTCCTGCTCCATACCCACGACCAGCTCGTCGACACGACGCTGCAGGAAACGGTGGAAGAACAGTGCCGGAATCGCCACCATCAAGCCGGCCGCAGTGGTGATCAGCGCCTTGGAGATGCCCCCGGCGAGCACCGCGGCGTTGGCCATGTTGGCGCCCATGAAGGCACTGAATATGTCGATCATGCCCAGTACGGTACCGAGCAAACCGAGCAGCGGCGCGATGCCGGCAATGGTGCCAAGGGCATTGAGGTAGCGTTCCAGCTCGTGGATGACGCGAGCAGCGGCCTCCTCGATGCACTCCTTCATGATCTCGCGGCCATGCTTGGAGTTGGCCAGGCCAGCGGCGAGGATCTGCCCGAGGGGAGAGTTGGCACGCAGCTCCTTGAGCTTTTCGTTATTGAGCTTCTTCTCCTTGATCCACTTCCACACCTGCCCCAGCAGATGAGACGGCGTGACGCGGCTCGGCCGCAGGGTCCAGAGACGCTCGGCGATGATGCCGGCAGCAGCGATGGAACACAGAATGATCGGCAGCATCATCCAGCCGCCCGCTTTGACCAGTTCCCACACGGTTGTACATCCCCCTCGGAAAAGTGGCGCCACTCTAGCATAGGGTCGCGCCGGCGCAGACCACTCGGGTTCTCATTTTTCCCGCCAGAAACGCGCACGCTGGCGCCAGCTATCGGCATCCACACCCGCCCCCAATAACAGCCGTACCGCGCCCCGTTCAGCACTGTCATAAAGACTGATATTGCGCACTTGGTAACGTGCCAGCACCTGCTGAGCGGGATGCCCGAAGGGGTTGTGCCAACCACGCGACAGCAACGCCGAGTGCGCACCCACTGCATCCAGAAAGGCCCCGGAGGACGAGCTGCGACTGCCGTGATGCGGCACCTGCAGCCAATCGGCTCTCACGTCCCGCCCCGCCTGCAGCAACGCCCTTTCGGTCGAACTGTCGATATCCCCCGTCAGCAGCAGGGACTCGCCCTCGGCCTCAACCTTGAGCAGGCAGGAGGCCGCATTGCCCTCCTGGGCCGCCGCCCAGCGCCAGGTGGTAAAGCGCACACCATCCCAGCTCCAACTGGCACCATCGCTGCACGGCTGCGCATTGAGTTCGGCGGGCAGATCCCGCGCCTCACCACTAAACACAGTAGCGACTGGCAAGCCATGAGCAATGGCCAGAGACCCACCTGCATGATCGCTGTCGGCATGGCTCAGCAACATCTGATCAAGCCGGGTCACACCCAGCTGCCGCAATGACGGCAGCACTACCCGCTCGCCCAGGTCGAAATCAGCGAAACGCGGCCCGGCGTCATAAAGCAACGCGTGTTCCCGCGTGCGCACCAGCACCGCCAGCCCCTGGCCGACATCGAACTGCCAGACTTCAGCTTGCCCGTGAGCCACCTGAGTCTGAGGCGCAAGAAAAAAAGCAGACAGCAGCAACAGCCCCGGCAAGCGCACCGCCAACCCGGCAGGCAGCAGGCATAGCACAGCACCCAGCGTACCTAGCAGCCAGGCCCACAGTGGCACAGCTGTGGGCAGCCAAGCCGGCATCCACGCAGCCAGCCAGGCGAGCAAATGGAACAACAAGGCCAACAGACCGCCAGCAACAGCCAGCAGCGCCTCGCCGACAACAGGGATAGGTAAGAGCAGAGTGCCAAGCAATGCCAACGGCACCACCAGCAGGCTCACCCAGGGCACCGCCAGCAAGTTGCACAACGGCGCACTGACGCTTATCGGTAGTGCCAGAGCAAAGAACAGCGGCATCAGCCCCAGCGCCATCACCCACTGCGCCCGCCACCAGGCCTGCCACCATGACCAGGCACCGAGCCGGCCGGCGAATGCCAGGATCAGCAGTGCAACCGCCCCGAAAGACAGCCAGAAACCGGGCTGCAAAGTCGCCAGCGGCTCCACCAGCAGCACCAGAACCCAGGCCATGAGCAACGGCAGCCAGACGCCGAGATGGCGAAAGCGCAGACGCCACAGCAGCACCAACGCCACCATCACACAAGCACGCCGTACCGGCACCTCGAAACCGGCCAGCAGGCCATACAGTAAAGCGCCAGCGAATGCCAGACCACAGGCCCAAGGCAGCCAGGGCAGGCGCTGCGGCCACCAGCCGAGACGCGCCATCCCGGCAACCAGGCCATAAAGCAAAGCCGCCAGCAACGCCACATGCTGCCCGGAGATCACCAGCAGATGCACCGTGCCGGTGTCCTGCAGCACCCGCCAGTCCTCGCGCGACAACCCCGAATCATCGCCCAGCACCAGCGCCGTGAGCGCGCCTTCGCGACCATGAGCATCCACCTGCAACAAGCGCAAGCGTAAAGCGTCGCGCCAGGCAGCAAAGCCATCCGCCGCCCGCAAGCGCTCGCCTTGCTTGACCGTTCCCGTGGCGCCAATGCGTTGCGCCAGTAGCCAGGCCTCATAATCGAAGCCCTGCGGGTTGACCAAACCTCGCGGGCGCTTGAGCTTGACCGCCAGCCGCCAATGCTCGCCAGCCTGCAAATCGGGACCTCGATACCAGGACAGGCGCAGACGTTGCGGCAGATCATGGCGACGGGCACGGACCTGCTCTAGTTGAAAACGCACCACGCCATCACCCTTCTCCGGCAATCCGACGATGCGCCCTTCCAGCCACAACGTGCGGCCATCCAGCTCGGCGACAAGCCGATCATCCAGCGCACGTTGCGCGGAGAAACAGGCCCAAGCCAGGCCAAACAGGAACAACGCCAGAGGGTAGGTGCGCCAGGGCAGCAACATCAGACCAACGGGCAGTAACGCAGCGAGCAGCCAGCCAGGCGGCAAGGCCGGAAGAAACGGCAGACAGGCCAGACCTGCCGCCATCGCGAGCATCCCTGTACGCATCAATGTCCCATCCTGGGTCAATCGGTGTCACAAAAGCGGGCGAGCCGAGGCGCCAGCATACGTGCATAATAGCGCCGCCTCAGCTTCCCGAGAGCCTCAATGCCGCGTCGTCTATTCAAGCGCTACATGCCCGATCCGCAGTTTGTCCGGGAGCACAAATCCCTGCGCTTTCTCGGCAAATTGTTGCACGATCCCAACCTCTGGCACCTGAACCGTCACTCGGTGGCCCGAGCCATGGCCGTGGGCCTGTTCGCTGCCTTCGTGCCGATTCCGATGCAGATGCTGCTCGCCGCTGCTATTGCCATAGTGGTCCGCGCCAACATGCCAATCTCGGTGGGACTGGTCTGGCTGACCAACCCCATCACCATGCCGCCGATCTTCTACTGCACCTACAAGCTAGGCGCGATGCTGATGGGCATTCCACCGGTCGCGCTACCCGATGAGCTGACCTGGGACTGGATTACCGGCGAACTCGCCACCTTATGGAAGCCCTTTCTGTTTGGCTCCCTGCTCACCGGTAGCGTGCTCTCCATCAGCGCCTACGGGCTGACCATGGCTTACTGGCGCTGGTGGGTAGCCCACAATTGGCGCAAACGTGTGGAAAGCCGGGCGCTGAATGAAAAACGCCGCTGAATAGCGGCGTTTTTTTACTCGTAGCGCAGCGCCTCGGCTGGCTGGGTCTGTGCTGCCCGCCAGGCCGGGTAGAGCGTCGCGAGAAAGCTCATCAGCAAAGCCGCCACGCAGATCAGCACCACATCCGTCACCTGCAGGTCCGACGGCAGACTGCTGATGAAATACACGTCGGAACTGAAGATGTGCATGCCGCTGATGCGCTCCAACCAGGCCATCCAGGCGCTGACATTGAGCGCGACCAGCACACCCAGCACGCCACCAATCAGCGTGCCGATGCAACCGATCACCGTCCCCTGCACCATGAACACCGTCATGATCTGCCCCGGCGTGGCACCGAGGGTACGCAGGATGGCGATATCGGCGCGCTTGTCGGCCACCACCATGATCAGCGTGGCGATGATGTTGAAAGCCGCCACGGCAATGATCAGCAGCAGCAGCAGACCGATCATGGTCTTCTCCATCTTCATGGCACTGAACAGACTGCCCTGGGTGCGCGTCCAGTCGTTGGCACGGTAGCCGACACCCAACTCCTGAACGATAGTCGCCGCCACCTGGGGCGCCTGGTACAGATCTTTCAGGGCAATGCGCACACTCTGAACCTGCCCCGGCTCGGCGCGCAGCATGCTGCTGGCATCCGCGACGTTGATCAGCGCGAGGCTGCCGTCCAGCTCAGCGCCAACCTTGAATACACCGGCCACGGTCAGACGCAACATACGCGGCGTGATGCCCGAAGCGCTGTTGCTCGGTTCCGGCACGATCAACGTCAGCTTATCGCCAACATTCAGGCGAAAACGCCGCGCCGTGATCTCGCCAATCACCACGCCGAACTCGCCCGCACGCAGATCATCCAGACTGCCCTGGGTAATGTGCTTGGCGATATTGGAGACTTTCTGCTCCTGCTGCGGGTCAATGCCGTTGATCTGCACCGGCTGCATCGAGCCTTTGTAGGAGAACATGCCCTCCAACTCGGCAAAGGGCGCTGCGCCGGTTACCTGCTTGTTGCGCATGGCAACAGCCGCTACGGCCTGCCAGTCATCCAGCGGCTTGTCCGCCGCCAGGGTGGCATGGGGCACCAGGCCGAGGATGCGTGAACTCATCTCCTTCTGAAAACCGTTCATGACCGACAGCACCACGATCATCGCCAGCACGCCGAGGGCCAGACCGATCATCGAGGTCAGCGAGATGAAGGAGATGTAATGATTGCGCCGCTTGGCCCGGGTGTAGCGGGTGCCGACGAAGAGCGAGAGGGGTCTGAACATGTCAGGCCGCCACCAGCTTGCCATCTTCCAGGCGCAGCACGCGATCCATCTGCCCGGCCAGCTGCGGATCGTGGGTCACTACCAGAAAGGCCGTGCGCGAATCACGGCTCAGCTCGCGCATCAATTCCTGAATGCCCTGGGCGGTATGCTGGTCGAGGTTACCGGTGGGCTCATCGAGCAGTACCAGGGCTGGCTGATTGACCAGGGCACGAGCGATGGCCACGCGCTGGCGTTCGCCGCCAGACAGTTCGGCCGGCTTGTGCGACAGGCGATGGCCGAGCCCCACTCGTTCCAGCAAGGCCGTGGCGCGCTGACGCGCCTCAGGGATCGGTGTCTTGCCGATCAACAATGGCATGCACACGTTTTCCAGCGCAGTGAACTCGGGCAGCAGATGATGGAACTGATAAACAAAGCCCAGCGCCCGGTTGCGCAGCAGGCCACGGGCCTTCTCGTTCAACGCCGAGAGCTCCTCGCCGGCCAACCAGACACTGCCCTGGCTCGGTGTATCCAGCCCGCCCAGCATATTCAGCAGAGTACTCTTGCCCGAGCCGGAGGAACCGACGATAGCCACGCGCTCGCCAGGCAGCAACTCCAGCTCCACGCCGGCCAACACCTCGACCGTCTGCGGGCCTTCCTCGTAGCTTTTGCCTAGGTTGCGGCAACTCAGGACGGACTTGTCACTCATAACGCAAAGCCTCCGCTGGCTGGGTGCGCGCAGCACGCCAGGCCGGGTAAAGGGTGGCGAGGAAACTCAGAATTAGCGCAGCGGCGCAGACCAGCACCACATCGCTCATCACCACCTGCGACGGCAGATAGTCGATGAAATACACCTCGGCATTGAGGAAGTGGATACCCAGCGCCCCCTCCAGCCACGTGATCGCAGCGCTGACGTTGAGCGCGGCCAGCACACCGAGCACACCGCCGATGAGCGTGCCGAACACGCCGATCACGGTGCCCTGCACCATAAAGGTCAGCATGATCTGGCGTGGCGTGGCGCCCAGGGTGCGCAGGATGGCAATGTCGGCCTTCTTGTCGGTCACCACCATCACCAGAGTGGAAATGATGTTGAAGGCGGCCACAGCGACGATCAGCAACAGCAACAGGCCGATGATCGCCTTCTCCATGCGGATGGCCTGGTACAGGCCACCATGGGTGCGGGTCCAGTCGCGGGCGTAGAAATCCTGGTCGCGCAGCAGCGTGGCCAGCTCCCAGGCTACCTGCGGCGCCTGGAACAGGTCGTGCAACTTGAGGCGAATGCCCTGCACCTGACCGGGTTTAAGGCGCAACAGACGTCCGGCGTCCTGCAGATGAGCCATCGCCACATGACCATCGACCTCGCCGGCTCCGACATGGAAGATGCCGACCACGGTGAAGCGCTTCATGCGCGGGAACATGCCAGCCGGCGTGACCGTCACCTCCGGCGCCACGAAGGTAACCTTGTCGCCCATCGACAGCCCCAGCTTCTTCGCCGCCAGATCACCGATGAGAATGCCGAATTCACCGGCCTTGAGTGACGCCAGCGAACCCTGATCCTTGAGGAAGTAATCGCCAATGATCGACACCTTGCCCTCTTCGGCGGGGTCGATGGCATTGACCAGCACCTTTTGCACCTGACCGTTATGGGTCAACAAACCCTGCATCTGGGTGAAGGGCGCCAGCGCCGCCACCTGCGGGTGACGCGCCAAACCTTCGCCGATGGTGCGCCAGTCGTCGATGGGCGTGGCGCTATCGAGCGTGGCATGCGGCACCATGCCGAGCACGCGATTGCGCATTTCGCGATCGAAGCCGTTCATCACCGACAGCACCACAATCATCACCAGCACGCCCAGAGCCAGGCCAATGATCGACGTGAGAGAGATGAAGGAGACGAAGTGACTGCGGCGTTTGGCGCGCGTGTAGCGCAGGCCGAGGAACAGAGACAGGGGTCTGAGCATCAGTACGGGGTTCGCTGGCGAATGGGAAAACGTCCTTGTGGCAGGGCTCGGCGTGCAGCTTTACACTCAGACCACCACTGCAGCCATGGGTTCGCCATGTCGAATCAAGACGTCGATGACCGCCGCGAATACTACCGGATCGAGGATACGATCGCACTGGATTTCAGCCTGATTTCCATTGCCGAAGCGCATGCCAGCGAGCCGCTTCACGACAATTCGCCGCTGTTCAACCTGCTCAGCGAATTGCACCTGATGGATTTCGAATCACAGCACCTGCTGCGCCATATCAGTGAGCGCGACCGCACCCTGGCCAATTACCTCAAGGTCATGAACAAACGCATCGACCTGCTCGGCCAGGCCGTGGCCCAAAGTCTGTTGCGTGACATCGGCGCACCACGCAGGGTTTCCATTTCCGAGGGTGGTATCAGCTTCAACCACCACAAGGCTGTGCCGGCGGGCAGCCACTTGGCGCTCAAGATGGTGCTCATGCCCCAGGCGCTCGGACTGCTGTTGCGCGCCCAGGTGGTGCACTGTCAGCGCCGCGAAGATGGCCAGTTCGAAATCGGCACCGAATTCGAAGCGCTGACCGATACCCAGCGTCAGCTGGTAGCTCGCCACATCCTGCAGAAACAGGCGCTGGAACGCCGCCAGGCCAGGGAACAGCAGTCATGAAATGGCCCCTTCTGCTAGTCGCAGCGCTTCTGCCGCTGTCCGCACAAGCCCAAACCATCGAGATTCCCGTTGGCCAGCAGGGCGCAGCTGTTGCCGGGCTACCGCACAAAGGCGAGTCCAGGCACTCGGTGCTCGAACGTTTCGGCCTGGCCGACCAGGAGCATCCTGCCGTTGGCCAGCCACCCATCACCCGCTGGGACTACCGCACCTTCAGCGTCTATTTCGAATACGACCATGTCATCAACAGCGTGCTGCACCATCAGCCTCGCCACCCAGTCGCCAAGGAGCAACAGTGACCCTCATCTACGGACACCGCGGCGCCAAGGGCGAAGCACCGGAAAACACCCTCGCCAGCTTCCAGCGCTGCCTGGACAACGGCGTCAACCGCTGTGAACTGGATCTGCACCTGTCGCGTGACGGCGAGCTGATGGTCATCCACGACCCGACCCTCAAACGCACCACCGGCCGCCGCGGCAAAGTCGTGCAGCACGACGCAGAGGAACTGATAACGCTGGATGCCCGCCAGGGCGGGCCGGGTTGGAAGACCCCCTGCCCGATCCCCAAACTGGAAACCCTGTTCGAACACTGTCCGTTCGAGCACTGGCAACTGGAAGTGAAGATCGCCTCGCGGGTGCGCGCCGCGCGGACGGTGCTGGCCATCCAGGCGCTGACCAAGCGCTTTGGCATTCAGGACAAGGTAACCGTCACCAGCAGCTCCCGCGAGGTGCTGCGTGCGCTCCGTCGCCTGACCCCGGAGCTTTCCCGCGGCCTGGTCGCCGAGTACAACTGGCTCGACCCGCTAAAGGTAGCCGCCCATCACGGCTGCTCTATGCTGGCGTTGAACTGGACGCTGTGCACGCCGGAGCGCCTGCTCAAGGCCCAGAGAGCCGGGCTGCATGTCTCGGTATGGACGGTGAACGAACCTTCGCTGATGCGGCGTCTGGCCGACTTCGGCGTAGACAGCATCATCACCGATTTCCCTGGCCTGGCAGTGGATACGCTCAAGCGCTAGCTAGCAGCTCCTTGTAGCCCGGATGAAATCCGGGAAACAGGCGGCCACACTCCCGGATTGCATCCGGGCTACGGCTCTACTCGGACACCCCCTCTCCCATTTATGGGAGAGGGTTAGGGAGAGGGGCGCACAGGCCACTCGGGGTAGCCTGATACAACCCTCTCCCCCGCCCCCTCTCCCGCACGCGGGAGAGGGGTGAAAGCAAAAAACCGGCCCTAGGGCCGGTTTTTTCTTGCAGCGTCGCGCCTGGTCAGAAACTCTCCCGGTTCGGCCAGCGCCAGTCGCGGGAGTGGCTGAACGGACTCTCCCCGACCGGCTCAGGCCACCGGTCGGAGCCGCTCAAAAAAGCCGGTTGAGCCCGTCGAACGCCGCTACCCGATAAGCCTCGGCCATGGTCGGATAGTTGAAGGTGGTATTGATGAAGTACTTGATACTGTTCGCTTCACCCTTCTGGTTCATGATCGCCTGACCAATGTGGACGATCTCCGAAGCCTGGTAGCCGAAGCAGTGTACGCCGAGAACTTCCAGGGTTTCACGGTGAAACAGGATCTTCAGCATGCCCACCGGCTCATGGGAGATCTGCGCCCGCGCCATGCCCTTGAAAAACGCCTTGCCGACTTCATACGGGATCTTGGCCTGAGTCAGCTCCTTCTCGGTCTTGCCGATCGAGCTGATCTCCGGAATGGTGTAGATACCGGTCGGTACGTCATCGACGAAGCGCCAGCTGTCATTCTCCACCGCGCTGCCGGCGGCCGAGCGGCCCTGGTCGGCCGCCGCGCTGGCCAGGCTCGGCCAACCGATCACGTCACCGGCGGCGTAAATGTTCGGCACCGCGGTACGGTAATGCTGATCGACTTCGATCTGGCCACGGCCATTGGCCTTCAGGCCGATGTTCTCCAAGCCCAGCTTGTCGGTGTTGCCGGTACGGCCGTTGCACCACAACAGGCAATCGGCCTTGATCTTCTTGCCCGACTTGAGATGCAGGATGACGCCGTTTTCGAGGCCCTCGATGCGCTCGTACTCCTCGTTGTGACGGATCAGCACATTGTTGGTTCGCAGGTGGTAGCTCAGCGCATCGGAAATCTCGTCATCGAGGAAGCTGAGCAGCTGGTCGCGGTTATCGATAAGGTCGACCAACACACCCAGACCACTGAAAATCGAGGCGTACTCGGAGCCGATCACGCCGGCACCGTAGATGATGAGGCGGCGCGGGGTATGGGTCAGGCTAAGAATCGTGTCGCTGTCATAGATACGAGGGTGGTTGAAGTCGACATCGGCAGGACGGTAGGGCCGCGAGCCGGTGGCGACGATCACCTGCTTGGCCACCAAACGCTCAACCACACCGCTGGCGCAGACCACCTCCACGGTGTGCTCATCGTGAAAGCTGGCAGTGCCGAAGAAGACATCGACGCGATTGCGCGCGTAATACCCAGTGCGCGAAGTGACCTGCTTGGCAATCACACGCTCGGCGCTCTTCAGCACGTCCGGGAAGGAAAACCAGCGCGGCTCACCGATCTGGCGGAACAACGGGTTAGTGTTGTATTGCATGATCTGGCGCACCGAGTGGCGCAGGGCCTTGGACGGGATTGTGCCCAGGTGGGTGCAGTTACCCCCGACCAGCGGACGGTTGTCGACCACTGCCACCTTGCGTCCAGCCTTGACGGCGTTCATCGCCGCGCCCTCGCCTGCCGGCCCGGAACCGAGCACCACCACGTCGTAGTTGTAGACCGCCATGCTTACTCCTTTCAGAACTGCTCAGGGCGCCCGTGGCGCCCTGCAGATGCCTTCACGGCACTTTTTGTCATCGCCCCAGCTTAGCCGGGGCGTTTTGCCCGGCACATTAGCGCTTGGTAGCGTCGTAGGCGAGCGTTGCATCCACTACATCAGCGTTCTTGTCGCGATTGACCTCTTCACACTTCTCGCGACTACCGCCACAGATCGAGCACTCCTTCTCGATACCCAGATTGGCGATACCGCCGCAGGAGCCGGCGATGGGCTTGCGCCCGAAAATCACACCGATGGCCATACCCAGCACCACCAGCAACATGAAAGCGAAGACCAGAAGCCAGGTCATGGGGACTCTCCTTCGCCGAAACGGCGAGTGAATGCGGGCGTCGCACGGGTGGCGAAGCCCTGGTCGGTACGGGTGACGAAGAAAGCGGCGATGTCCTTGCCCTCGGCATAGGCGTAGCCGCGCTCAGGGCCCAGCACCATCAATAGAGTAGACAGCCCGTCGGCACGCAAGGTCGATGGATCGACCACGGTAACCGAAGCCAGACGATGATCGATCGGGGCGCCGGTCTGCGGGTCGAGCGTATGCGAGTAACGTTTGCCGTCTTCCTCGAAGTAATTACGGTAATCGCCGGAAGTGGAAACCCCCAGCCCATCCAGCGGCAACACCTTCTGCGCCACCTGGTGATCATCGCGCGGCGCCTCGATGGCGATACGCCAGGGCGAGCCATCGGGCTTGTGTCCGGCCGCGCGCACCTCACCCGTCACATCCAGCAGGTAGCTCTTCACGCCCAGCTCGCCCAGGCGCGCGGCAATACGGTCGACCGTGTAGCCGGCGGCGATGCTGTTGAGATCGACCTGTACGGCCGCATCCTTGCACAGGCGTCGCTCGCCAATCTGCAGATGCGCATGCCCCACACGGGCACGCGCTTCGGCGATCTGCTCGGCACTGGGCACTTTCTCGCCGCGGGCCTGCGGGCCAAAGCCCCAGAGATCGAGCAAGGGTTCCAGGGTCAGGTCGAAAGCGCCATTGCTTTCGGCGCTCAGCACGTCGCCCGCACGCACCAGTTCCAGTACCGCAGCGGGCATGGCACGGCAACTCTTGGCCGGCAGGCGATTGAATTCGGATAGGTCGGAATCGCTGCGCCAGGTGGACATCTGCTTATCCACCTCAGCCAGCAGGCCATCGACTTCGGCCTTGAGCGCGGCGGGCTCGGGAGTACCCTCGCCCGCCACGTACTTGAGCGAGTAGTGGCTGCCCATGGTCGGGCCGCCGAACTGCTCGATCTTCTCGCCGCAGCCGACCAGCAGAACGCTGGACAGCAGGGCGAACAACGCAGGAAAAACTTGGTTTGAGTGGCGTAGCGAGCGCCGCGTATTGGGTCTCAGCCAGCGCGCAGGAACCGCAGTGTACGAGTAGTACATGAGGATTCCGAGCACTGCCTGAGGCACAAGACGCAAGCGCAGCAGCCAATCAGGCTGAGTTTTAACCACCGAAATCGTCCAGCAGGATGTTCTCGCGCTCGACGCCCAGGTCCAGCAACATCTTGATCACGGCAGCGTTCATCATGGGCGGGCCGCACATGTAGAACTCGCAGTCTTCCGGCGCCGGGTGGTCCTTCAGGTACTGCTCGTACAGCACGTTGTGGATGAAACCAGTCAAGCCGGTCCAGTTGTCTTCCGGCTGCGGGTCGGAGAGTGCCAGGTGCCACTCAAAGTTGGGATTCTCCGCGGCCAGCTGATCGTACTCTTCAACATAGAAGGCTTCGCGCAGCGAGCGCGCACCGTACCAGAAGCTGATCTTGCGCTTGGAGCCCAGGCGCTTGAGCTGGTCGAAGATGTGCGAACGCATCGGCGCCATACCGGCACCACCACCGATGAAGACCATTTCGGCCTCGGTTTCCTTGGCGAAGAACTCACCGAAGGGGCCGTACACGGTGACCTTGTCGCCCGGTTTGAGGTTGAACACCCAGGACGACATCTGACCTGGCGGCAGATGATCCTTGCCCGGCGGCGGCGAGGCGATACGGATGTTGAATTTGACGATGCCCTTCTCTTCCGGGTAGTTGGCCATGGAGTAGGCGCGGATCACGGTCTCGTCGACCTTGGACACGTACTTCCACTGGTTGAACTTGTCCCAGTCGCCACGGTACTCGGGCTGGATGTCGAAGTCCTTGTAGTTGACCACGTGCGGCGGGCATTCCAGCTGCACGTAGCCACCGGCGCGGAAGTCCACGCTCTCGCCTTCCGGCAGGCGCAGGGTCAGCTCCTTGATGAAGGTGGCGACGTTGGGGTTGGACTCCACCGTGCACTCCCACTTCTTCACGCCGAACACCGACTCTTCCACCTCGATGTGCATGTCCTGCTTGACCGGGGTCTGGCAGGACAGGCGCCAGCCCTCACGGGCCTCGCGCTTGGTGAAGTGCGACTCCTCGGTCGGCAGCATCTCGCCGCCGCCGCTCTCGACAATGCACTTGCACTGGGCGCAGGTGCCGCCACCACCACAGGCCGAGGACAGGAACACGTTGTTCGCCGCCAGGGTCTGCAGCAGCTTGCCGCCGGCCGGCACGGTGAGGGTGCGCTCACCATTGATGACGATGTTGACGTCGCCGCTGGACACCAGCTTGGCGCGCGCCACCAGGATGATCACCACCAGCGCCAGAACGATGGCGGTGAACATGCCGATGGCCAATACGATTTCAAAACCCATCAGGTGCTCCTTACAGCTGAATACCGCCGAACGACATGAAGCCGAGCGACATCAGACCGATGGTGATGAAGGTGATGCCCAGGCCCTGCAGGCCATCCGGCACATCGCTGTACTTGAGCTTCTCGCGGATGCCGGCCAGCAGTGCGATGGCCAGGGCCCAGGAAAAGCCGGAACCAACGCCGTAGACCACGCTCTCGGAGAGGTTGTAATCACGTTCGACCATGAACAGGGTGCCACCCATGATGGCGCAGTTCACGGTGATCAGCGGCAGGAACACGCCGAGGGCGTTGTACAGGCTGGGCACGTACTTATCGAGCAGCATCTCGAGGATCTGCACGATGGCGGCGATCACACCGATATAGCTGAGCAGGCCGAGAAACGACAGATCCACGTCCGGCAGGCCAGCCCAGGCCAGCGCACCGTCCTTGAGCAGGTAGGCGTAGATCAGGTTGTTGGCCGGCACGGTGATGGTCTGCACCACGATCACGGCGATGCCGAGACCGATGGCGGTTTCCACCTTCTTCGAAATCGCGATGAAGGTACACATGCCGAGGAAGAAGGCCAGCGCCATGTTCTCGACGAACACCGCCTTCACGAACAGGCTGAGGTAATGCTCCATCAGTAGGCCTCCTTGTTGGACACCTGAGGTGCCATCTTGAAGCTCGGTGCTTCCACCTGGTCTTTCTTCCAGCTACGCACAGCCCAGATGAACAGGCCGATCAGGAAGAACGCCGAAGGTGGCAACAGCAGCATGCCGTTGGGTTGGTACCAGCCGCCGTCATTGACGGTCGGGAGGATGGTGTAGCCAAACAGCTTGCCGGCACCGAACAGCTCGCGGATCACACCCAGTGCAACCAGAAACGCGCTATAGCCCAGGCCGTTGCCGATACCATCGAAGAACGACAGCAGCGGCGGATTCTGCATGGCGAAGGCCTCGGCACGCCCCATCACGATACAGTTGGTGATAATCAGGCCGACGAACACCGACAGCTGCTTGGACAGCGAGTAGGCGAATGCCTTGAGCACCTGATCGACCACGATCACCAGCGAGGCGATGATCACCATCTGCACGATCATGCGGATGCTGCTCGGAATCTGGCTGCGAATCATCGAGACGAACAGGTTTGAGAAAGCACACACCAGGGTCAGTGCAACAGACATCACCAGGGCGGTCTTGAGGTTCGAAGTCACCGCCAGGGCCGAGCAGATACCGAGGATCTGCAGACCGATGGGGTTGTTGTTGAACAGCGGATTCAACAGGACTTCTTTATAGGTCGGTTGCGACATCGCTTATGCCTCCCCTTTGCTCAGCTTGGCCAGGAACGGGCCGAAGCCGTTCTCACCAAGCCAGAAATGCAACAGATTGTTCACGCCATTGCTGGTCAGCGTGGCACCGGCCAAGCCGTCCACCTGATGCTCAGCCTTCGGCGACTGCGGATCGACACTGCCCTTGATGATTTCCACCGCCAGGGCACCGTTGTCATCGAACAGGGTCTTGCCGACCCATAGGCCTTTCCACTTCGGATTGTCCACCTCGCCGCCAAGGCCCGGAGTCTCCCCGTGCTGGTAGAAGCCGAAGCCAACCACGGTGTTCAGATCGCCTTTGACCGCGATGAAACCGTGCAAGGTCGACCACAGACCATAGCCACGCACTGGCAGGATCAGGGTCTGCAACTCGCCGTCCTGCTCCACCATGTACACGGTCGTGAACTGCTCACGGCGCTTGATCGAGGCAATGTCCTGCTCACCGGACAGCACCACGGACAACTGAGGGTCCTTGGACGCCTTGAGCGGGTCGAAGGTGGCCGGGTTCTGCGCATCGGAGAAAGTACCCTCCCGCAGATCCACGACCTTGGCCTGGATACGCTCGCCGAACAGTGCTTTGACCTCTTTGGCGCTCATGCCAGCCTCACCCAGACCAGCAATGGCCAGGATGCTGCGCTGCTTGTCCAGCTGACGGTTTTCCACCTGGGTGGGCTTGAGCGCTACGGCAGCACCGGCGACGAACACCGAGCAGACCAAGCACACCAGCACCGCGACGGTGAGGGTACGTACAGTCGATTCTTTGTTAGCCACGTGCGAGCCTCCGCTTGATGTTGGCCTGCACCACGAAATGGTCGATCAGCGGTGCACAGAGGTTGGCGAACAGAATCGCCAGCATCATGCCTTCCGGGAAGGCCGGGTTGACCACGCGAATCAGCACCACCATCAGGCCGATCAGCGCGCCGAAGATCCACTTGCCGGTATTGGTCATGGACGCCGACACCGGGTCGGTGGCCATGAAAATCATGGCGAAGGCAAAGCCGCCAACCACCAGATGCCAGTACCAGGGCATGGCGAACATCGGGTTGCTGTCCGAGCCAATGGCATTGAACAGCGTGCTGGTGGCGATCATGCCCAGCATGACACCGGCAACGATGCGCCAGGAGGCGATCTTGGTCAGCAGCAGGAAAGCGCCGCCGATGAAGATGGCCAATGCACTGGTCTCGCCGATGGAGCCCCGCTCAAGGCCGACGAAGGCATTCCACCAGCTCAGACCGCTGGCAGCGACCTGCTCCATGCCGCTGGCAGCGGCTACGGACAGGGTCGTAGCACCGGCATAGCCGTCCACCGCAGTCCACACCATGTCACCGGACATATCCGCCGGGTAGGCGAAGAACAGAAAGGCGCGACCAGTCAGCGCAGGGTTGAGGAAGTTCTTGCCGGTCCCACCGAACACTTCCTTGCCGATCACCACGCCGAAGCTGATGCCCAGCGCCACTTGCCACAGCGGGATATCCGGCGGCAGGGTCAGGGCGAACAGCACGGAGGTGACGAAGAAGCCTTCGTTGACCTCGTGACGACGGATGGAGGCGAACAGCACCTCCCAGAAACCGCCGACGATGAAGGTGGTCAGGTAGATCGGCAGGAAGAACGCCGCACCCTGGATGAAGTTGTCCCACACGCTGCTCGGGTCAAAACCCGCCAGCGCGCCGATCAGGCCGAAGCGCCAGCCTTCCTGGGCCGCCAGCAGCTCGGCGTTCCCGGCGAAGATGCTGTTGGCCTGATAGCCGATGTTCCACATGCCGAAGAACATCGCCGGGAAAGTGCACAACCACACGGTGATCATCATGCGCTTGAGGTCGATACCGTCGCGCACGTGGGCCGTACTCTTGGTCACGCTGCCCGGGCGGTAGAAGAAGGTATCGATCGCCTCGTACAGGGCATACCACTTCTCGTACTTGCCGCCCTGTTCGAAGTTGTGCTCGATCTTGTCGAGGAATTTACGCAAAGCCATGGATCAGCCCTCCTTCTCGATGCGAGCCAGGTTGTCCCGCAGGATCGGGCCGTACTCGTACTTGCCGGCGCACACGTAGGTGCACAAGGCCAGGTCTTCTTCGTCCAGCTCCAGGCAGCCGAGCTTCTGCGCCATGTCGGTATCACCGACGATCAGATAGCGCAGCAGCTGGGTGGCCAGGATGTCCAGCGGCATGACGGCCTCATAGTTACCCACCGGCACCATGGCGCGCGGACTGCCGTTGGTGCTGGTGTCCATGGCCAACTTCTTGCCACCCATCAACTTGGACACAAAGATGTTCAGCACCGAGTGCTTGTTCACCCCGGCACGCAGGTAGTGCAGCAGCTCACGCTCGCGGCCCTCATGCAGGCAGGAGACCTGCACGTGGTAGCGACCGAGGAAGGCGTAGGCCCCGCGCGCACTGCGCCCACCGAACACCGAGCCGGAAATGACTCGATTATTGCCAGGCTGCAACTCACCGGCGCTCAGCTCGTCGAGGCTGGCGCCCAGACGGGTGCGCAGCAGGCGCGGCTTGTCTACCACCGGACCGGCCAACGCGACGACGCGTTCGACACTCAGTTTGCCGCTGGTAAACAGTGCGCCAATGGCGATCACGTCCTGATAGCCGATCTGCCACACACTCTTGCTGGCACTGACCGGGTCGAGGAAGTGGATGTGTGTACCCGGCAGACCCGCCGGATGCGGGCCGGCGAAGCTCTCACCCTGCACGCCAGCCAAGCTCTCGCCAGGCAGACTCACGCCCTCGGCCTTGCACAGGAAGATCTTGCCCAGGCGGGCCAGCACCTTGAGACCGCTCTCGAAGTCACCGGCTTTGTCAGCGATGATCACGGCCGGGTCGGCCGCCAACGGATGGGTGTCGATGGCGGTGACGAAGATCGAGCTAGGTACAGCATCGACGGCCGGCACCTTGCTGAACGGACGGCTGCGCAGCGCGGCCCACAGACCGGACTGTTGCAGATTGTCACGCACAGCCTGGGGCTCCAGGCTATCGAGCTGAGCCGCTTCGTAGCGGGCGAACTCGATGGCCTCATCGCCATCCAGGTCGATCACCACCGACTGCAGCACCCGCTGCTCGCCGCGATGGATGGCGCTGACCACGCCGGCACCCGGTGCAGTGAAATGCACCCCCGGGTTCTTCTTGTCGGAAAACAGGACCTGACCCAGCTTGACTCGGTCACCCACCTGTACCGCCATGGTCGGCTTCATGCCTTGATAGTCGCAGCCCAATACGGCCACGCTGCGCACCGCACGAGCAGCATCGATACGCTGCTCCGGGGCGCCGCTAATGGGCAGATCCAGCCCTCGTTTGATCTTTATCATTCTTTATCCCAAACACTGAAGGCAGTGTTTCCGCAGGCTTCAACACGACCGGAAAGACAATAAAGAGCGACTGCAGCAGCCTTGCAGTCACTCAATCTCGCGCTATTCCGGGGCAAAAAATCGCAACGATTATAAGGAGATATAAACGAACTGCACACCCACGGGTGTTGTCTGCGACCTGCCAGTCGTAACAACAAGCAACAGAGCACCCCCGGCCCGAAGCTAAGCAGCCGCTCTGCTCTGGCGCCAAAATGAAGTGAGCCATCCGTCTACTAGACCAAAGTCGCACAGATGCAGAAACGAAAAACGGGAGCCGAAGCTCCCGTTTTGTTTGCTGCCTTCGCTTACTGGGGGAAGGCCGGCGGGTTGACCCCCGCCATGTCTTCCATCACACGCACGACCTGGCAGCTGTAGCCGAACTCATTGTCGTACCACACGTACAGCACGACACGGTTGTCGTTGCAGATGGTGGCCTCGGCATCGACCACACCCGCGTGGCGGGAACCGACGAAGTCGGTGGACACCACTTCCTGGGACTGCACGAAGTCGATCTGCTTCTGCAGCTCCGAGTGCATGGCCATCTGGCGCAGGTACTCGTTGATCTCTTCGCGAGTGGTGGCCTTCTCCAGGTTCAGGTTGAGGATGGCCATGGACACGTTCGGCGTCGGTACGCGAATGGCGTTGCCGGTCAGCTTGCCCTTCAGTACCGGCAGAGCCTTGGCGGCGGCAGTGGCGGCACCGGTCTCGGTGATCACCATGTTCAGCGCAGCGCTGCGGCCACGACGGCTGCCCTTGTGGAAGTTGTCGATCAGGTTCTGGTCGTTGGTATACGAGTGAACGGTTTCGACGTGACCATTGACGATGCCGTACTGGTCATTGACAGCCTTGAGCACCGGCACGATGGCGTTGGTGGTGCAGGACGCGGCGGAGATGATCTTGTCGTCGGCGGTGATATCGGCATGGTTGATGCCGTGCACGATGTTCTTCAGCGCGCCCTTGCCCGGCGCGGTCAGCACGACGCGATCGATGCCAGGGCACTTCAGGTGCTGGCCCAGGCCTTCGGCGTCACGCCATTTGCCGGTGTTGTCGACCAGCAGTGCATCCTTGATGCCGTACTGGGTGTAGTCAATCGACGCCGGATCGTTGGAGTAGATGATCTGAATCAGGTTGCCATTGGCGGTGAGGGTGCTGTTTTCCTCGTCGATGGTGATGGTGCCATCGAACTTGCCATGAACCGAGTCACGGCGCAGCAGGCTGGCGCGCTTGACCAGGTCGTTCTCGGCACCCTTGCGCACGACGATGGCACGCAGACGCAGGCCGTCACCGCCACCGGTTTTCTCGATCAGGATGCGCGCCAGCAGGCGACCAATACGACCGAAACCGTACAGCACCACATCAGTACCTTCGCGAGCGGCACCATTCTGCTTGCCGGCCACGTCGGCCAGCTCGTCCTTGGTGAATTGCTCGATGCTGCGACCAGCGCCTTCACTCTTGAACTTGGCAACCAGCTTGCCCAGATCCACGGACGCGGCGCCCAGCTTGAGCTCGCTCATGGTCTTGAGGATCGGGAAAGTATCGTGAACCGACAGTTCAACCTCGCCGTCCAGGCGGTGACGGGCGAAACGGTGGGCTTTGAGAATGTCGATCACCGAACGGTTGATCAGACCACGGCCGTAGATCGAGGTCACCACGCTGTTGTTGCGGTACAGCTGACCAATCATGGGAATCATCGCTTCCGCGATGGCTTCACGATCAATCCACTCACCGAGACACTGGTCGGGCTTCTGGGTCACGGGCAATACCTTCCAAATGTAGGGGCTGAAAAAAGGGGCTACATTATGACGACGAGCGCTAGCCGGAGCAATGCGCGCCTGTCGCCACTGACAGTAACCACCTCCCCTCGTTACAATCGCCCCCTTCATTTCGCCTGGGGCCACGACACCTGTGTCCGTACTGCACTTGCCGAAACTGCCGGCCGCATCCGGCAAACAGCACTGGGGCAACCTGCCCGGTGCCGCACTGAGCCTGGCCGTCGCCGAGGCCGCCAGCGCCGCCAAACGCTTCACCCTGCTGCTGACCGCCGACAGCCAGAGCGCCGAACGCCTGCAGGAAGAGCTGGCCTTCTTCGCCCCGGACCTGCCGGTGATGCACTTCCCGGACTGGGAAACCCTGCCCTACGACGTGTTTTCGCCGCACCAGGACATCATTTCCCAGCGCATCGCCACTCTCTATCGCCTGCCAGAGATCAAGCACGGCGTGCTGGTGGTTCCCATCGCCACCGCCCTGCACCGCCTGGCACCGACCCGTTTCCTGCTGGGTTCCGGTCTGCTGCTGGATGTCGGCCAGAAGCTCGATGTCGAGGAAATGCGCGCGCGCCTGGAAGCCGCGGGCTACCGCTGCGTCGACACCGTCTACGAGCACGGTGAATTCGCTGTACGCGGCGCGCTGATCGACCTGTTCCCCATGGGCAGCGAGACGCCCTATCGCATCGACCTGTTCGATGATGAGATCGAGACCCTGCGCACCTTCGACCCGGAAACCCAGCGCTCGATCGACAAGGTGGAGTCCATTCGCCTGCTACCCGCCCGCGAGTTTCCGCTGGAGAAGAAAGCTGTCACCGACTTCCGTGGCCGTTTCCGCGAGCGTTTCGACGTCGACTTCCGCCGCTGCCCGATCTACCAGGATCTCTCCACCGGCATCACCCCGGCCGGTATCGAGTACTACCTGCCGCTGTTCTTCGAGGAAAGCGCCACCCTGTTCGACTACCTGCCGCAGGACACCCAGGTGTTTTCCCTGCCAGGCATCGAGAAAGCC
Organism: Pseudomonas sp. zbq_18; assembly: GCF_043102245.1. Classification (NCBI taxonomy): domain Bacteria; kingdom Pseudomonadati; phylum Pseudomonadota; class Gammaproteobacteria; order Pseudomonadales; family Pseudomonadaceae; genus Pseudomonas; species Pseudomonas sp. zbq_18. Next base: position 101,519 of record NZ_JBICIT010000008.1, on the reverse strand, counting down.
GCCGAGCAGTTCTGGCAGGACGCGCGCAACCGCTACGAAGACCGCCGCGTCGACCCGGAGCGCCCAATCCTGCCGCCTGCCGACATCTTCTTGCCGGTCGAGGACTGTTTCGCCCGTCTGAAGCACTGGCCACGGGTGGTGGTCGATCAGAACGACATCGAAACCGGCGTCGGCCGCGAACGTTTCGGCGCCCGCGCCCTGCCGGACCTGGCCATCCAGGCCAAGGCCAGCGAGCCGCTGGCGGCGCTGCGCCGTTTCATCGAGGAATATCCGGGCCGCGTGCTGTTCAGCGCCGAGTCCGCCGGCCGTCGCGAAGTGCTGCTGGAGCTGCTGGCACGCCTCAAGCTCAAGCCGCGTGAAGTCGCCGACTGGCCGGAGTTCACCGCCAGCAGCGAACGCCTGGCGATCTGCATCGCCCCGCTGGACGAAGGCCTGTTGCTCGACGACATCGCCCTGGTCGCCGAGAGCCCGCTGTTCGGCCAGCGGGTGATGCAGCGCCGTCGCCGCGAAAAATCGCGCGATGGCGGCGACAACGTGATCAAGAACCTCACCGAGCTGCGCGAAGGCGCGCCGGTGGTGCACATCGACCACGGCGTCGGCCGCTACCTGGGCCTGATCACCATGGAGTTCGATGGCCAGGCCGCCGAATTCCTCGCCCTGCAGTACGCCGACGAGGCCAAGCTCTACGTGCCGGTCGCCAGCCTGCACCTGATCGCCCGCTACACCGGCAGCGACGATGCCCTGGCGCCGCTGCACAAGCTCGGCTCGGAGACCTGGCAGAAAGCCAAGCGCAAGGCCGCCGAGCAGGTGCGCGACGTGGCTGCCGAACTGCTCGACATCTACGCCCGCCGCGCCGCCCGCGAAGGTTACGCCTTCAAAGACCCGGCCGCCGACTACGCCACCTTCAGCGCCGGCTTCCCCTTCGAGGAAACCCCGGACCAGCAGGCCGCCATCGACGCGGTGCGCGAAGACATGTTGGCGGCCAAGCCGATGGACCGCCTGGTCTGTGGCGACGTCGGCTTCGGCAAGACCGAAGTGGCCATGCGCGCCGCCTTTATCGCCGTGCACAGCGGCAAGCAGGTGGCCGTGCTGGTGCCGACCACCCTGCTCGCCCAGCAGCACTACAACAGCTTCCGCGACCGCTTCGCCGACTGGCCGGTGACGGTCGAGGTGATGAGCCGCTTCAAGACCGCCAAGGAAGTGAGCGAAGCCGTCGGCAAGCTGGCCGAGGGCAAGGTCGATATCGTCATCGGCACCCACAAGCTGCTGCAGGACGACGTCAAGTTCCAGAACCTCGGCCTGGTGATCATCGACGAGGAGCACCGCTTCGGCGTACGCCAGAAGGAGCAGCTCAAGGCGCTGCGCAGCGAGGTGGACATCCTCACCCTCACCGCCACGCCGATCCCGCGCACGCTGAACATGGCCGTATCGGGCATGCGCGACCTGTCGATCATCGCCACCCCGCCGGCACGACGCTTGTCGGTGCGCACCTTCGTCATGGAACAGAACAACCCGACGATCAAGGAAGCGCTGCTGCGTGAGTTGCTACGTGGTGGTCAGGTGTACTACCTGCACAACGATGTGAAGACCATCGAGAAATGCGCCGCCGACCTGGCCGAACTGGTGCCGGAAGCGCGTATCGCCGTCGGCCACGGGCAGATGCACGAGCGCGACCTGGAACGGGTGATGAGCGACTTCTACCACAAGCGCTTCAACGTGCTGGTGGCCTCGACCATCATCGAGACCGGCATCGACGTGCCGAGCGCCAACACCATCCTCATCGAACGCGCCGACAAGTTCGGCCTGGCCCAGCTGCACCAGTTGCGCGGCCGCGTCGGCCGTAGCCACCACCAGGCCTACGCCTATCTGCTGACGCCGCCGCGCAAGGGCATGACCGACGACGCACAGAAGCGCCTGGAGGCCATCGCCAACGCCCAGGACCTCGGCGCCGGTTTCGTCCTGGCCACCCACGACCTGGAAATCCGCGGCGCCGGCGAGCTGCTCGGCGACGGTCAGAGCGGACAGATCCAGGCGGTTGGCTTCACCCTCTACATGGAAATGCTTGAGCGCGCGGTCAAGGCCATCCGCAAGGGCGAGCAGCCGAACCTGGAGCAACCGCTCGGTGGCGGCCCCGAAGTCAACCTGCGGGTGCCGGCGCTGATCCCCGACGACTACCTGCCGGACGTGCACGCCCGCCTGATCCTCTACAAGCGCATCGCCAACGCCACCGACGAAGATGGCCTGAAGGAGCTGCAGGTAGAGATGATCGACCGCTTCGGCCTGCTGCCCGAGCCGAGCAAGAATCTGATCCGCCTGACCCTGCTCAAGCTGCAGGCGGAAAAACTCGGCATCACCAAGGTCGACGCCGGCCCGCAGGGCGGGCGCATCGAGTTCGCCGGCGACACCTGCGTCGACCCGCTGACCCTGATCAAGCTGATCCAGAGCGCGCCGAGCCGCTACAAGTTCGAGGGCGCCACCGTCTTCAAATTCCAGGTGCCGATGGAGCGCCCGGAAGAACGCTTCAATACTCTGGAGGCGCTGCTGGAGCGCCTCGCCCCGCAATCCGCCTAAAGGACTGACCCATGCGCGTGTTTCGCCTCATACCCCTGCTGCTCTGCCTGCTGATGCCGGCCGCCTTCGCCGATGGCCTGTACCAGATCGAACTCATCGTCTTCCGCCAGGCTGGCGAAGCGCTCAGCAGCAGCCAGCTGGCACCGGATGACTGGGCCGTAGGCGCCACGCCGATCAGCAGCAACGAGCGCACTACTGCGCTGAACGACGAAGCGGCCAAACTCAACCCTGGCAACGGCTACGAAGTGCTGTTGCACAAGGCCTGGGCGCAGAACCTGTCAGCCGTACCGAGCGCTGCGGCTGTCAGCACTGGCAACGAGCAGTTCGGTCACTACCCGGTCGAGGGCTCGGTCAGTCTCAGCGAACAGGAGCGCCTGGTCGATCTGGAAGCCAACATCTGGATCAACCGCTTCGACGCCGACGGCCTGCTCAGCGGCAGCGAGCGAGTTCGCCAGCGCACTCGCCTGCGCCTGGGCGAGCTGACCTACCTCGACAACGGCAGCCTCGGCCTGCTGGTCAAGGTCACCCAGCCCTGATATGGCCACGCTGCAGGAGCTGCTGCAGCACGACGCCTGGCAAGCACACTTCGACCTGGGCACGCTGGAGCGTGGGCGCCGCTATGCCAGCCAAGGCCGCGTGCGCATCATCAGCCAGGGCACGCAGCAGATCCATGCCAGCTGCCAGGGCAGCAGCGAGCACCGCTATCAGCAATGGATTCGCCTCAGCGGCACGCACCCGACCCTGTCGGCGCGCTGCAGCTGCCCGGTGGCGCACAACTGCAAGCATTGCGCCGCCGTGCTGTTCCAGCTGGACCTGAGCGCCTTCGCCGACCCGCCCAGCGCCCCGCCCGCTCAGGTGATCGACGACCTGCTGCCAGTGGCGCACCTGGCCCTGGGCAGCCACCTGCTGATCACCTATCAACCGGGCAACCGGCGCACGGTACAGCAGTGGCAGCACCGCGCTGGTCTGAGCTTCAACTACGCCGGGCGCCAGGTGCACGGCAAGCGCATCGCCAGCGGTGAACGCATCCGCCTGACCGTCGACGGCCAGCCACTCGCCATCGCCCGCCAGGCCGATAGCGAACAGCGCCTGCGCCAGCAGCTGGAAAGCCTCGGCCTGCGTCCCGCCATGCGCCAGAGCCTGGCCCTGGCGGAAGGCAGCGGGGAGATGTACGAGCTGCTCAGCGACGGCGCCTGGCTGCATTTCGTCCAGCAGGCCCTACCCGAGCTACGCGCCCAGGGCTGGCAGATCGAGGTCAAACCGGGTTTTCACTTCGACCTCAGTCCGCTGCAGGGCTGGTACGCCGAGATTGAGGACGCGCCGAGCCAGGACTGGTTCGATCTGGAGCTGGGCATTCTGGTCGACGACCAGCGCATCAGCCTGCTGCCGGTGCTGCTGCGCCTGATCCGCAGCCGCCCTGAGCTGCTGGCACCCGCCAACCTGGCCAAACGCGGCGACGACGAACTACTGCCCGTGCAGCTGGAGCACAAGCGCAGCAGTGATGGCCAGCCCCTGCAGGTCGCCCTGCCCTTCGCCCGCCTCAAGCCGGTGCTGGCCACCCTGGGCGAGCTGTACCTGCGCGAGCCGGACCCCAGCCCAAGCCTGCGCCTGTCCGCCCCGGACGCCGCGCGACTGAGCCAACTCAATGAGATGCCCCTGCAGTGGCAAGGTGGCCAGCGCCTGCGCGACTTCGCCCAGCGCCTGCAGCAGGATCACGCACAGCCACACGTAGCTCCTCCAGGCCTGCAGACCGAGCTACGGCCCTACCAGCTCGACGGCCTGCGCTGGATGCAAACACTGCGCGAACTGCAGGTCGGCGGCGTACTCGGCGACGACATGGGGCTGGGCAAGACCCTGCAGAGCCTTGCCCACCTGCTCTGCGAAAAGCACGCCGGCCGCCTGGATCGCCCAGCTCTGGCGGTGATGCCCACTAGCCTGATCCCCAACTGGCTGGATGAAGCCGCCCGCTTCGCCCCCGAGCTGCGCGTACTGGCCGTGCATGGTCCGAAGCGTGCTGCCGACTTCGCCCGCCTCGACCAGTACGACCTGCTACTGACCAGCTACGCACTGCTGCCGCGCGACCTGCCGCACTGGCGCAAGCAACACTTGCATGTACTGCTGCTCGACGAAGCCCAGTACATCAAGAACCCCACCAGCAAGGCCTCTCAGGCGGCCTGCCAACTGGAGGCCCGCCAACGCCTGTGCCTCACCGGTACGCCACTGGAAAACCACCTGGGTGAGCTGTGGTCGCTGTTCCACTTCCTCATGCCCGGCTGGCTGGGTGACGCCAGGCGCTTCACTCAGGACTACCGCACACCTATCGAGAAACATGGCGATCAGGCGCGCCTGGAGCATCTCAAGGCGCGGGTCAAACCCTTCCTGCTGAGAAGGCGCAAGGATCAGGTGGCCAAGGAACTACCCGCCAAGAGCGAGATCGTCCACTGGGTCGACCTCGGCCAGGGCCAGCGTGATCTCTACGAGACGGTACGCCTGGCCATGGACCGCAAGGTGCGCGAGGAGATTGACCGCAAGGGCCTGGCCAGCAGCCAGATCGTCATCCTTGAAGCACTGCTCAAGCTGCGTCAGGTGTGCTGCGACACCCGTCTGCTGCGACACGCTGGAGCAGCCCACTCGGCCAAGCTGGATAGCCTGTTGCTGATGCTCGAAGAGCTGCTGGCCGAGGGCCGGAAGGTACTGCTGTTCTCCCAGTTCACCTCGATGCTGGCGCTGATCGAGGCGGAACTGCAACGGCGTGGCATTGCCTATGCCCTGCTGACCGGCGCCACCCGCGACCGGCGCGAACCGGTACAGCGCTTTCAGAACGGTGAAGTGCCGCTGTTTCTGATCAGCCTCAAGGCCGGTGGTACAGGCCTGAACCTGACCGCGGCGGACACCGTGATCCACTACGACCCCTGGTGGAACCCGGCGGCGGAGAATCAGGCCACCGACCGCGCCTATCGCATCGGCCAGGACAAGCCGGTGTTTGTCTACCGCCTGATTGCCCGCGGCACGGTGGAAGAGAAGATCCAGCAACTGCAGCAGCGCAAGGCAGCACTGAGCGCCGGTCTGCTGGAAGGTGGCAACCAGGGCGACTGGCAGCTCCGCGCCGAAGACATCGACGCCCTGTTCGCCCCACTGCCGAAGTAGCCCTCAGGGCTGGGCCAGCACCCGCCCCAGCACGGCCCGCACCTTGTCGATCCCCTGGGCCAGCTCGCGCTCGATATCGGCCATGGTGATCAGACCCGCAGCCTTGCCCGCGGCCGGATTGACCACCAGCGCCAGACAGGCATAAGGCAGATCCAGCTCACGCGCCAGCGCCGCCTCAGGCATCCCGGTCATACCGACGATGTCACAACCATCGCGCTCCAGACGCACGATCTCGGCCGCCGTTTCCAGGCGCGGGCCCTGAGTCGCGGCATATACGCCATGGCTGCTGTGCGGATAACCCAGCACTTGCAGCGCCTCGATCAGACGCTGGCGCAGCGCTTCGTCATAGGGATAACTGAAATCGACGTGGGTGACGTGCTCGATCTCGCCCTCGAAAAAGGTATGTTCCCGACCCCAGGTGTAGTCGACCAGCTGATGCGCGACGCACAGATGGCCGCTACCCATGGCCGGATGAATGCCTCCCACCGCATTGACCGCGAGAATCGCCTCGGCGCCAGCCTGCTTCAGCGCCCAGAGATTGGCGCGATAGTTGATCTGATGTGGTGGGATACGGTGCGGATGGCCATGACGAGCAAGAAACAGCACCTCATGACCGCCATACTCGCCCCGCAGCACGGCGGCCGAAGGCGAACCAAAGGGCGTGTCCAGATTGTGCATCTGCTTGATGCTCAGACCTTCCAGCTGGGTCAGGCCGGTACCACCGATGATCGCGTAGGTCGTCATGGCTCCTCCTTAATCAATCAGCTGCGCATCCCGCAGCGCCGTCACCGCCTGCAGCCAACGCGGCTGCTCGCGGTAGTCGGTGCGCGCATAACCCTGGCCACGCATGCGCGCCAAGCCCTTGGGCGGCAGCACCTGGAGGCGCTGCAAGGCGCTCAGCGCCAGCTCGGCTGCCGCGCGGTCATTGCACACCAGGCCCATGTCGCACCCGGCTGTCAGCGCCGCCTCGATACGATTGGCCGCGTCGCCCACCACATGAGCGCCAGCCATCGACAGGTCATCGCTGAAGATCACACCCTCAAAGCCCAGCTCCCCGCGCAGGATCTCCTGCAGCCAGCGGCGCGAGAAGCCGGCCGGCCCCTCATCAACCTGCGGATAGATCACGTGGGCCGGCATCACCGCCGCCAGCTGGCGACTGAGTTGACGGAACGGCACCAGATCCTTGGCGCGGATCTCGTCCAGGCTGCGCTCATCCACCGGAATCGCTACATGGGAGTCCGCTTCGGCCCAACCATGACCGGGGAAGTGCTTGCCGCACGCCGCCATGCCGGCAGCGTTCATACCACGAATAAATGCACCGGCCATGCGTGTCGCTAGCTCGGGATCACCCTCGAAGCTGCGACTTCCGACTACCGCGCTGCGCTGGTGATCCAGGTCCAGCACCGGGGCGAAACTGAGGTCAAGTCCCACCGCGAGAACCTCGGTGGCCATCAGCCAGCCGCACTGCTCCGCCAGGTACTCCGCAGCCGGATTGTCTGCGAGCGCGCGCATGGCCGGCAGTCGGACGAAACCATTGCGCAGGCGCTGCACCCGCCCACCCTCCTGATCCACTGCCAGCAGCAGGTCCGGACGCTCGGCACGGATGGCCGCGCAGAGCTCACGCACCTGACGCGGCTCTTCAATATTGCGGGCAAACAGAATCAAACCACCCACCTCGGGCTGGCGCAGTATCCGGCGATCCTCGGCCGTCAGCCAGGTGCCTTGGATATCCAACATCAGGGAGCCGTACAAAGGAGTCGTCACAACAAAGTCCTTAGACGAGATCGGCTGCCGTCCACTCAGGGCATGCCGCCTCGTCGATCAACACCGCACAGTGCGGCGGTACACGGGGAAAGAGGTCCAGCAAATCGCTGTTGCGCAGGCGCACACAGCCATGAGACAGCGGCACACCCATGGGTTCCGTATCAGGCGTGCCATGCAGATAGATGTAGCGGCGAAAGGTGTCGACGGCACCCAGACGGTTGATACCAGGCTCGCAGCCACTGAGCCAGAGAATGCGGGTCAGAATCCAGTCGCGCCCGGGAAACTGTTCAGCCAGGGCAGCAGACCAGACCTCTCCCGTCCAGCGTCGACCTCGCAGCACCGCGCCCTCTGGCAGACCGTCACCAATCTTCGCGCGCACCTGATGGCGACCACGTGGCGTGCAGTTGGAGCCGCTGCGTTCACCCGGCCCATTCAGCGCCGTGGAAACCGACAAACGCAGACACAGCTGCCCGTCGGCGAAGCCATACAGGCGCTGGTCGGCAATGGAGATATGCAGGAAATCGAGCAGATACATGGGCCGCTAGCTTAGCCCATCGACCCGCTCGGGCACAGGGTCAGCCGGCCTTGGCGGCAACCGGCTTGCTACGCGGCTTGAACTGGGCGTTGGCCAGCGCTTCATCGCTGACACCACTCTCAGCGCGCATCCCCGCCGCGAGAAACGGCACCATCAGGCGCATCACCTGCTCAAGCGAGGTATCAACACCGAAGTCGTTCTCGGCCATGCCGCGCAACGCCTTGATACCCGACATGCTGAAGGCGGCGGCACCGAGCATGAAGTGAACACGCCAGAAGATCTCCAGCGGCGGCAATTTCGGCGCGACTTCGTTGAGCAGCAGCATGTAGCGACGGAAGACCTTGCCGTACACCTCTTCCAGATACTTGCGCAGGTGGCCCTGGCTTTGACTGAAAGCCAGGCCGAGCAGACGCATGAAGATCGACAGGTCGTTACCACTGCGCGGCTTAACCGCCAGCGCCTGCTCCACCAGCATATTGAGCAAGTCTTCTAAGCTCGCCTTCTCCCCCGCACGCGCCTGACGCCGATCCAATTCACGCTCCAGGCTGATGCAGAACGGCCCAAGGAATCGCGAAAACACTGCCTGAATAAGCGCCTTCTTGGAACCGAAGTGGTAATTCACCGCCGCCAGATTGACTCCAGCCTTGCTAGTGATCAGACGCAAAGAAGTTTCAGCAAAACCTTTTTCGGCAAACAGCTGTTCAGCTGCATCCAGGATGCGCTCAACGGTTTCTGATTGAGCCATGGCACTCTCACCTGACAAACACTTGTTTGAAACATACGTATCAGGCAGACGCCCTGTCAAGCCTGACAGGCCCTTTCATGGCTGACCGGTCACGCATTAAACCATAGAGCAATGACCACAACATCGCCGCCACCTGGCAAGCAGCTTATTTGGCTATTTGGCCTTGGATCAGAAACAGCAGTTGCCAGCGACAGATCACTGTATATAATCACAGCACCTGTATAAACAGACAGACCGCCAGCATGCTCAAACTGACGCCGCGTCAAACTGAAATTCTCTCCTTTATCAAACGCTGCCTGGAAGACAACGGCTATCCCCCCACTCGGGCGGAAATCGCCCAGGAGCTGGGCTTCAAATCACCTAACGCCGCGGAGGAACACCTCAAAGCTCTCGCGCGTAAAGGTGCCATTGAGATGACCCCGGGCGCATCGCGCGGCATTCGCATTCCCGGCTTCGAGCCCGCAAGCAGCGAAGAAGAGGGGCTGCCCGTCATCGGCCGCGTGGCTGCAGGCGCGCCGATCCTGGCGCAGCAGAACGTCGAGGACTCCTGCAAGATCAACCCCGAGTTCTTTCATCCCAAAGCGGACTACCTGCTGCGCGTCCGCGGCATGAGCATGAAGGACATCGGCATCCTCGACGGTGATCTGCTGGCGGTACACACCACCCGCGAGGCACGCAATGGCCAGATCGTGGTGGCGCGCATCGACGATGAAGTCACCGTCAAACGCTTTCAGCGCAGTGGCAACAAGGTGCTGCTGATCGCAGAAAACCCAGACTTCGCGCCAATAGAAGTAAACTTGGAAGAGCAAGATTTGGTCATCGAAGGCTTGAGTGTCGGTGTCATCCGCCGCTGAGTTAAGGAGAGCTTCATGCAGTTCCCGCAGTCGCTGAATCGTTCACAACTCCCTCTTTTTGAAGCCTTCATTGGCAACTCAATCCCCCGACTGCTCGACGAGCTAGTCGAAACACCTTGGATCGAAGAGCCAGAACCATTCAGCGAGCTGCGTCTATCAGCCTCCCCAGGTAACTACCGTCACCTGCTCGGCCCGATGCTGCGCGAGCTCAGCCAACACCAGGATGCACGCTGGCTCACCCTGGTCGCCCCGCCTGCCTCGATCACCAACGCCTGGCTGCGCAGCGTGGGCCTCAACCTGGATCGTCTTCTCCTGCTGCAACCACGCGCAGGCCAGGATGCACTGGAGCTGACCAAGGAAGCCCTGAGGCTGGGACGTAGCCACACCGTGGTCAGCTGGCTTGACTTGCAGGGCACACAGCGCGCACAGCTAAGCGGCGCCGCACGAGTAGGCAGCGCCCAAAGCCTCAATATTCGACTGGATTAACTCGAAGACGGAGCATCCGCTCCAAACCGATGCCCGTTGCGGGCATCGATACTCAATGCAGCACGCGCGGCTGCTCTTCCTGCTCGATATCACCCTCAGCCAGTCGGCCGGCCATCTGCACGCCAACGTTGAGCATGGCTTTGGCCACCTCGACATGGTGTCCCTGCATGAAAGCCCGAGCATCTGCAGAGAAGTCCAGCGTTACCAATACTTCCTCGTCTTCAGCACGACGCAAAATAATGCGGCCATCGGGCATTTCGACGATTTCAAGGAAGGATGTGGTCATAAGGTACTCTCCAGACAAGAGGGCCAGTGTAACAGCCAGAACGGCCCTACCCTAGCCCGTCGATCCTATCAGCACTCGCTGAGCGACTCACGGTAACGCAACACCAGCTGCTTGAGATCCTGTCGCCAGCCTTCAAGATCGGCACTACTCAACGGCGCAGCCTGCTCCTCGACACTGACTGCTTCGATCAGAGGTAGCGTCGGATCGACCTTGGCTTTTTTAGGTGCTTGCGGAGGACGATGAAGCGCCGCATGTGCTGCCAGTAACTGCGCCAGCCAGCTTTGCGGCTGCTGGGCAATTTCGAGCAACTCGGACAGCTCCGGCGTCGGTGAATCCCGCAATACCTGCTGATTGAGTATCAGATCGACACGCGGTGCCGCAGCCGACGCCAGCTTGTAGTAATCCGTTATTTCGTGACAAAGCCCCAGCACTGCACCGTAGAGGTGAAAGAGGACTGCCTCACGTTCCGCCTGCTGCAAGGCAGGCGCATTGGCCACGGCACCATCCTCGGCCTTCCGCAGGCTTTCCAGCGCCAGCCCGGCGAAAAATATCTTCTGATTGGTACGGGTGTAAGGCTCATGGGCCATGACCAACTCCTGAGCGGCAAGCAATCACCGCATCGAGAACGAAACAGACACTGGCGGAGCACCTATTGGCGCCCCACCCGATAGCGAAGGGTTCAGCGCTTGTCTTCCACCTTCCACTTGCCGCCATCGAAGAAGGCGCGCCAGCCAGTGGGCTTGCCGTCCACCTCGCTCTGCACATACTGCTCCTTGGTCTTGCGACTGTAGCGGATCACTGCCGGACGGCCTTCTGGGTCCTTGGCCGGCGCATCCAGCAGGAAGTGGTACTTGGGATCGATCTCGCTCTTGTGCGGAATCAGCTCCAGAACCAGTGGTGCACGGGTTTCACGGTTCTTGGGGAAACCACTGGCGGCAAGGAACAGCCCGGAGGCGCCATCACGCAGCACGTAAGTGTCGTCGACCTTTTCGCACTTGAGCTCCGGCATCGGTACCGCATCCATCTTCGGCGGCGCCGCCTCACCACTCTTGAGCAGCTTACGGGTGTTCTTGCAGCTGCTGTTGGTGCACCCGAAGAACTTGCCGAAACGTCCGGTCTTGAGCTGCATCTCGCTACCGCACTTGTCACACTCAAGGCTCGGCCCTTCGTAGCCTTTGATGCGATATTGGCCCTGCTCAATCTCGTAGCCGGCACAGTCCGGGTTGTTGCCGCAGATGTGCAGCTTGCGAGTCTCGTCCAGCAAGTAGGCATCCATCGCCGTGGCGCATATCGGGCAGCGGTGCTTGCCCAACAGCACGCGCGATTCGGACTCGCCTTCGTCGTCTGCGGCTATTTCATCGCCCGGAATCAGATTGATGGTGGCCTTGCAACGCTCTTTTGGCGGCAATGCATAACCGGAGCAACCGAGGAACACACCGGTGGATGCGGTACGGATCATCATCGGCCGGCCACAGTCACGGCAGGCGATGTCGGTCGGCGTCGGCTGATTGGCACGCATACCCGTGTCAGCGACTTCGGCCACTTCAAGCTTCTTCCTGAAGTCGCCATAGAACTCATCCAGCAGATGCTTCCAGTCCCGCTCACCCTGGGCAACGTCATCCAGATGCTCTTCCATCCCGGCAGTGAAGCCGTAATCCATCAGGTTGGCGAAGCTCTCGTTGAGCCGCTCGGTGACGATGTCGCCCATCTTCTCCGCGTAGAAGCGGCGATTGTGAACGGTGACGTAACCGCGATCCTGAATGGTGGAAATGATCGCCGCATAGGTCGAAGGACGACCGATGCCACGTTTTTCCAGTTCCTTGACCAGGCTGGCCTCGGAAAAGCGCGCCGGCGGCTTGGTGAAGTGCTGGCTCGGGTCGAGCTTGATCAGCTTAAGCGCCTCACCTTCTTTCATATCCGGCAGGACATCATCCTCGCCCGGCTTGCTCTGCTGCGGCAGCACGCGGGTATAACCGTCGAACTTGAGAATACGCCCCTTGGCACGCAGCTCGAAATCGCCGGCCTTGGCGGTTACCGAAGTGGACAGGTATTCGGCGGGCGGCATCTGGCAGGCCACAAACTGACGCCAGATCAGCTCGTAAAGGCGTTCAGCGTCACGCTCCATGCCGGAGAGCTGGGTCGGGCGCAGGTTGACGTCGGACGGGCGAATCGCTTCGTGCGCCTCCTGAGCCCCCTCCTTGCTCGAATAGAAGTTCGGCTTGGCCGGCAGGTACTTTTGGCCGAACTCGCTGTCGATGAAGCCGCGCACCATGTCGATGGCGTCATTCGACAGGTTGGTCGAGTCGGTACGCATATAGGTGATGTAGCCGGCCTCGTAGAGACGCTGGGCCATCATCATGGTCTTCTTCACGCCGAAGCCGAGGCGATTGCTCGCCGCCTGCTGCAGGGTGGAGGTAATGAAGGGCGCGGACGGCTTGCTGGACGTCGGCTTGTCTTCGCGCTTGCTGACGCTATAGGCAGACACCTTGAGCTTGTCCAGAGCAGCCATGGCCTGGGCTTCGTTGAGCGGCTTGAAGGCTTCGCCCTTCTCGCGGGTCACCTCGAAGCGCACCTTGGCGTCCTTGGCGGTGCCCAGGTCCGCATGCACTTCCCAGTACTCTTCCGGTACGAAGGCACGGATTTCCTTCTCGCGCTCCACCACCAGCTTCACCGCCACCGACTGCACGCGGCCAGCGGAAAGACCACGGGCGATCTTGGCCCACAGCAGCGGAGAAACCATGTAACCCACTACGCGATCCAGGAAACGGCGCGCCTGCTGCGCGTTGACCCGGTTGATATCCAGCTCGCCGGGCTGTGAGAAGGCCTCCTGAATGGCCTTCTTGGTGATTTCGTTGAACACCACGCGCTTGTAGCGGCTGTCATCACCACCAATGGCTTCGCGCAGGTGCCAGGCAATGGCTTCCCCTTCGCGGTCCAAGTCGGTTGCGAGATAGATGGTGTCGGCATCCTTGGCCAGGCGGCGCAGCTCCTCGATCACCTTCTCCTTGCCGGGAAGGATCTCGTACTTGGCTTTCCAGCCATGCTCGGGGTCGACGCCCATGCGGTTAAACAGCTGACGCTTGGCTTTTTCCTTGGGCGACAGTGCGGGGGCTTCGGCGGCGGCCTTGCCACGCTTGGCCGGCTCCTTGGTGGCACTGGCGGAACCGCTGGTAGGCAGGTCTCGAATATGGCCGATGCTCGACTTCACCACGAACTGGTTGCCCAGGTACTTGTTGATGGTCTTGGCCTTGGCCGGGGATTCCACGATGACCAGCGATTTGCCCATGGATTGGAGAATTCCTGAATACAAAAAGAAGAGAATAAGCGGCCAGCGCCTATAGAGGCACCGCTATATATAGTGGCCGTCAAGCTCAGGTCAAGGGCGACTACCGCTCGCACCCGGGCCAATCAGCGCGCTTTCCGCCTCGATCAGCGCAAAGCGTGGCACCGTTTCACCGTCCAGTTCGACCGTGCCGCAGAACATCTCCAACGGCCTGACCCAGAGGCCGAAGTCACCATACAGGGCTTGATAGACCACCAGCCACTCCTCGGTCTCGGAATGCTGGGCGACGGCGAACACGCGGTACTGCGGCCCCTTGTAGTGACGGTACAAGCCGGGTTGAAGTTGCATGCATGACTCCTAAAAAACAAAACCGGGGCACAAGGCCCCGGTCTTCCCATCGACTGACGCTTAGACGCGTTCGAAGATGGTGGTGATGCCCTGGCCGAGGCCCACGCACATGGTGGACACGCCCAGCGTACCGCCGTTCTGCTTCATCACGTTCAGCAGGGTGCCGGAGATACGCGCACCGGAGCAACCGAACGGGTGGCCCAGAGCGATGGCGCCGCCATGCAGGTTAACCTTCTGCTCCATCTTGTCGAGGAGTTTCAGGTCTTTCAGTACCGGCAGAGCCTGGGCAGCGAAGGCTTCGTTGAGCTCGACGAAGTCGATGTCGTCCATGCTCAGACCAGCGCGCTTGAGGGCTTTCTGGGTGGACGGCACCGGACCGTAACCCATGATCGCCGGGTCGACACCGGCCACAGCCATGGCGCGAACTACGGCCATCGGCTGGATGCCCAGGTCCTGGGCGCGCTGGGCGCTCATGACGATCATGCAGGAAGCGCCGTCGGTGATCTGCGAGGAAGTACCTGCAGTCACGGTGCCGCCTTTCGGGTTGAACGCCGGTTTCAGGGCAGCCAGGCTCTCGAGGGTGGTTTCCGGACGAATGGTTTCGTCGAAGTCGAAAACTTTCAGGAAACCATTCTCGTCGTAGCCTTGCATCGGGATGATTTCATCCTTGAACTTGCCTTCGACGGTGGCCTTGTGTGCCAGACGGTGAGAACGCTCACCGAAGGCATCCTGCTGCTCGCGGCTGATGCCGTGCATCTTGCCCAGCATCTCGGCGGTCAGACCCATCATGCCGGACGCCTTGGCGGCGTACAGGGACAGGTGCGGGTTCGGATCAACACCGTGCATCATGCCAACGTGGCCCATGTGCTCCACACCACCGACGACGAAGACGTCGCCGTTGCCGGTCTGGATGGCCTGCACGGCAGTGTGCAGGGCGCTCATGGAGGAACCACACAGACGGCTGACGGTCTGGCCAGCACTGGTGTGCGGGATCTGGGTCATCAGCGACGCCATGCGCGCGATGTTCCAGCCCTGCTCCAGGGTCTGGTTGACGCAACCCCAGATCACGTCTTCGACTTCAGCCGGGTCCAGCTTGGTGTTGCGGGCCAGGACGCCACTGATCAGTTGTGCCGACATGGTCTCGGCACGGGTGTTGCGGTGCATGCCGCCCTTGGAACGACCCATCGGGGTACGACCGAAGTCGACAATGACTGCATCTCTCGGATTCAGGCTCATATTTCTACTCTCGCTCTGTTCGCTGCGCGATTAACCGAAGAACTTCTGGCCCTTGGCGGCCATTTCACGAAGTTTGGCGGTCGGGTGGTACAGCGCGCCCAGCTCGGCATACTTGTCAGCCAGGGCCACGAATTCAGCTACACCGATGGAGTCGATGTAGCGCAGGGCACCACCGCGGAAGGGCGGGAAGCCGATACCGTAGATCAGGCCCATATCGGCCTCAGCTGCGGTTTCGACGATGCCGTCTTCCAGGCAACGAACGGTTTCCATGCACAGCGGGATCATCATGAAGTTGATGATGTCTTCGTCGGTCAGCTCACGCTGCTCCTTGACGATAGCCTTGAGGAGTTCGTAAGCCTCCGGATCCTGAACCTTCTTCGGCTTGCCGCGCTTGTCGGTTTCGTAGGCGTAGAAGCCCTTGCCGTTCTTCTGGCCCAGACGATTGGCGTCGTACATCACGTCGACAGCAGTCTTGCCTTCGACAGCCATGCGATCCGGGAAGCCTTCAGCCATTACGTCACGGCCGTGGTGGCCGGTATCGATACCGACGACGTCGGACAGGTAGGCCGGGCCCATGGGCCAGCCGAACTTCTCCATGACCTTGTCGATGCGCACGAAGTCAACACCGAACTCAAGGAGCTTGCCGAAGCCACCGAAGTACGGGAACAGCACGCGGTTGACCAGGAAGCCCGGGCAGTCGTTGACCACGATCGGGTTCTTGCCCATTTTCTTGGCGTAAGCCACGGTAGTGGCAACCGCCACATCGCTGGACTTCTCGCCACGAATGACCTCAACCAGCGGCATCATGTGCACCGGGTTGAAGAAGTGCATGCCGACGAAGTTTTCCGGGCGCTTCAGGGCCTTGGCCAGCAGGCTGATGGAGATGGTCGAGGTGTTGGAGGCCAGGATGGCGTCTTCCTTCACCGCATCTTCCACTTCGGCCAGAACGATCTGCTTGACCTTCGGATTCTCGACTACAGCTTCGACGACGATGTCGACGTTGCCGAAATCACCGTAGGACATGGTCGGGCGAATGGCGTTGAGGGCTTCGGCCATCTTGGCCGGGGCCAGACGGCCCTTCTCGACGCGCTTGCCGAGCAGCTTGGCAGCCTCGCTCAGACCCAGCTGAATACCCTCTTCACGGATATCCTTCATCAGGATCGGGGTGCCTTTGGAGGCGGACTGGTAGGCGATACCGCCACCCATGATGCCGGCGCCGAGTACGGCGGCCAGTTTCACGTCGCGAGCGATCTCGTCATGCTGCTTGGCCTTCTTCTTCAGATCCTGATCGTTCAGGAACAGGCCAACCAGGCTCTCGGCAACCGAGGTCTTGGCCAGCTTGACGAAGCCGGCGGCTTCCACTTCCAGCGCCTTGTCACGACCGAAGTTGGCGGCTTTCTGGATGGTCTTGATGGCCTCGACCGGAGCCGGGTAGTTCGGGCCAGCCTGGCCAGCGACGAAACCTTTGGCGGTTTCGAAGGCCATCATCTGCTCGATGGCGTTGAGCTTGATCTTTTCCAGCTTGGGCTGACGCTTGGCCTTGTAGTCCAGCTCGCCGGAGATGGCGCGTTTGACCAGGTCCAGAGCGGCATCCTTGAGTTTGGCCGGAGCGACTACTGCATCGACGGCGCCTACCTTCAGGGCGTCGGCAGCTTTGTTTTCCTTGCCGGAGGCGATCCATTCGATGGCGTTGTCGGTACCGATCACGCGCGGTAGGCGCACGGTGCCGCCGAAGCCCGGGTAGATGCCCAGTTTGACTTCCGGCAGGCCGATCTTGGCGCTTTCGGAAGCGACGCGGTAGTCACCGGCCAGGCACATTTCGAAACCGCCACCCAGGGCGATACCGTTGATGGCGACGACGGTCGGAACGGCCAGGTCTTCGAAATCACTGAAGATCTTGTTGGCTTCGAGGTTGCCGGCAACCAGCTCTTCGTCGGGCAGTTTGAAGTTCTCGACGAACTCGGTGATGTCGGCGCCGACGATGAATACGTCTTTGCCGCTGGTGACGATTACGCCCTTGATCGAACCGTCGGCCTTGATGGCATCGACCGACTGGCGCAGTTCGCTCAGGGTCAGACGGTTGAACTTGTTAACGGACTCACCCTTGAGGTCGAAATTCAATTCGACGATGCCGCCCTCAAGAGCCTTAACCGTGATGGCTTTACCTTCGTAAATCATCAACTGATCTCCACGGTATGGAAGCTGAACGGTACACATCGGAGCCAACCGGCCGGGGCCGCTCGTGGCATAGAGCCGTCGAGCATAGTCCCATTCGATCCGACACACCCGCCGACGCGATAATCGGGCTGTAAAGGCGCCACCTACAGCGGCAGACGCTCAATTCATACGCCCGTTTGATTTGGGTGGGCGTACATTCAGTGAAAACCGGGCAATTGTCAATTGCCCGTCACAGGCGCCTCCCGCGAGAGCAGCGTCACCAAGTGACTTTGAATAGCGTTTGATTCACAAAACAAAGAAGGACGCAGCCCCAGAGCGGCTTGCAGGTAGAGCACCGCTATCAAGCCACCGCCGCCAGAAACTCGGCGACTCGCTGCAATTCAGGCTCTTCACCGCGCTCCCCCCAGTAGAGCGCCACCATTTGCGGCCCGGCCTCGACCTTGTAGACATCAACCGGCAAACGCTGCAGCTTCTCCAGCATCCCCGCATCGACGCATGGCTCGCGCCATTGATTGCACCACTGCCCAGGCGCTGTCTGCCAATAACTCCAAGTGTCGCTAACGCCGCGCCGCCGGCCACGGTGGTATTGCGCGCAACTGGCTGGCGGGTGACCTTCAAACCAGTGCGGCCAGTCCTGCTGGCTAAGCTGCATACCCAAGCCCAAACGACGAGCCGCCAGGCGCAGCGCCATCTGCCCGCGCTGACGCGGCGAAGGACGCAACCAAACCAGCGGACTGAGCGCCGCCCCGATCAGCAAAAGCACTACCCACCACGTCATATCTGCCACTTGAAAACTAAAGCCTGTGTTATGAAGAGGGCGACGCCATACTGCAAGCATGCCCATTCAATGGAGGAAAACTCGATGCCTTACCAGCACATCCTGATTGCCGTCGACCTCACCGACGAGTGCCATCCCGTGGTAGAGCGCGCCCTGGCCATCGCCGCCAGCAGGGGCGCCAAGACCTCCCTGGTGCACATCGTCGAGCCCATGGCCATGGCCTTCGGTGGCGACGTACCGATGGACCTGTCCATGCTCCAGCAGCAGCAATTCGACCAGGCCCGCGAGCGGCTGGACAGCTTTGCCGGCAAATACCCGCAACTCGGCAGCGAACAGCGCCACTTGGCCTACGGTCAGCCTCGCCAGGAAATCCATCGTCTGGCCGATGAACAGGGCTGCGACCTGATCGTGGTCGGCAGCCATGGCCGCCACGGCTTAGCCCTGTTGCTCGGCTCCACCGCCAATGACCTGCTGCACGGTGCCCCCTGCGACGTCCTGGCCGTACGCCTGAAGAAGCCCAAGGACTAGCGCGCTAGTCCTGAGTCTCGCCCGCGCTCATCACCAGCGGGCGAATCTTCTGCAACTGGGTTTCGAGCGACACCGTCATGCTCGACGACATGGAAAAGAAGGTGAGGAAGGCCTTGAGGTTGGAGTCCCCCTCACAAACATCGAGGATGCGCTGCCAGAACGCCTGATTGACCAGTTGCAACTGCTGGAACTGCTTGACCAGCCCCTTCAGCTCCCAGTCGGCCCGACGGCCTTCGCGGAAATGGAAATACTGCCGCGCCAGATAGAGAGAAATGGTGCGCAGGATGAACTCCTGACTACTGGCAAAAGGCAGATGGTTGTGGGCCATCGGCTTGAGGCGCGCCAGTACCGGACAGGCACTGGTGGCCATGATCACGCCCAGCAACGAGCGCAGCCCCTCTTCCAGCCCCACCAGTTTGCTGTACTCGCGCTCCGGGGTACGCACCCAGACCTGGGCCTTCTTGATGGCCGGCAGCCCCTGAAAGTCTTCGATCACCCGATGCAGATCGACGGCAGCCGGACAACGGGCAAACTTGTCGCGACTCAACGGGCAGTTGCTGCACTGATGGTGCTCAAGGCGCGTCCACTTGGGGGCGGCCTCGGCACTCTGGGCATCGTACTGACGGTCCAGCTCGATCCTGTAGCTGAACTGATGGTTGTCATCCAGCGTGACGCGGTACTCAATCGCCATGCATGTCTCCGGCAGGCTTTTCAGGCTTCCAATTCGGCCCAGCGCTCCAGCAACTGGTCCAATTCCTCTTGCAGGTGCTGCAAGCGCTCCAGCGCAGGCCCGGTGATAGCCACGGCCTGCTGGTAGAACGCCGGATCGGCGATCTGCGCCTGCAGCTCTGCCAGCTGGGCCTCCAGGGCATCGATCTGCCCGGGGATGGCGTCCAGCTCACGCTGCAGCTTGTAGCTGAGCTTCTTCTTGTTGGTGGCCGGTACGTCTTCCACCACCGGAGTAACAGGAGCCGCGGCGGGTGCCACCGCAGCCAGCTCGGCCTTGCCCGACTTGCTTTCGCCGACACCCAGCAGGCGCGGCGAGCCACCCTGGCGCAGCCAGTCCTGGTAACCGCCGACATACTCGCGCACCCGCCCCTCACCTTCGAAGACCAGGGTGCTGGTCACCACGTTGTCGAGGAAGGCCCGGTCATGGCTGACCATCAGTACGGTGCCCGGGAAATTCAGTAGAACCTCTTCCAACAACTCCAGGGTTTCCACATCCAGATCATTGGTCGGTTCGTCCAGCACCAGCAAGTTGGCGGGCTTGCTGAACAACTTGGCCAGCAACAAGCGCGCGCGCTCACCACCGGACAGCGCCTTGACCGGCGTACGCGCACGCTGCGGGCTGAACAGGAAGTCTCCGAGGTAACTCAGCACATGGCGGCTCTGACCGTCGATGCTGATGAAGTCGCGACCTTCGGCGAGGTTGTCTATCACAGTTTTTTCAGGGTCCAACTGATGGCGTAGCTGATCGAAATAAGCCACTTCGATCTTGGTCCCTGCCACTATCGTGCCACTAGTCGGTTGCAGGTCGCCCAGCAGCAGCTTGAGCAGCGTGGTCTTACCGGTTCCGTTGGCCCCGAGCAGGCCGATACGGTCGCCGCGCTGCAGCACCATGGAGAAGTCGTGTACCAGCGCGGCTCCCCCTGGGTGCGCAAAACTGACATTTTCCGCCACTATCACCTGCTTGCCGGATTTCTCCGCCGTATCCAACTGGATGTTTGCCTTGCCCTGGCGCTCGCGCCGTTCGCTGCGCTCCTGGCGCATGGCCTTGAGCGCACGCACGCGCCCCTCGTTGCGCGTGCGACGGGCCTTGATACCCTGACGAATCCACACTTCTTCCTGAGCCAGACGCTTGTCGAACAGCGCATTGGCGGTCTCTTCGGCTGCCAGTTGCTGCTCCTTGTGCACCAGGAAGCTGGCGTAATCGCCGTTCCAGTCGATCAGCCCGCCGCGATCCAACTCGAGGATGCGCGTGGCCAGGTTCTGCAGGAAGGAACGGTCATGGGTGATGAACAGTACGGCGCCGCCAAAATCCTTCAGCGCCTCTTCCAGCCAGGCGATGGCGCCGATATCAAGGTGGTTGGTTGGTTCGTCCAGCAGCAGTAAATCGGGTTCGGAAACCAGCGCCTGGGCCAGCAACACACGGCGGCGCCAGCCACCGGACAGCTCGGCCAGGGTCTTGTCGGCCGGCAGCTGCAGACGACTCAGGGTGCTTTCCACCAGCTGCTGCAGGCGCCAGCCATCCTTTGCCTCCAGCTCCTGCTGAACATGCATGAGCTGATTGAGGTCATCATCGCTGTGGATGTGCTGACTGAGATGGTGATAGCGAGCCAGCAACTCACCAACGCCGGCCAGTCCCTCGGCGACCACATCGAATACTGTCCGTTCGTCGGCACGCGGTAATTCCTGCGGCAACTCACCAATTTTCAGCGCCGGTGCACGCCAGATCTCGCCGTCATCGGGCATCTGCTCGCCCTTGACCAGGCGCAGCATGCTCGACTTGCCCGTGCCATTGCGCCCGATGATGCACACCCGTTCGCCGCGAGCAATTTGCCAGGACACGCGGTCCAGCAGCGGCATGGCACCGTAGGCCAGGGATACATCGGCGAACTTGAGCAGGGTCATGGGAAACACCTTGAAAAACGGGGCGCGCATTCTAACCGAGTTACGGGGCTACCATACTGGCCTCTGCCCATCATCAATGGCGGGTTTTTCCGGCCTGGCCCAACAAGCTAAGCTAGGCCCATTGGAAGCACCCCGCTTCGATTAGCTCTCATCACGGATGTGTCATGCGCCGCCCTCTGCTCTATCTGCTGTCCTCGCTCGTCACCTGTTCCCTCGCCCTGGCCAACGCCCACGCTGCGAACCTGGCCCAGCAACGCCAGATGTATGACCAGGCCAAGCGAGCCCTGGCCAAGGGTGACAGCGGTCCCTACCGGCAGTACGCCAGCGCCCTGCGCGACTATCCACTGGAGCCTTATCTAGCCTACGACGAGCTGACCGCACGCCTGAAGTCTGCCAGCAATGACGAGATAGAAGCTTTTCTTACCGAGCACGGCGACCTGCCCCAGGCCGGCTGGATGAAGCTGCGTTGGTTGCGCTGGCTAGCCGAGCGCGGCGAATGGCAAACCTTCGCCAACCATTACGACCCGCAACTCAACTTCACCGAACTGGATTGCCTGTACGGCCAGTACCTGTACCGACACAACATGAAAGCCGAGGCACGGGCCGCCGCGGAAAAGCTCTGGCTGGTGGGCAAGTCACAGCCTGAGGCCTGCGATGCCCTGTTCAGCACCTGGCGCAGCGACGGACAACTGACCGAGGAGCTGCGTTGGAAGCGCGCCAAACTGGCGGCAGAAAACCGCAACTACGGATTGGCAAGCTACCTGGTCAAGGGCCTGCCGACCCTCGACATGCAGGGCAAGATGCTGCTGGAGGCCGCGCAGAAGCCCCAGGTCATGAGCCAGACCGCCCGCTTCGTCCCCGCCGACCGGCATATGGCAGACGCCGCCGGCCTCGGCCTGCGCCGCCTGGCGCGCCAGGACCCGGAAAAGGCTCTGAACCTGCTCGACGTTTACGCCCGCAAGCTGCCCTTCTCAGCCGAGGAAAAAGTCGCCATCGCCCGTGAGGTCGGCCTGACGCTGGCCAAACGCTTCGACATACGCGCCCTGCAGGTCATGGCTCAGTACGATCCAGAGCTGCGCGACAACACCGTCTCCGAATGGCATGCCCGCCTTTTGCTGCGCCATGGCCGCTGGGACGAGGCCTACCAACTGACCAGCCGCATGCCGGCAGACCTGGCCACCACCAGCCGCTGGCGCTACTGGCATGCGCGCAGCCTGCAACTGGCCAAGCCGCAGGATCAGCAGGCTGCGGCCCTCTACCAGCAACTGGCCAAGGAACGCGACTTCTACGGTTTTCTCGCTGCCGACCGGGTAAAGGCCCCCTACAGCCTCAACCACAAGCCAATGACCATCGCCCCGCAGGTGATGCAGAAAGTTCGCAATACGGCTGGAATCCGACGTGCCCTGGAGTTCCATGACCGCGGCCAGATCGTCGACGGGCGCCGCGAGTGGTACCACGTCAGTCGCCTTTTCAGCACCGAGGAACTGGTGGCTCAGGCCAAGCTGGCCTACGACAAGCAATGGTACTTCCCGGCCATCCGCACTATCAGCCAGGCCAAATACTGGGATGACCTGGATATCCGCTTCCCCATGCCCTACAAGAACAGCCTGATCAGCCAGGCCAAGCTTCGCGGCCTGCATTCGAGCTGGGTGTTTGCCATCACCCGTCAGGAGAGCGCCTTCATGGCCGACGCCCGTTCGCCGGTCGGCGCTATGGGACTTATGCAACTGATGCCGGCTACCGCCAAGGAGACCGCGCGCAGGTTCAGTATCCCCTTGAGCAGCCCACAGCAGGCTCTGGTGCCGGATAAGAACATCCAGCTCGGCGCTGCCTATCTGAGCCAGGTGCACGGCCAGTTCAACGGCAACCGTGTACTGGCTTCGGCTGCCTACAATGCAGGGCCAGGCCGCGTGCGCCAATGGCTACGGGGAGCGGACCACCTGTCATTCGATGTCTGGGTAGAAAACATTCCGTTCGACGAAACCCGCCAATACGTGCAGAACGTGCTGGCCTACGCAGTGATCTACGGCCAGAAACTGGGTTCACCAACCCCCCTCGTGGACTGGCACGAGCGCTTTTTTGACGATCAGTGAACATAAAAAGGGCGCCTTCGGCGCCCTTTTCATTTCACGCACGGCCTGCATGCAAGCCATGCCTGCTGATGAGGTTATACCTACTCCAGCACTTCCACCGGCATACCGACACGCAACTCACCGACGCCACGCGGCAGCAGGTTCTGGCCAAAGTACACCTGCCCTTCGCGCTCGCGATAGGTCTTCAAGGTGGCCAACGGCTCGCGGTCGGCACTACGCTCGCCGGTGAGCGGATCAAGGGTAGTGACGATGCAGCGGCTGCAGCCCTTGGCCACCTTGAACTCTATTCCGCCAATACAGATGCGTTTCCAGCGGTCTTCGGCATAGGGTTCAGCACCCGAAACCACCAGATTGGGACGAAAGCGCAGCATCTCCAGCGAGCGCCCCACACGTGCAGACAGATCATCCAGGGAACCCTGCCCGATCAGCAGCAGCGGAAAGCCATCGGCAAAGCCGACCTTTTCCCCCGGTTCGGCGTAGCCGGTATCGACCTGGCGCGCCCGGCTCTCCGGCACCTGCACCAGACGGCACGGGCGCCCGAGAAAAGCACTGAACCAGGCCGCGGCAGCATCCCCGGCATCCGGCACCCTCAAGCTGTCACTCCAGACGATGACGCCACGCAGCGCGGCATCGGGATCAGGCAGCGCCACCTCGATGCCGTCGCAGCCCGGGGCACTCAGGCGCAAACCGCCCTCGCCGTTGTAGCGTGCCTCGATACGGCCCATCTGCGGCAGTAAGCGCTGGGTCAGGAAACGGCCACTGCTCTCGTCCACCAGCATCCAGCGGCGATCACCCAGCAAGCCCAGAGAGCCGACTGGTGCGCTCTGCAGACTCTCGTGGCATGCGGATTTCAATGGGTAACGATATAGAGCAGATAGCTGCATGAAATCCTCTGTAGACAGAAAGTATGAACCGATCATTAGCACTTTCGAGCGACGTGACCGTGTTCACGATATTGCTAGATTGAGCGACAAATAAGTTCAAATAAAAAACAAGTCCGGTGTACCCCATGCAAGACATCCAGTCCACTGCTACGCCCTTTCAAGCCTCTCGCCTCTCACTCCCTGCTCCCGTCTATCTGCTCCTCATATGCCAGGCCATACTGCTCGCCGCCGTGCTGATCCAGGCTGACAATGGTCTGCGTCTGGTTGCCGCGCTGCTGGCCCTGCCACTCCTGTTACTGACCTGGCAGCTGGGCAAGGGGGCCCAGCGCAATCCGCTGGCCACGCGCCTCGACGCCATCAACGGCAAGCTGATCGATCTCACCGAAAGTGCAGCCGAGGGCGAACTGGAAGGCAGCACCAACCTGCAAAAACTGACGGCACGCCTGCGCGACAGCATCACCAGCCAGCAGCACAGCAGCCTGCAGATCGCCCTGACCTCGGCAGCAACCCGCCTGCAATCCGAACAGGCGGCCAAGGAAGCCGGCGAGCAGCAGAACCTGGCCGAGCTGATTTTCCATGCCAGCGAACAGACCAGCGCAGCACTGCAGGATATTTCCGCCCGCGCCGGCGGCATCACCGAGATGAACAGCCGCAATCTGGACATGGCACATCAATCGCAGCAGCAGCTGGGCGAGGCACGCCAGCAGATGCAGGACGTCAACCAGACCATGGACGGCTTCCGCCACAACATCGAGGCCCTCAGCGCAACCACCGGCAAGGTGCGCGAAATCCTGGTCACCGTGCAGGACTTCTCCACCCAGACCAATATGCTGGCGCTAAATGCCGCTATCGAAGCGGCCCGTGCAGGTGAAGCCGGGCGTGGCTTTGCCGTGGTGGCCGACGAGGTACGCAACCTGTCGCAGAAGGTCGGCAGTGCCGCTCAGCAAATTGGCGTTCTCATGGAGGAAATGACCAATGCGATGGCCGGCGCAGATGCCCAGACCCTGCGCATGATCGAGCAAAGCGCCTCTACCAGCGTCGTGGTCAACACCGCTACCGAACAGTTCGAGCTGATGGTCAATGACTTCCAGCAGGCCAATGACGACCTGCTGATGGTCAGCAGTGCTCTGGAGGAGCTCAACGCCACCAACCAGGAAACCCACCAGCACAGCAGCCGTATCCGCGAACTCAGTCTGGGCATCGGCCAGCGCATGCAACAAAACTTCGCCCAGGCCGATACATTGCGCGACAACACCAACCAACTGGTGCAGCAGCTGTGCAGCTTCCGACTGGGCAGCGGTCGCCTGGAAGCCATCACCGACATGCTGTTCCAGCGCCGCAACGTGATTGAAGCGCAACTGGAGGAACTGAAGGCCTCCGGTGTCGACCTGTTCGATCAGAACTATCGAGCCATTCCCAACACCAACCCGCAGAAACATGATGTCAGCTGGGTCGAACCCTACCGCAAGCGTATTCAACCATTGCTCGATGAATGGGATCAGGGCGGCAAGGATGGCGTGCTCTATCTGGTACCAATGACCGAGCGCGGCTACCTGCCGGCTGCACGCAGCGCGGCATCACAGCCGCCGACCGGCAACCCACAGATCGATGCCGCCAAGAGCATGCATCAGCGTTTCATTCCAGTGACGGAAAGCGAAGCGAACAGTGTGCGCCAGTGCCAGCACCTGAGCATGGGAACCTTCGTCATTCCCGGCACCAGCACCATCGTTTTCGTGATTTACACCCCGGTGCACGTCGGCGGCCGCCGCTGGGGCACCATCAGCGCAGGCATCGTGCCCGCCGCACTCGGCATCTGAGAGCCGCCGCGACGTTCAGGCGTCGCGGCGCAGGCGGTCGGCGATTACATCGACCAGCTTGTCCGGCTGGAACTTGGAGAGAAAGTTGTCGCAACCGACCTTCTTCACCATGGCTTCGTTGAAGCTGCCGGACAAGGAGGTGTGCAGCACCACGTACAGATCGCGCAGGCGTGGGTCGTTGCGGATCTCGGTGGTCAGGCGGTAGCCGTCCATCTCCGGCATCTCGGCATCGGTGAAGATCATCAGCAGCTTATCGGTCATCACCTCGCCACTGTCAGCCCACTTCTTCAGCAGTTGCAGGCCCTTGAGCCCATCACTGGCGCTATGGGTACGAATGCCCAGCTGAGCCAGGGTTTCGCGCAATTGATTCAGGGCCACGCTGGAGTCATCCACCAGCAGCACCTCACGCCCAACCGCCTTGGCCAGCAGCGGATCGGCCAGCTTTTCCTCGGAGACCTTGGTACTCATCGGCGCAATTTCCGCCAGCACCTTCTCCACATCTATGATCTCGACGATCTGATCCTCAACCTTGGTGATGGCCGTCAGGTAGTGCTGGCGCCCTGCTCCGCCCGGCGGCGGCAGGATGGATTCCCAGTTGAGGTTGAGGATGCGGTCCACGCCCCCCACCAGGAAGGCCTGTACCGAGCGGTTGTATTCGGTGACGATGATGGTGCTGTTCTCGTTCGGGGTGATCGGCCGCATGCCGATGGCCTGGGACAGGTCGATCACCGGCAGGGTCTGGCCACGCAGGTTGACGACCCCGCAGACGTAGGGGTGACGGTGCGGCATCAGCGTCAGCTTGGGCAGCTGGAGAACCTCCTGCACCTTGAACACATTGATGGCGAACAGCTGCCGGCCCGTCAGCCGGAACATGAGGATCTCCAGGCGGTTCTCACCCACCAGCTGCGTGCGTTGATCCACTGTGTCGAGAATGCCGGCCATCATGCGCTCCTGTTATCTGTACCGAGTCTAGCCCAGCGCCTTGTGTAGTATCGGCCGCTATGGCGGAAACTGCAGAGCCATGGCCGTTCGCCATCATGCCGCAGGCATAGACTCGAAGCCAGAAGCGCGTCACCGCCCGCCCAACAACCCTGACGCTCTCGGCAGATGCAGACGCAGGGCGCCGGCACGTGCGGCGAAACGCAGGCGCTTACCCTCTAGCGGCTCGCCGTCCAGATTGATGTCCAGCCCTTCCGGTGTCTCTACCTCCAGCCAGGGCACACGGGCACTGACCGATACCGACTCCACACCAAGCATACCGCCGGAAAGGAGCGTGCCCAGAGTGCCGACCACATCCGACGAGGCCGGCACGATGCAGATGTCCAACAGGCCGTCATCGATGCGCGCATGCGGGCACAGCACATGGCCGCCACCGGCCTGCCTGCCGTTGCCGATGCCCAGGGCGAGAAACTCGCCTTCCCAGGCGAAATCAGGGCCACGGAAGCGGCCGAAAGACGAGTGCACCTCGGCAAAGCGGCTCAGACCGGTTAGCAGGTAAGCCGCACCGCCGAGCAGGCTCTTCAGCTCTTCCGAAGTATTGGCCGTGACCTTGGAGCCGAAGCCACCGGTAGCCATGTTGAGAAACAACTGGCCGTCCACTTCGCCCAGGTCGATTGGCCGCGGCTCGGACTCCAGCAGGCTCAGCGCCTCCGCGGGGATCAGCGGAATATCGGCAGCGCGGGCGAAATCATTGGCGGTGCCCAGCGGCAGCAACACCAGGCTGGCAGTACCGTCCGCCAACACCAGTGCCTCGGCCACCTCGCGCAGGGTTCCGTCACCGCCTCCGGCAATCAGTGTCGGGTAGCCCGCAGCCAGGGCCTCCTGCACCAGGCGCGCAGCATCGCCACCCTCCCAGGTCAGGCGCACCGCCAACTCCCAGCCATCCGCCCGCAGTGCCCTCACGGCGCTCCGTACCTCATCGTTCTGCGCCTGTTTGCCATGCAGAATCATCAGCGCCCTGCGCTCGCCCATAAGCCGCTCTCCGTTGCACGTTTATCCGAGTACAGCAGACCACAGGCAATGCGTGAAAGTGCCAGCAGGCGCTAAGCCGGGTAGCCGGTGATCTCGCGAATGCTGCGGTACAGCGGCCTGAGCTGTTGGTACATGCGCAGGTACACTTCACGGTACAACCGCTCGTACACCGCCACCGCCTGCGGGTTGGGCTGGAACACCTTGCCGACGCGGGTCATGGCGGCGATGGCCGTGGGGAAATCCGGGTACAGGCCGAGGCCGACGGCGCAGTCGATGGCCGCGCCCAGGCCGGAGGTCTCGTACAGATGCGGGCGCTCGGCCGGCAGGTTGAAGATGTCGGCAGTCAGCTGCATCGCCGCATCGCTCTGCGAGCCGCCGCCGGAGATGCGCAGGCGCTGGATGCGCGTGCCCGAGCGTTTCTCGATCTTCTCGCGGCCCTGGCGCAACGCGTAGGCCAGGCCCTCGAGGATGGCGCGGTACAGGTGCGCGCGGGTATGCACGTCGCCGAAGCCGATGATAGAACCCTTGGCCTCCAGCCCCGGCTCGCGGATGCCCGGCGACCAGAATGGTTGCAGCATCAGCCCCATGGAACCCGGCGGCACGCTCTCGACCAGCTCGTCGAACAGCGTCTCGGCCTCCACCCCCAGTTCCAGGCCACGCTGGCGCTCGGCGTGGCCGAACTGTTCCTTGAACCAGCTGACCATCCAGAAGCCACGAAACACCATGACCTCGGTGTTGTAGTGGTCGGGGATCGCCGCCGGGTATGGCGGGATCAGCGGGATGGTCTCCAGGTAGTCGGCACGCGTGGTGTTGATGGTTGCCGTGGTGCCGTAAGACAGGCAGGCCGTGCTCGGCTCCACGCCACCGGCGCCGATCACCTCGCAGGCCTTGTCCGAGGCCGCGGCGATCAGCGGCAGCCCCGCGGGAATGCCAGTGTGGGCGCTGGCCTCGGCGCTGATGCTGCCGAGGCGCTCGCCCGGCTTGACCAGCTCCGGCAGCATGTCCGGGCGCACCGGAATGGCCTGCCACTTCCAGTCGCTCGGCTTGGCCCAGCACAGGCGCTTGTAGTCGAACGGCAGGTAGGCCACGCAGCTGCCCACCGAGTCGGCGAAGCGGCCGCACAGGCGGTGGGTGAGAAAACCCGAGAGCAGCAGGAACTTGTGCGTGCGCGCCCAGATCTCCGGCTGCTGCTGAGTGATCCAGTTGGCCTCGGCCTGGCTGCGGAAGTAGTCGATGGTTTCCTCTTCGCGGATCAGCTTGAACAGCCAGCCCCAGGGCCCCTTGATGGTGCCTGCAACTTCTGCCCTGCGCTGGTCGAGCCAGAGGATGGCCGGCCGCAGCGGCTGGCCGGCCGCGTCGACGTTGACAAGGGTCCCGCGCTGTGTGGTCAGCGACACGCCGGCGATCCGGCTCTTGTCGATGTCGACGCTGGCCCACAGCTGCCGACAGGCCTCGCCAAGGCTGCGCCAGTAGTACTCCGGGTCCTGCTCGGCCCAGCCGGGGTGCTCGGAATAGTAGGGTTCCAGCTCCACCTTGCCCTTGCCAACCAGGTTGCCGGCCAGGTCGAAGAGCAGCGCGCGCACGCTCTGGGTGCCGTTGTCGATGGCCAGCAGATAGCGTTGTTCGCTCACGAAGATTCACCCGGCAGGCTGTAGCACTGGCGCCAGAGGGCCAGATAACGTAGTTGTTGTTCTTCCCAGCGCGCATCGCTCCAGCCCAGGCGCGGCTGGCACAGGGCGCGGATGCGCGGCAGCTCGGCCTCGGCGCCGCCCGCCAGCAGCAGGCCGATGCGCGTGCGGCGCAGCAGCAGGTCGTCCAGTTGCAGCACCAGTTCGTCGTCACAGGCCAGGGCCAGCTCGGCCCAGAGTGTGGTGCTGGCGCCGATGCATCCGCTGCCCAGCTCGCCAATCAGCTCGGCCAGGCGCGGCAACGCCAGGCCATGACGACCGGCCAGGCGACGCCGCTGACTCAGGCACAGGCCAGGCAGCGCCACTTCGGGTGCTGCGTGGAATACCGCCTGCCCCACATCCGCCACCTCGCGCCCCAGCATCGGCGCACAGGCGCGCAGCACTTCCAGCGCCAGCAGGCGGAAGGTGGTCAGCTTGCCGCCGGCCAAGGTCACGCAGCCGGGCTCGACCCACAGGGCGTGCTCGCGCTTTTCGTCTGACGGTTTCTTGCCGGAGCTTTCGCCCTCGCTGACCACCGGGCGCACGCCAGCCCAGGTGGACAGCACATCGGCGCGACCGACCCTGGCATGCGGGAACACGCTGGCGCAGGCCGCCAGCAGATAATCCAGCTCTTCTTCCGTGATCCGCGCATCGCGGTTCAGCGCCTCGCCATGGTCCAGATCGGTGGTGCCGATCACCGTGGTGCCCTCCCAAGGGAAGACGAACACCGGGCGCTGGTCCTCGGGGTGCATAAAGCTGATGGCCTGGGCCACCGGCAGGCGCCAGGCCGGCAGCAGCAGATGGCTACCGCGCAGCGGACGGATATGTTCCAGACCGCTCTTCTTTCTCAGCTCGTCGGCCCAGGCACCGGTGGCCTGGGCCACGGCGCGGGCGCGGAAGGCAAAGCGCCGACCAGTCTCGGCGTCCTCGGCAACCAGACCATTAACACAATCGTTATCACGGCTTAGCTCGACCACGCGCAGGCCGTTGAGTGCCTCGCCGCCCTCGGCCCGTGCCTCGCCCAGCACGCGCATGACCAGGCGCGCGTCATCGGTAACGGCGTCGGTGAACAGGGTACCGCCGAGCAGCTCGGCCTCGTTCAGCCCCGGCGCCAGATAGCGCAGCTCGCCGGCCGGGTGGTAACGGTGCAGGCGCTGGCCGGCCAGGGCGTCGTAAACGCCGAGCAGGCCGCCGAACACCTTGGGCCCGGGAAACTTGCCGCGGTAATGCGGGAACAGGAACGGCAGCGCATCGACCAGGCCCGGCGCCTCGCCGAGCAGGCGCTGGCGCTCGCGCACCGAGTCGCGGGTCAGGCCCAGCTGGCCCTTGGCGATATAGCGCAGGCCGCCGTGGACCATCTTCGACGAGCGACTGGAAGTACCCCAGGCGAAGTCGCGTTGTTCCAGCAGCAGGCAGCTCCAGCCGCGTCGCGCCGCCTCGCGCAGGATGCCGGCGCCGCTGATGCCGCCGCCGACGACGATCAGGTCCCAGTCGCGCGCCGCCAGCTCAGGCAGCGCGGCCTCACGCCAGGCGGCGTTCCAGGCCATATCAGTCATCCAAGAGCACGCCAGGAGCCAGGCGCCGCTCCGGATCGAAATGCTGCGCCATGGCCTTGAGCGCGGCCATGCCCAGCTCACCCTTCTCCGCCGCCAGGTATGGCGCGTGGTCACGACCGACGCCGTGCTGGTGGCTGATGGTGCCGCGGTTGGCGGTGATGGCCTGGCTGGCCGCCTGCTTGAGCTTGCTCCAGCGCGCCTGGGTGGCTTCGTAGCTGTCGCCCGGACGGAACACGTAGGTGGTGTAGATGCTCGAACCCTGGCCGTAGACGTGCGACAGGTGGGTGAATACATGAACCCGCTCGCCCTCCTCCGCCAGGCCCTGGCGCAGACTGGCCTCGACCTGGTTCAGCAGGTGGTCGACGTTGCTCCAGTCGGTGGCCGTTTCCAGGGTGTCCACCGCATAGCCGGCCTCCCACAGGCCGTGACGCAGATAGGGGAAGCGGAAGCGGTTCTCCGCCCACTTCTTGCCCAGCAGGGTGCCGGTGAACACGCCGCCAAAGCCCTTCAGCAGTTTTTTCGCCTGTTTCACCGACAGCGCGTTCTGGCTGCGGTTACCGGTGACGCCGAAGGTCAGCATGCACTTGCCGACACGGGCGCCGCGCAGGGCCAGGTATTTCTCCAGCAGGGCGATCTGTTCGGGGTGTCCGGCCAGGGCCAGCTGGGTCTCGGTCTCGATGGCGTTGGACAGGCGCAGCATCGACAACGGGATGCGCGCCTGCACCAGTGCGCGGATGCCGGCCAGGGCCTGCTGCCAGCTGGGCAGGAACACGGCGAAGAACTTCTCCTGCTCGGCCAGCTTGGTCACCCGTACCTTGACCTCGGAGATCACCCCGAAGCGGCCTTCGCTGCCGAGGATCAGCTCGCGCAGGTCGGGGCCGGCAGCCGAGGCCGGGAAGGTCGGGATGTCCAGGGTGCCGGCGAAGGTCTCGACCTTGCCGCCGGCAAACAGCTGCTCGATGCGCCCGTAGCGCAGCGACTGCTGGCCGCTGGAGCGGCTGGCGACCCAGCCGCCGAGGGTAGACATCTCCCAGGACTGCGGAAAGTGGCCGAGGGTGTAGCCGCGCGCGCGCAGCTGCGCCTCTACCTGCGGGCCGTTGGCGCCGGGGCCGAAGGTGGCGATCTGGCTCTGCTCGTCGAGGTCGAGCAGCTGGGTCATGCGCTCCAGCGACAGGGTCAGCACCGGCTTGGCGGACTCGACCGGGTTGATATGCCCGGCCACCGAGGTACCGCCACCGTAGGGGATGACGATGGCGTCCTGCTGCCGGGCCCAGGCCAGCAGCTCGCGGATCTGCGCGGCGGTTTCCGGCAGAGCGACGCCGTCAGGGAACACGCCGAATTCACCGGAGCGCATGGCCAGCCAGTCCGGCAGGCTCTGGCCGCGGGCATGGCGCACACGCACTTCGGCATCGACACTGATCTGCGGGTGGCGCAGGCTCAGGCGCGATTCGGGCACCCGCGCCAGCACCTGCTCCAGACTGGCATCCGGCAGACGCTGCCCCACGCCGACCCGCTGCGCCAGGAAAGCCGCGCCATGCGCCGGCAGCTCCACCACAGTGGCCTCGTCGCCCCATCCATTCCAACGTCGCATGCGTGCTCCCAGTATTCCGGTCATTCTCAATGGCTGCCTATACTAGCCAGCGGCCCGGCTCGGTCACTGTCGAATCGAGCCAGCGCCTGTCGCCAATCAAGACAAGCAGAACAACAAGAAACGATGCTGACCCTCGGCTATACCTCAGTCCCCGCCCTGCTCAAATACCTGCGCCATGCCGAAGCACTCGGCCTGGACCTGGCCGCCGCGCGTGCCGCGGCCGGCGTGACCCAGGAGGACCTGGCCGACAATGGCCGGCGCATTCCCAGCGAAATGCACGAACGCTTGCTGGCGCACCTGCTGCAGGTCTCCAATGACCCGCTATTCGGCCTGCACTCAGCGCGCTACGTACAACCCGGCTCATGGAGCGTGCTCGGCTACATCACCATGAACTGTGCCACCCTGGGCGAGGCGATGGGACGCATCGTGCCTTACGAGAAGCTGGTCGGCGACATGGGCACCAGTCGCGTAGAGCCGGCCGGCGACCATGTACGGCTGATCTGGAACTGTCGCCACCAGGATCCGGAGATCCGCCGCCACATGGTGGAAAATGTGCTGGCCTCATGGATTCTCTACGCCCGCTGGATCGCTGAAATGGACAGATCGCCAAGCGAAGTGTGGCTGGAACATCGGCGCCCCGCCGCCGCAGCCCTGGAGGACTATGAAGCGGTGTTCGGCTGCCCCGTGCGTTTCGACCAGCCCTACAGCGCCCTGCTGGTGCCGCTGGACTACCTGGCCATCCCATTGCGCCAGGCCGATCCCAACCTGCTGCGCACCCTGGAAGAGCACGCGCTGACCATGATGGCCGGGCTGGATGACGGCGAGCCGCTGCCGCAGCGAGTGAAGAATGCCCTGCGCCTGCTGCTCAAGGATGGCCTGCCGCGCAAGGAGAAGGTGGCGGAGAAGTTCCACATGACCGTACGCACCCTGCAGCGCCACCTACAGCAGGCCGGTACCAGCTACCAGGAAATTCTCGACCAGCTGCGCCAGGAGCTGGCCGAGCACTACCTGCTACGTAGCGAACTGGCTATCCAGGATATCGCCAGCTATCTGGGTTTCACCGAGTCGCGCTCCTTCCACCGCAGTTTCAAGGCCTGGACTGGCATGACACCGGGCGAATATCGCGAGCAGCGCAAGAGCGCGCCGCTCTGAGCTGACGTCCTAGCCGAGCAATTCGCTCAGCGGAATAAAGCGCAGCGCGTCGCCTTCGCCATAGGTGCTCCCCTCCATCACCTCGACCAGGCCATCGGCCCAGGCAACGCTGCGCAGCACGCCAGAGCTCTGGTTGGTGTAGAGCACAGCACGTCCATGCTCTACGCGTGCGCGCAGGTATTCACGGCGACTGCCTGGCTTGCCCCAGGTAAAACCTGCCGGCACCGTAAAAGCCAGTGGCTCGACCTCTGCCACACCCAGGCGTCGCAATAGATAGGGCCGTGCCAACAGGCCAAAGGTCACCAGTGTCGAGGCTGGATTGCCCGGCAAGCCCAGCACCGGAATGCCGCGGTAATGGCCACAGGTCAGCGGCTTACCTGGTTTGATAGCCAGCTTCCACAGAGCCAGATCGCCCTCCTCGCGCAGTACCTGGCCGAGAAAATCAGCCTCGCCGACGGAAACGCCACCGGTGGAAAGAATCAGATCAACCTCATCCAGAGCCCCCAGAGCCAGACGGGTTTGCTCTAGGTCATCCGGCAGGATACCGGCATCCACCACCTCGCAGCCCAAACGCTGTAGCCAGGAGCACAGTACGCGACGATTGCTGTTATATATCTGACCGGGCCCAAGCGGCTGGCCTGGCTCGAGCAACTCGTCGCCCGTGGAAAGCACCGCAACCCGGGGCTTGCGACGAACCGGCAGCTGGGCACAGCCGAGCGAAGCAGCCAACCCCAGTTCCACAGGACCAAGGCGCGTACCTGCATTGAGCACCACCTCGCCTCGACGCGTCTCCTGCCCCTGGGCACGGACGTTCTGCCCTGCTCGCAGCGGCTCAAGGAAACGCACACGACCGTCGGCGAGCACCTCACAATTCTCCTGCATCTCCACCGTATCGGCCCCGGGTGGCAGTGGCGCACCGGTAAAGATTCGCGCACAGCTGCCTGGCTGCAGCGCCTGCGGCGCGTGGCCGGCGAAGACGCGCTGGGTCACTGGCATGGCTGCGCCACTGTAATCACCCAGACGCAGGGCATAACCATCCATGGCACTGTTCGGCCAGGGCGGTAGATCCAGCCCTGCGACCAGTTCGGTCGCCAGTACTCGACCATCCGCTGCCGCCAGCGGCAACACCTCCAGCTCACGAATCGGCGCCTGCTCGGCCAGCGTCAGCAGGCGTTCAAGCGCATCCTCAACGGGCAGTAGACTCATCCACGACTCTCACAGGGATCAACGGGCTTGAGATGCGCGACGAAATTGCAGGGACGGTGGCGGTTGTCCAGTTGCTCGGCGAGGATGCCATCCCAGGCCGTGCGACAGGCATTGGTGGAGCCTGGCAGGCAACAGACCAGCGTGCCATTAGCCAGTCCTGCCAGGGCCCGCGACTGCATGGTGGAGGTGCCAATGTCGCCCACCGATATATGCCGGAAATACTCCCCAAATCCATCGACCTGCTTGTCCAACAGACAAGCCACCGCTTCAGGTGTGCTGTCTCGCCCAGTAAAGCCCGTTCCACCGGTGATCAGCACCACCTGAACCTCATCCTCGGCAATCCACTGCGCCACCTGGGCGCGAATGCGGTACAGATCGTCCTTCAACAATAGGCGAGCGGCGAGGTGGTGACCTGCATCGGTAAGCCGGTCAACGAACAGTTGCCCGGAGGTATCGGTTTGTAGAGTGCGGGTATCGCTTACAGTGAGAACGGCAATGTTCAGCGGCACGAAAGCCGCCTCGGCCTTGTGACTCATGGCAGGGTCCGGTTGTGGCGAAAACAGGCCGGTGTTATATCACAGGCCCCAACCCCGAGACCGCCATGACCGATCACCGCCCCCACTGCTCCATCCTCTTGCTGGCCGGCGGCCGCGGACAGCGCATGGGCGGCCAAGATAAGGGCCTGATAGAGTGGCGTGGACAACCCCTGATTGCTCATTTGCATGAGCAGGTGCGCGCCCTCACCGATGACCTGATCATCTCCTGCAATCGCAATCACGAGCGCTATGCCAGCTATGCGGACCATCTGGTCAGCGATGTTGAAACAGGCTTTCAGGGACCGTTGGCTGGCATCCTCGCCGGCCTGCCCCAGGCCCGGCACCCCCGGATGCTGGTATTACCCTGCGACGCACCAAGCCTGGACAAGGCACTGTTGCTCGATCTGATGGAGACTGCGCAGCAGGCGCCAGAGCGACCGCTGATGGTTCGCCAGGATGAGCACTGGCAACCGCTGTTCTGTGTCCTGCCTAAAAACCTGTACCCCGCATTATTGGCGCTCTGGAATGACGGCGAACGCAGCCCGAGGCGCGCATTGCAGCGACTTGATGCCCTGGCCTACCCATGCGCCGCCGACGATCCTCGATTGAGCAACCTGAATACGCCTGAACTGCTCAAGGCTGCATCGACGCATAAAAAGGATTGAACTCACCTGGCTTATCTCCGTCAGAAATTCAGCACTTGCACTGAAATCAAGGAGATAACCATGACCCGACGGAAGCTGTACCTCTGCTTTGCCTTTCTCGGCATCGCCAGCCTGAGCGGTTGCGCCACCCCCAGCGTGATCACACTCAACGATGGCAGCCAGGTTCAGACCGTGGACACACCGGAATTCGATGAAGACTCGGGCTTCTACGAATTCGAGCAACTGGACGGCAAACCGGCCCGGATCAATAAAGACCAGGTCATCACCGTCAAAGAGCTTTAGGCATTTCCCATGCATGCTCCGCATGGATGCGGGGCAACAAAAAACTTCTCGCTAACCCCTTGTGCAGCAAAACTTTTTCGGTAAAATGCGCGCCATCCTTCGGAGCGTAGCGCAGCTTGGTAGCGCGTCTCGTTCGGGACGAGAAGGTCGCTGGTTCGAATCCAGTCGCTCCGACCAAATCCCGATATCGACCTGCACAGGTTGAATAAAAAAACCGGCTATTAGCCGGTTTTTTTTTGCCACCTCGTCACGCCCAGGCCCATTAAGCCAAGCACCATGGTATGGCGTCCCAGAGAGGGGTCGAACCTCCAACCTTCCCCTTAGGAGGGGGATGCTCTATCCAATTGAGCTACTGGGACATATGACGCGCCGAATGGTAGCGGGCAACGCCGTATTTGTCATGCACATCAATCTCTTAGCTGCAACCAAATACCTCCCAAACACAGAGCGGACAGCGCCAAGGAACCTCTAGAGCAATCCTCACTAACTGACCAGCAAGGCAGTTTTGACTAACCGTGCGCATTTCAGACAGCTGGTGCTGGCAATGCGCCTGCATTCAGATGCAAAATACGCCGTGTAATTGGCGTCAATTAGTCGACCGACTAAATAATTCGATGTGGTTACCGGCTGAACGGCTAGCGCCTATCATGGTCAAAGCAGTGATAATTCAATAGCTGAATGCCAGCATCGCTTTCCTGAACTAACCGGTTTAATGTATACGCCCTATGAAACAGGCCATTTATTCCAGCCGTACAGCTGACAAATTCGTTGTCCGCCTGCCCGACGGAATGCGCGAGCGCATTTCCGACGTAGCACGCAATCATCATCGCAGCATGAACTCGGAAATCATCGCCCGCCTGGAACAGAGCCTGCTTCAGGAAGGCGCCCTGGGTGACGAGCCAAGCCTGCGACTGGACAGCCCCGAGCTCTCCCTGCACGAACGCGAACTGCTGCAGCGCTTCCGCCAACTCTCGCATCGCCAGCAAAATGCCCTCGTAGCACTGATTGCTCACGATGCAGGCATGAACACCGAAGAAGATGCCTAATCCAGAGAGAAACAAAAAAGCCGGCTAATGCCGGCTTTTTTGTGGGGATTTTTCCTAGAGGAGGAACAGTGTCGCCAAGCCGAGGAAAATGAAGAACCCCCCACTATCGGTCATCGCCGTGATCATGACACTGGCACCCATGGCCGGATCTCGCCCCAGGCGCATGAGGGTCATAGGAATCAGAACCCCCATCAACGCCGCAAGCAGCAGATTGAGCGTCATCGCACCGGTCATCACCAGGCCCAGCGACCAGCTATCGTAGAGCCAGTAGGCCACCACACCGATCACCCCCCCCCAAAGCAGCCCATTGATCAGCCCGACGCCCAGCTCCTTGCGCAACAAGCGCGAGGTATTACCAGTGCTGATCTGATCCAAGGCCATCGCGCGCACAATCATGGTGATTGTCTGATTACCCGAGTTTCCACCGATACCCGCCACGATCGGCATCAGCGCCGCCAGCGCTACCAGCTTCTCAATTGAGCCCTCGAACAGACCGATCACACGCGAAGCCAGAAACGCCGTGACCAGGTTGACCGCCAGCCACGCCCAGCGGTTGCCGACCGACTTCCAGACCGACGCAAAGATATCCTCCTCCTCGCGCAGGCCGGCCATATTCAGCACTTCGCTTTCACTCTCCTCGCGAATCAGATCGACCATTTCATCGATGGTCAGACGGCCGATCAACTTGCCGTCCTTCTCCACCACAGGAGCAGAAATCAGGTCATAGCGCTCAAAGGCCTGAGCCGCATCGTAAGCATCCTCATCGGGCTGGAAACTCACAGGATCACTGGCCATCACCTCGCTCACCTGCTTGTCAGGATCATTGACCAGCAGCCGCTTGATCGGCAGAACCCCCTTGAGCACACCGTCGTAATCAACCACGAACAGCTTGTCAGTATGCCCCGGCAACTCCTTCAGACGGCGCAGATAACGCAGCACCACCTCCAAACTGACATCTTCACGGATGGTGACCATCTCGAAGTCCATCAGCGCACCGACCTGATCCTCTTCATAGGAGAGCGCCGAGCGAACACGCTCGCGCTGCTGAGCATCCAGGCTCTCCATGAGCTCGAAGACCACGTCACGCGGCAATTCTGGCGCCAGATCAGCCAGTTCATCCGCATCCATATCCCTGGCCGCAGCGAGGATTTCGTGATCATCCATGTCGGCGATCAACGACTCGCGAACCGCGTCAGACACTTCAAGCAGGATATCGCCGTCACGCTCTGCCTTGACCAACTGCCAGACTGTCAGTCGGTCATCAAGCGGGAGCGCTTCGAGAATATGAGCCACGTCGGCAGAGTGCAGATCATCCAGCTTACGCTGGAGCTCAACGAGGTTCTGCCGATGCACCAGGTTTTCAACAAGATCCTGATGCTGCCCTTCCTGGCGATGGGTCAACCCCTCAACCAGCTTGTGGCGATGCAATAGCTCGATCACCTGAGCAAGGCGATCCTGCAGGCTTTCTTGCGGCTTTTTGGCTTCTACTTCAGTCATACGGCACGCTCCACCCCAGCAGCAGGGCGCGCCGCGAGGGTCAATCAGTCAATACACGATTGGGCGGGGGAAGTTTTGAGTAACTACTGGGTAAGTCCATGGTGGTATTCCACAAGCCCCGACGGGGCTGACCTGGCAATGATAGCACCGCCAGCCACATACAGGGCGACCCAATAGCGCCTAGAACAAGTGCTTGCGCCATTGCCTTCAACTTGTTTCTCCGACGCTTGCGCCAGTTCACAAGGCACGCTGGCACCTCAAGGAAGCTCGGCTAGCCTGTTAAGCGAACGTCAAGGAGGACGAATCATGCTGCGACCAATCTGCGCAACGCTCTGCGCATTCTTTTTTATACAGACCAACGAAATCCAGGCATCCACCGTATTTCGCTGCGAAGACGAGAATGGGCGCATTAGCTTCACGCTGAGCGGTTGCCCTAGCCACACCAATCAATCCCTGCACAACGCCTACAACCCAACCCCAGGACAAGGAAAAGTCGTCCCCATGGCAAAAACCAAGAAGAAAGCAGCCAAAGGCAAGGGAACGAGCGACCACGACCAACAAGAATTGACGATAGTTGGCAGCAAGCAAGACGGATGCGGCAACCAGGTGACAGGCACCGAGCGCCGCACCGCCATGATCCGCAAGCAAGTGCGCAGCGGCATGACCCAAGCCGATATAGAAAGTGCCCTTGGCGAGCCCGACAAGATCACCACGCAGAACGGCGATACTCGCTATCACTACGACGACCAGCAAGGAAACAAGCGGCAAGTCATCTTCGACGAGGCAGGCTGCGTAAAGAAAAAACGCTGAAATGCAAAAGGCCCGCATTAATGCGGGCCTTTTGGCTAATGGCGCACTCAGGAGGATTCGAACCTCCGACCGCCCGGTTCGTAGCCGGGTACTCTATCCAGCTGAGCTATGAGTGCGTGTGGTGCTTTTTAGACCAGATCACCGCTGGTTTAGATAACACGTAATACGCATCATCTAGTATGGCGCACTCAGGAGGATTCGAACCTCCGACCGCCCGGTTCGTAGCCGGGTACTCTATCCAGCTGAGCTATGAGTGCGTGGGTGGCGCATTATAGAGAGCTTAACTTTTCGGTCAAGCACTTTTCAGAATAAATTCAATAACTTATCTGACTTAGCACCAACACAACCTAGGTTGTGAATATGGCGGAGAAGGGGGGATTCGAACCCCCGACACCCTTTTGAGGTGTACTCCCTTAGCAGGGGAGCGCCTTCGGCCACTCGGCCACCTCTCCGCAACACGGGGCGCATGATAACCATGTTTTCCCCGTTTGCAAACCAAAATTTTTATAAAAATTAATGGCTTGGTTCGTCACCCTTTTCTTTCTGGATGCGCTGGTAGATCTCTTCGCGGTGCACGGCAACTTCCTTCGGAGCGTTAACGCCGATCCGTACCTGGTTACCTTTCACACCCAACACGGTGACAGTGACATCATCACCCACCATCAGGGTCTCTCCGACCCGGCGAGTCAGAATCAGCATTCCTTTCTCCTCACGGATTTCAATGTTCAGAACAACTAGTCTGCAGAAATAAAAATGGTGGCAGCCGCGTCCTGTTCAAGTCACGACCTTCACCCAAGTATTGACCAGCCCGGACAAAAGGAAAGTTCCCCGCCAAACCGCTCAAAAACGCAAAAGGCGCGGATCAGCCGCGCCTTTCGGATCAACCTTTACTCAACCTGTCGGGCTGGAGCGTCCAGCTCGAAGGCAGTGTGCAAGGCACGCACAGCCAGTTCCAGGTATTTCTCTTCAATCACCACCGACACCTTGATCTCGGAAGTGGAGATCATCTGGATATTGATGGTCTCCTTCGCCAGGGCCTCGAACATGCGGCTGGCGACACCGGCGTGGGAGCGCATCCCGACACCGACGATAGAGACCTTGGCGATATTGATGTCGCCGATGACCTCACGAGCGCCCAGTTCGCGAGCAGTGTTCTCCAACACGCCCATGGCGCTGTTGTAATCGTTGCGGTGCACAGTGAAGGTGAAGTCGGTGGTGTTATCGTGCGCCACGTTCTGCACGATCATGTCCACCTCGATGTTCGCAGCACTGATCGGGCCGAGGATCTTGAAGGCCACGCCCGGAATATCCGGTACACCACGGATGGTCAACTTGGCTTCGTCGCGATTGAAGGCGATGCCGGAGATGATCGGCTGTTCCATGGATTCCTCTTCATCAAGGGTAATGAGGGTGCCCGGACCCTCCTGGAAGCTGTGCAGCACGCGCAGCGGGACGTTGTACTTGCCGGCGAACTCCACCGAGCGGATCTGCAGCACCTTGGAGCCGAGGCTGGCCATCTCCAGCATCTCTTCGAAGGTGATCTTGTCCAGACGCTGGGCCTTGGGCACTACGCGCGGGTCGGTGGTATACACACCATCGACATCGGTATAGATCTGGCACTCGTCGGCCTTGAGCGCAGCAGCCAGGGCCACGCCGGTAGTGTCGGAACCACCACGACCGAGGGTGGTGATGTTGCCCTGCTCGTCCACGCCCTGGAAACCGGCGACCACGACCACACGACCGGCCTTGAGATCGGCGCGAATCTTGGCGTCATCGATCTGCAGAATACGCGCCTTGTTGTGCGCGCTGTCGGTGAGAATGCGCACCTGATTACCGGTGTAGGAGACCGCCGGCACATCGAGCTTGATCAGCGCCATGGCCAGCAGAGCAATGGTCACCTGCTCTCCCGTGGACACCATTACATCCAGCTCACGCGGTACCGGCTGACCGTCGCTGACCTGCTTGGCCAGATCGATCAGGCGATTGGTTTCGCCACTCATGGCGGAAACCACGACGACGATATCGTCGCCCTTCTCGCGGAACTTCTTCACCTTTTCGGCCACCTGCTGAATACGCTCGACGGTGCCGACTGAGGTGCCCCCAAACTTCTGTACGATCAAAGCCATGTCAAAAAGCCGCCTGATTCCCCGAAGGGCGCCCATTAGACCCGCAACGGGTCACACTGCCAAGGCCTGCCGGACGCACTGCAGGCCTTGTCTTATCAACCTTACAGCGCGCCGTCGACGAAGCTGGCGGCCAGCGCCAGCGCTTCATCCAGCTTGCCGGCGTCGGTGCCGCCGCCCTGGGCCATGTCCGGGCGTCCACCGCCCTTGCCGCCCACAGCCGCTGCCGCCTGCTTCATCAGATCACCCGCCTTGAGCTTGGCGGTCAGGTCCTGGGTAACACCAGCAACCAGCACAACCTTGTCTTCGAACACACCGCCCAGGAGGATCACCGCGCTCCCCAGCTTGTTCTTCAGCTGATCGACCATCGCCAGCAGAGCTTTGCCGTCCAGGCCATCGAGACGCGAAGCGAGCACCTTGACGCCCTTGACGTCGACCGCCGCGCCGGCCAGATCGTTGCCCGCCGCACTGGCAGCCTTGGCCTTGAGCTGCTCCAGCTCCTTCTCCAG
Source organism: Pseudomonas sp. zbq_18 (assembly GCF_043102245.1). Lineage (NCBI taxonomy): Bacteria > Pseudomonadati > Pseudomonadota > Gammaproteobacteria > Pseudomonadales > Pseudomonadaceae > Pseudomonas > Pseudomonas sp. zbq_18. Next base: position 58,744 of record NZ_JBICIT010000008.1, on the reverse strand, counting down.
CTGACGGTTGCGCTCGATCAGCGCGGACAGCTTGTCCAGTACATTGTCGCGACTGCCCTTGACCAGGCTGGCCGCTTCCTTGAGTTGCTCCTCGGCACCATTGAGCCAAGCCAGCGCGGCAGCGCCGGTGACTGCCTCGATACGGCGCACGCCCGCCGCCACACCACCTTCACTGGTGATCTTGAGCAGACCAATGTCGCCGGTGCGCGACACGTGAGTACCGCCGCACAGCTCGACGGAGAAACCGCCGCCCATGGTCAGCACGCGTACGTCGTCGCCATACTTCTCGCCGAACAGCGCCATGGCACCCTTGGCCTTGGCGGTCTCGATATCGGTTTCCTCGGTCTCAACCATGGAGTTCTTGCGAATCTCGGCGTTGACCAGATCTTCCAATGCTTTCAGCTGCTCAGGCTTGATCGCCTCGAAGTGGCTGAAGTCGAAGCGCAGGCGCTGGCTGTCGACCAGCGAGCCTTTCTGCTGGACGTGCTCGCCGAGCACCTGACGCAGCGCGGCATGCAGCAGGTGAGTTGCAGAGTGGTTCAGCGCAGTGGCCTGGCGTACCGAAGCATCCACCTCGGCCTTCAGCGAAGCTCCCACACTCAGCCCCCCCTTGGCGGCCACGCCGTGGTGCAGGAACGCACCGCCAGCCTTGGTGGTGTCGCGCACATCGAAGCGCACACCGGCGCTTTCCAGGTAGCCACAGTCACCGACCTGGCCGCCGGACTCGGCGTAGAACGGGGTCTGGTCCAGCACCACAACGCCCTCCTCGCCCTCGGCGAGACTGTCAACGGCGGCGCCAGCCTTGAACAGGGCAACGACCTTGCCGCTGGCACTGGTGCTGTCGTAGCCGAGGAAGCGGGTATCGCCGTCGACCTTGACCAGGCTGTTGTAGTCCATGCCGAAGGCGCTGGCGGAACGGGCACGCTCGCGCTGGGCCTCCATCTCGCGCTCGAAGCCTTCTTCGTCGAGGGTCAGTTCGCGCTCGCGGGCGATGTCGCCGGTCAGGTCGACCGGGAAGCCGTAGGTGTCGTACAGCTTGAACACGATGTCGCCCGGAATCACCGAACCCTGCAAGCCGGCCAGATCCTGCTCGAGAATCTTCAGGCCCTGCTCCAGGGTCTTGGCGAACTGTTCTTCCTCGGTTTTCAGCACACGCTCGATATGCGCCTGCTGCTGTTTCAGCTCGGGGAAGGCTTCGCCCATCTCGGCCACCAGCGCGGCGACGATCTGGTAGAAGAAGCTGCCCTTGGCGCCCAGCTTGTTGCCGTGACGGCAGGCGCGGCGCACGATGCGGCGCAGTACATAGCCGCGGCCTTCGTTGGACGGTGTCACGCCGTCGGCGATCAGGAAACCGCAGGAACGGATATGGTCGGCGACGACTTTCAGCGAGGCCTGGCCTTCGTTGGCGCAGCCGATGGCCTTGGCCGCGGCATTGAGCAGGCTCTGGAACAGGTCGATCTCGTAGTTGGAATTGACGTGCTGCAGCACGGCGCTGATGCGTTCAAGGCCCATGCCGGTGTCCACGCTCGGCGCCGGCAGCGGGTGCAGCACGCCGTCCGCAGTGCGGTTGAACTGCATGAACACGTTGTTCCAGATTTCGATGTAGCGGTCGCCGTCTTCTTCCGGCGAGCCGGGCGGGCCGCCCCAGATGTGCTCGCCGTGGTCGAAGAAGATTTCGGTGCACGGGCCGCACGGACCGGTATCGCCCATCGCCCAGAAGTTGTCGGAGGCGTACGGCGCCCCCTTGTTGTCGCCGATGCGGATCATGCGCTCGGCCGGGATGCCGACTTCCTTGTGCCAGATGTCGTAGGCCTCGTCATCGGTGGCGTAGACGGTGACCCAGAGTTTCTCTTTCGGCAGGTTCAGCCACTTGTCGCTGGTCAGGAACTCCCAGGCGTAGGTGATGGCGTCGCGCTTGAAATAGTCGCCGAAGCTGAAGTTACCCAGCATTTCGAAGAAGGTGTGGTGGCGCGCGGTGTAGCCGACGTTTTCCAGGTCGTTGTGCTTGCCACCGGCACGCACGCACTTCTGACTGGTGGTCGCGCGGGTGTAGGCACGCTTCTCCAGGCCGAGGAAGCAGTCCTTGAACTGGTTCATGCCGGCATTGGTGAACAGCAGGGTCGGGTCGTTCGCCGGAATCAGCGAACTGGAGGCAACGCGGGTGTGCCCCTTCTCTTCGAAGAAGCGGAGGAAGGCTTCACGGATTTCTGCGCTTTTCATCTATTTCATCCAGGCAAACGGCCGCACGGCTAACACCGGCAAAGGGCCGCATTATATCGGCCCCGCGCAGCATGGACAGCCCGTTTACAGGGAATTTGGATAGAAAACGACTATCAGGCCATGAGCCGGTCACGGGGCTAGCGGATCAAACCCGCCGGCCGCCCCTTCCGGCGAAAGCGAAGGATCAGAGGGTGGTGGGCACGATCAGAATGCCGGCACGCAGGCCGTTCTTCACCTTGGGGTTGGGGAAGATGATGCGCGCGCCCTCCTCCTCCACCAGCCAGCGGGTACCGGCAATGTCCTCGGCCAGTAAAAAGCCAGGCTCCAGCTCGGTGAAGTTCTCGATATCGGCCGGCAGATGCAGCTGGAAAGCGTCGCTGTGCTTGATGACCTCGCGGGCCACAGCAAACAGCTGCAGCCCCTCCAGCGACTCGGTCTCCGGCTCGCACTGCTCCACCAGCTGACGCAGACGGGCTTCCAGCAAGTCGAGGTTGACCGCTTCGTTCTGCCCGAACGGCCGCGCCTTGCCCAGCTCCAGGGTGAAAGCCTCGGCGCCCAGGCGCGCGTAGGTGTATGAGCTGAAGGTGATGCCGGTCTTGCGCTGCAGCAGCACGGCGTCGATGCCGGCGGCGTTGAGGCGGGCCAGCTCGGCGCGCGAATGCTGGCGGCCTTCGACATAGGGATACAGGGCGAACTGCTCGATCTTCGAGCCACGAATGGCCGTATGCAGGTCGTAATGCAAACGCGCCCGGCCTTCCTTGCAGAAGAAAGACGCCGCATAACGTTCCAGCTCGTTGGCGCGCAGCGCCTCGAAACCGCTGCTCTGCTCATGACGCCCATCGAACAGGCGATTGATATCCTGCTCCACGTAACGCTCGCCGCGGCGCATGGCCTCCGGATTGCCGAACAGAAACAGCATGCGCACCTTCGGTAGCAGTTCGCCGGAGGCGATGGCCTGCAGCAGGCGATCGAGCAACTCGATCGGCGCCGTTTCGTTGCCGTGGATGCCGGCCGACAACAGCAGGTCGAGACCGCTGTCGTCGTTGCTGGCGGGCGTCACTTCCAGTGCACCCTCGCCCAGCCAGTGCAGGCGCGCGCCCTCGCGGGTCAGCTGAATCTTCTCGGTCGGCTCGCGGCCGGCCAGGGTCAGTTCGAGCAGTTTGCCGAGGGCGAGCATGGGGTCACCTCAATGTTTGCAGTCGGGACCATGCACATGGTCATCGTCGTCGCCCGCCAGATCGGCCGGCTCCATCTCCAGCTGCAGGCCGACCAGATTGGTGGCCTGCGGGCGCAGCAGCAGATTGGCGTACTCGGTATCGCCCTCTTCCACGTCGACGCCGATCAACAGCTGATCACCGACGGCCTGGATCCACACTTCCTTGCCCTGCCAGACCACGGCGAAGCGGGTGCAGGAGGTTTCCAGCTGGGTGCCGTCGGTATCTTCGAGAATCAGTTGCAGGGCTTCGGACATGTTCAGTGCTCTCAGGCGAGTTGGAAAGGATAGACGGAGCCCAGTTTAAGGATCTGCGTCAGTTCATCCAATGCCGTCCGGCACTCAATCAGCAGTTGCGGGTCGGCCAGATCGCTTTCCGCCAGGCGATCGCGGTAATGCTTGTCGACCCAGGTGTTGAGGGTGGTGAACAGTTCGGGGGTCATCACCACGCCCGGGTTGACCGCCGCGAACTCCTCTTCCTTGAGCGCCACGCGCAGGCGCAGGCAGGCAGGCCCTCCACCGTTCTGCATGCTCTGCTTGAGGTCGAACACCTTCACTTCGCGGATCGGACCGTTGCCGCTGGTCAGCTCGTTCAGGTAGTTCCACACATTGGCATTGTTGCGGCACTCCTCCGGCACGATCAGCAGCATGCTGCCATCGGCGCGGGTCAGCAGCTGGCTGTTGAACAGGTAGGACTTGACCGCGTCCTCCACGCTCACCGCGCTGGCCGGCACGCGCACGGCCTGGAAGTTGCCGCCGCGGCGGGCCAGCTTGTCGCCCAACTCGGCCAATACCTTGTCGGTGTCGAGGAAGGCATCCTGGTGATAGAACAGCACTTCACCGTTGCCCACCGAGATCACGTCGTTGTGGAACACGCCCTGGTCGATCACCGCCGGGTTCTGCTGGGCATAGACCACGCCCTCGTCACCCAGGCCGTGCAGGCGGGCCACCGCCTGGCAGGCTTCCAGGGTCTGCCGCGCCGGGTAGCGCTGCGGCGCCGGGAAGCGGCTGTCGAAGGCGCTGCGGCCGAACACGAAGAACTCCACGCCGGCCTCACCGTAGTTCTTGCAGAAGCGCGTGTGGTTGGCCGCACCCTCGTCACCGAACTGGCCTACCGCCGGCAGCGCGGCGTGATGGGCGAAGTGCGCTTCGTTGTTGAACATGGCGCGCAACACGCGGCTGGTGGTCGGATGCTCGATCGAGCGATGGAACTTGCAGTTGAGGTTGGCGGCGGTGAAATGCACGCGACCATCCGCCGTGTCGGCGCTGGGGCTGACGGTGCAGGAGTTGGCGGTCCACATGCTCGACGCAGAGCTGCAGGCGGCCAGCAGCGGCATGGCCTCCTTGGCGGCTTTGGCGATCACTTCGGCATCGCTGCCGGTGAAGCCCAGGCTGCGCAGCGCGGCGACGTCCTGGCGCTCCTGCGGGGCGAACACGCCCTGCTTGAAGCCCATGTCCATCAGCGCCTTCATCTTGCCCAGACCCTGCTTGGCCGCTTCCTTGGGGTTGGAGACCGCCTGGCTGTTGCTCTGCGACGCCACGTTGCCGTAGGACAGGCCACCGTAGTTGTGGGTCGGGCCGACCAGGCCGTCGAAGTTCATTTCATAGGCGGACATCACAGACTCACTCCCGGGGTCAGGGTGGCGGGCAGGCTCAGGGTTTCACTTTCCAGCGAGGCGACCGGGTAGGCGCAATAGTCGGCCGCGTAATAGGCGCTGGCGCGATGGTTGCCGGAGGCCCCCACACCGCCGAACGGCGCGCTGCTGGCGGCGCCGGTCAGCTGCTTGTTCCAGTTGACGATGCCGGCGCGGCTCTCGATCAGGAACTGCTGGTAGCGCTCGGCCGAATCGGACAGCAGACCGGCGGCCAGGCCGTACTGGGTATTGTTGGCCTCGGCGATCGCAGCGTCGAAGCCGTCGTAGCGGATCACCTGCAGCAGCGGGCCGAAGAATTCCTCGTCCACGCGCTCGGCAACCTGGGTCACGTCGACGATGCCCGGCGTCAGCAGCGCGGCGTTCGGCACCGGCTGGATCATCTGCAGCAGCACCTCGGCGCCCTTCTCCAGCAGATGCTGCTGCGCCTTGAGCAGGTGCTCGGCGGCCTGCAGCGAGATCACCGAGCCCATGAACGGCGCCGGCTGCTCATCGAAGGCACCGACCTTGATGGTCGAGGCTACCGCCACCAGGCGCGCCAGCAGGGCATCGCCCCAGGCACCGACCGGCACCAGCAGGCGACGGGCGCAGGTGCAGCGCTGACCGGCAGAGATAAAGGCGGACTGGATGATGGTGTAAACAGCGGCATCCAGATCCTTGACCTCGTCCACCACCAGCGGGTTGTTGCCGCCCATCTCCAGCGCCAGGATCTTGTCCGGGCGGCCGGCGAACTGGCTGTGCAGCAGGTTGCCGGTGCGGCTGGAGCCGGTGAAGAACAGGCCATCGATGCCGGCACTGCCGGCCAGGGCCACGCCGGTCTCGCGGGCGCCCTGCACCAGGTTGAGCACGCCGGCCGGCAGACCGGCCTCGATCCAGCACTTGACCGTCAGTTCGGCGACCTTGGGGGTCAGCTCGCTGGGCTTGAACACCACCGCGTTACCGGCCAGCAGTGCCGGCACGATATGGCCGTTGGGCAGGTGGCCTGGGAAGTTGTAGGGGCCGAACACGGCGACCACGCCATGCGGCTTGTGGCGTAGCACGGCGGTGGCGTCGGCCAGCGGGCCGCTCTTCTCGCCGGTACGCTCGCGGTAGCTCTGAATGGAGATGGCGACCTTGTTGACCATGCTGGTCACCTCGGTGGCGGACTCCCACAGCGGCTTGCCGGTCTCCTCGCCGATGGTGCGGGCCAGTTCGTCACTGTGTGCCTTGAGAGTGGCGGCGAACTGCTCGAGCACGGCGATGCGCTCGTCGAGCGAACGGCGCGCCCAGGCCGGGAAAGCGGCGCGGGCGGCGGCCACGGCCTGCTCGACCTGCGCAGCACTGGCGCCCAGGCCACTCCACACGGCTTCCTGCGAGACCGGATTGAGCGAATCGAAGGCCTCGCCCTGCCCTGCCTGCCAACTGCCGGCGATGTAATGGGTGGTCATTGCTTGCTCTCCTTGGCCGACAGCGGCACGGCACGCACCTGGCTGCCGGCGCTCAGCTGCAGGCGCTTGGCGGTCAGCGGGTCGACCACCAGGGTGCCCGCAGCGGCACGCGCCGGCGCGGCGGTGATGCGGCAGTCTTCGCGCTTGCGGTTGTGAATCAGATAGGGGATGGCGTCTTCGCCCGGAGTGCCGATGGCCAGTACCAGGGTCTGGCTGTCGCGCACGGCGCGAATCTTGTCGGTTTCCACCTCGATGGCCGGACCGGCATCGAAGATGTCGACATAGCCCTGGTAGCTGAAGCCCTCGCCCTTGAGCATGGCCAGCGCCGGCTCGGTATCGGGGTGCACCTGACCGATCACGGCACGCGCCGCCTCGGACAGGAAGCAGGTGTAGAGCGGAAACTTGGGCATCAGCTCGGCGATGAACGCCTTGTTGCCGACGCCGGTGAGGTAATCGGCCTGGCCGAATTCCATCTTGAAGAAGTGCCTGCCCAGGCTGTCCCAGAACGGCGAGCGCCCCTGCGCGTCGGACATGCCGCGCATTTCGGCGATCACCTTGTTGCCGAACAGCTCGCGGAACTCGGCGATGAACAGCATGCGCGCCTTGGACAACAGGCGACCATTGAGGCCGGTGCGATGATCGGCATGCAGGAACAGCGAGCACAACTCGGAGTTGCCGGTCAGGTCGTTAGCCAGAAACAGCGTGGGAATCTCGCGGTGGATCTTCAGCTCCTGCGAGGCGCTGACGGTCAGGCCGACCCGGTAGTTGTACCAGGGCTCGCGCAGGCCGACAGCGCCGGCCACGGCGGAGATGCCGACGACCTTGCCGTCGTCGTCTTCCAGGACGAACAGGTAGTCGGCGTCGGCGCGCTCGACCTCGCCATTGAAGGTCTTTTCCGCCCAGCCGACCCGGTGCGTCAGGCGCGCCTCGTTGGCCGGCAGCGTGGTCAGACCTGTGCCAGTACTGCGGGCCAGGTCGATCAGCGCCGGCAGATCGGTACTACGGACGGGACGAACGATCATAAATCCTCCAGAGTTATCCCCACTTGCGGGGACCGAGGGAGCCCCCTCATGCAGCCCTGCTGGGCCACCTTCTCCCGGGGAGAAGGCGTGAATGCGTTAAACCGCGACCAACCGGACGCTGGCACCTTCGCCGACACTCAGGGCCTCGGCCGCCTCGGCGCTGAGGGTCACCGGCTTGCCGGGCACCCAGTCGAGGTCGGCGATGATGGCGCGAAAATCCTGCAACTGGCCGTTGCTCACCAGGTACTGGCGGCCGCCCTTGGTCGGCTCACCGATGCGCACCGGCACCACCCGGCTCTGGGCGATGGAACGGATACCGGACGTGCGCGCGTGCAGGGTCGGGCCGCCATCGAAGATGTCGATGTAGTGGTCGGTTTCGAAGCCTTCGCGCATCAGGATGTCGAAGGTGATCTGCGCGCGTGGATGCACCTGGCCCATGGCTTCCTGGGCGCTGTCCGGCAGCAGCGGCACGTAGATCGGGTAATGCGGCATCAGCTCGGCGAGGAAGGTGCGGCTCTTCAGGCCGCACAGGCGCTCGGCCTCGGCGTAGTTCATGTCGAAGAAGTTGCGCCCGACCGCATCCCAGAACGGCGAGTCGCCCTGCTCGTCGCTGTGGCCGACGATCTCCACCACCACCGCATCGGCGAAGCGCTCCGGCTGGCCGGCCATGAACAGCAGACGGCCGCGGGAATTGAGCTCGGCGTACGGGCTGTCGACCAGGTCGCGCTGCACATAGAAGCTGGTCAGCAGGCTGTTGCCGGTCAGGTCGTGGCACAGCGAGAGGACGTGAATCTTGTTGTGGATCTTCAGCTCGCGGGCGGCGTGCACGAAGGTCTCGTTGCGGAAGCTGTAGAAAGGCTCCGAGTAACCCGCCGAGGCGACGATGGCCGAGCAGCCGACCAGCTTGCCGCTGGCGCTGTCTTCGAGGACGAAGAAGTAGCTCTCCTCGCCATTGAAGCTGACCTCGGCGGCAAAGGAGGCCTCCGACGCCGCGATCTTATCGCGCAGGCGATTGGCGTCATCCGGCAGCGACGTCACGCCCACCGGGCTGTCCGCCGCCAGACGCTGCACTTCGGCAAGGTCGGACATTTGCGCGGGGCGCATCACCAGCATGACGTTACTCCTCTCCCGGAACCGCGCTCCGCACACCGGAGCGACCTCGAATAAAAGCCCCAGAGGGCTTGGGGACGCCCGTCTGGAGAAAGACCGGAACCACTGTCCGATCACGCATGGAGCTGCTCATCCTGAGAATAGAGGCGGCGCGTCCTGCGCCGCCCGGCAGGGCATCAGCCCTGGACAACCTTGGCAACGGCGCGCTCGAAGCGATCCAGGCCTTCGCGAATGTCGGCATCCTCAACCACCAGACTGGGGGCGAAGCGCACGGTGTCCGGACCGGCCTGCAGCACCATCACGCCTTCGGCGGCGGCAGCATCCAGCACGACCTTGGCCTTGCCTTTCCAGGCATCGCTCAGGGCGCAACCCAGCAGCAGACCGAGGCCACGAACCTCGCTGAACACGCCGTACTGTTCGCCAATCGCCTGCAGGCGCTGCTTGAACTGCGCATGCTTGGCCTTGACGCCGCTCAGCACTTCCGGGGTGTTGACCACATCCAGCACGGCCTCGGCGACGGCGCAGGCCAGCGGATTGCCGCCGTAGGTGGTGCCGTGGGTACCGACAGCCAGGTGCTTGGCCAGCTCGGTGGTGGTGAGCATGGCGCCGATGGGGAAACCACCGCCCAGGCTCTTGGCGCTGGACAGGATGTCCGGCGTCACACCGTAATTGATGTAGGCGAACAGCTCGCCGGTACGCCCCATGCCACTCTGCACTTCATCAAACACCAGCAGCGCGTTGTGCTCGTCGCACAGCTTGCGGGCGCCTTCGAGATAGGCCTTGTCGGCCGGCAGCACACCACCCTCGCCCTGGATCGGCTCCAGCACCACGGCGCAGGTCTTGTCGGAAATGGCCGCTTTCAGCGCATCCAGATCGTTGTAAGGGATGTGGGTAATGCCCTGGATCTTCGGGCCGAAGCCATCGGAGTACTTGGGCTGACCACCGACACTGACGGTGAACAGGGTACGACCGTGGAAGCTGTTGAGCGCGGCGATGATTTCGCACTTCTCAGGACCGAAACGGTCATGGGCAACGCGACGGGCCAGCTTGAAGGCAGCCTCGTTGGCCTCGGCGCCGGAGTTGCAGAAGAACACGCGCTCGGCAAAGGTGGCATTCACCAGCTTGTGGGCCAGACGCAGGGTCGGCTCGTTGGTGAACACATTGGAAACGTGCCACAGGGTGTTGGCCTGCTCGGTCAGCGCCTTGACCAGCGCCGGATGGCAATGGCCCAGCGAGTTGACCGCGATGCCGCCGGCGAAATCGATCAGCTCGCGACCGCTCTGATCCCACACTCGGGAACCCTGGCCACGCACCGGAATGAAGGCGGCGGGAGAGTAGTTGGGAACCAGATACTGGTCGAAATCGGCGCGTTGCACCGGATCGTGCTGAACGGACATCGAAGCTTTCTCCTGAACAAGGAACACCGCACTCATGGCAGGTGATGGAAGGATTGTAGGGGCTGACCGGGGGACCGCATTGCCGCCATGCGACAACTTCTTACAGCGGCAACCCGCGAATTTCCTGGGCTTTCGGCAATGCGACAGAAAGCTCCGGAATTGCGCAGTTTAAACGGAGCGCGGGCGAATCGGGGCATTTCGCTGCCTCGACAAAATCCGCTTGTAAACCAGCATCTGGCCTTGCGACGGACGCCCCAGGGTGCTGGCTACATCACTTGAACCCACTCGATGGTTTTCCTCAGTACAGGACTAAAGATTGCGCCTCGCACAGTGCCTTACTTTGGCTTGTCGCACTTCCCTGCCGGGTTGAGGCGCAAAGCACCGCAGCCCAGCGACCAGCCATGTTGGGCTTCGCGATGCTCAGCCCAACCTACGTACTTTCTTCACAAACTAGATGCTCGCAGCAAGTAGCCTTAATACTGGCAGGATGGACAGCACTCTGCCTTTCCATCTCCGGAGCGACGCTAGACTTTCTGAATATCTGGAGTTTCGCCTTGCGCCCTTACGGCGCCTCACTTTTCTTTGTTTGCGCAAAGAAAAGTAAGCAAAAGAAAGCGCACCCCGACATCCGGGTCTGGCCTGCGGCCAGACTCCCCTCCTTCCGGTGCCGCTCCGGGGGCCGGCTTACAAGGGCCTTCCATGGCCCTTTAAGCCTCTCGCCGCATCCATGCGGCTCGTCCCCCTGCGCAACACCTCCACTCGGCCTACTGACGGGGACTCAGGCCCCGAGCTGCCTGGTAGTTTTTCTGGGCGCTTCGCGTATTGATCGTTCCCACGCTCTGCGTGGGAATGCAGCCGTTGGCGCTCTGCTCCAGTCGTGGGTTTGCGCTGGCCTCTCTGTGACGCAGAGCGTCACGGGATGGGTTCCCACGCGGAGCGTGGGAACCATCAGGAGGGACTCAAATCTTTCAGGCAGCGCCAAACGCCCCTTCAGGAGGGTGAGCGGAATCGTTGCGTAGAGGGGTGAGCCGCATGGATGCGGCGAGAGGCTTAAAGGGCCAGGGACGGCCCTTGTAAGCCGACCCTCGGAGCAGCGATGGAGCGAACGAACCCGGAGCGAAGCGGAGGGGCGTATGGCAGGGCCGGCCATCCGGGCGACTGCCAAAAGGAACCCGCCCAGCAGGGCGGAACAGATGCATCAACAAACCCGAAAACGAGCAGCGGCAAGAAACCAACAACATCAGGTCAACGCACAGGACATCAGTCCCTCACCCCTGCCCCTCTCCCACAGGGAGAGGGGGTTAAGAAAGAAGCGCGCTCCGCGCGCCACACCTCACTGCTGTTGTTGCTGCGTCTGCATCAACGCCGCCACATTGACCCGCGCATGCATCTGCTCACCCCCGCCCCCCCGGCGCATCCCCCGAACCGGGCAGGCATCCAGGTAATCGAGGCCCACCGCCAATTTCAAATGCCGTTCCGGCCTTGCCAACTGGTTGGTCACATCAAAGCTGTACCAGCCATCCCCCAGCCAGGCCTCGGCCCAGGCATGGCTGGCCAGGTGCCCGCTGTCCTCGGTGTACAGGTAGCCCGACACATAGCGCGACGGCACCCCCAGGCTGCGTGCGCAGGCGAGAAAGGCATGGGTATGGTCCTGGCACACCCCGGCGCGGCCGGCAAAGGCTTCGGCGGCGGTGCTGTCCACCTGGGTCGCTCCCGGGGTGTAAGGCATCTGCTCGTGCAGGCCATGCATGAGCGCGACCAGACCGTCACGATCGCGGCGCCCGCCGCTGCCGGTTTCGGCGAAGTGGCGCAGGGCGTCGTCCGACTGGGTCAGACGGGTGAAGCGCAGGTAGGGCAAGGGCGAACGAGTGTCCTTTTCCGACTCGCAGCGCGAGTCGATCTCCACCTGGCCACGGGCGCCGATCACCAGCGCCTCGTGTGGCTCGTCCAGGGTCAGCACATGCAGGATGTTGCCGTAGGGGTCGCGCTGGGCCCGCACCGGTCGCGGCAGGTCGAGGCGCCAGCTGATCACGTGCTGGCGCGCGCTGTCCTGGGGCGTCAGGCGCAGGTACTGGATGCTCGCGCGCACCTGGTCGTCGTAGTTATAGGTGGTGTCGTGGCGGATCGAGAGTCTCATACGACCTCCAGATAGGACGTGTGGATGGCGCTGCCCAACTGCCGAACGAGCAGGATGAAATCGGTAAGCCAGGTATGCAGGCCCTCGTCGAGCACCTCCTCGACACTGGTGTAGCGCAGGCGCGCATCCAGCTCGGCGGCCAGGCGCTGGGCCGGGCGACCGCTCTCGCCGGGCAAGCCGGAGAGCATCAGGTTCAGCTCCTCCATGCAGGCACGCAGCGAGCGCGGCACGTCGGGGCGCAGCAGCAGCAGTTCGGCGATCTTGTGGGTACGTGGCGAGCCGCGATAGATCTCGGTAAAGGCCTCGAACGAGGACAGCGCCCGCAGCAGCGCACTCCACTCGTAGTAGCCACGGGCCGAGGTGTCGCTGACCTCGTCGGCGGCCTCGCCGAGCATCTCGTAGCGCGCATCGAGCAGGCGCAGGGTGTTGTCGGCGCGCTCGATGAAGGTGCCCAGGCGAATGAAACGGTAGGCCTCGCCGCGCATGATGGTGCCGAAGGTGGCGCCACGGAACAGGTGCGAACGCTCCTTGACCCACTCGCAGAAGCGGCTGATGCCGTAGCGCCCCAGGCCTTCGGCGGCGATGCCGCGCATCTCCAGCCAGGTGGCGTTGATGTTCTCCCACATGTCGGCGGTGATTCGTCCGCGCACGGCGTGGGCGTTGGCCCGCGCGGCCTGCAGGCAGCAATAGATGCTCGCCGGGTTCTCCGCATCGAGGGCGAAGAAATGCAGCATGCGCTCGGCGTGCAGCTGGCCATGGCGGGTCAGGTATTCGTCCAGGGTGCCGGTGATCAGCAGAGGCAGGGCCAGTTCGTCGAGGCCATCGCCTCGGCCGTCGTGCGGCATCAGCGACAGTGAGTAGCTGACGTCGAGCATGCGCGCGAGGTTCTCGGCGCGTTCCAGATAACGCGACATCCAGTACAGATCGGAGGCAGTTCTCGAAAGCATGGCGATATTCCTTAGTCCTCGACCACCCAGGTGTCCTTGGTGCCGCCGCCTTGCGACGAGTTGACCACCAGCGAGCCCTCGCGCAGCGCCACGCGGGTCAGGCCGCCCGGCACCAGGCGGGTTTCGCGACCGGAAAGGACGAACGGACGCAGGTCGATATGCCGAGGCGCGATGCCGTTCTCGACGAAGGTCGGGCAGGTCGACAGGCTCAGGGTGGGCTGGGCGATATAGGCCTCGGGGCGGGCCTTGAGGCGGGCGCGGAAAGCCTCGATCTCGGCCTTGCTGGCGGCCGGACCGACCAGCATGCCGTAGCCACCGGAGCCCTGGGTTTCCTTGACCACTAGCTCGGGCAGGTTGGCCAGCACGTGGGACAGCTCCTCGGGCTTGCGGCACTGCCAGGTGGGCACGTTCTTGAGGATCGGCTCTTCGTCGAGGTAGAAGCGGATCATGTCGCCGACATAGGGGTAGATCGACTTGTCATCGGCCACCCCGGTGCCGACCGCGTTGGCCAGCACCACGTTGCCACTGCGGTAGGCCGCCAGCAGGCCGGGCACGCCGAGCATGGAGTCGGGATTGAAGGCCAGCGGGTCGAGGAAGGCATCGTCCAGGCGGCGGTAAATCACATCCACCGGCTGCGGGCCGGCGGTGGTGCGCATGTACACCTTGTCGTCACGCACGAACAGGTCGGCGCCCTCCACCAGTTCCACTCCCATTTCGCGGGCGAGGAAGGCGTGCTCGAAGTAGGCGCTGTTGAAGCGCCCCGGTGTCAGCACCACCACGCTGGGGTTGTCGATCGGACTGGAGCTTTTCAGGGTATCGAGCAGCAGGCTCGGGTAATGGTCGATGGGCGCCACACGCTGCATGGCAAACAGCTCGGGAAACAGCCGCATCATCATCTTGCGGTCTTCCAGCATATAGCTGACGCCGCTGGGCGTACGCAGGTTGTCTTCCAGCACATAGAACGTACCGTCGCCGTCGCGCACCAGATCGACCCCGGCGATGTGCGCGTAGATGTCGCGGTGCAGGTCGAGGCCCTGCATGGCCAGTTGGTAGCCTTCGTTGGCCAGCACCTGTTCGGCCGGAATGATGCCGGCCTTGAGGATGCGTTGGTCGTGGTAGAGGTCGGCGAGGAACATGTTCAGCGCCTGCACCCGCTGGATGCAGCCGGCCTCGACGATGCGCCATTCGCTGGCGGGGATACTGCGGGGGATGGTGTCGAAGGGGATCAGGCGCTCGGTGCCCTGCTCGTCCCCGTAGAGGGTGAAGGTGATGCCGGCCCGGTGGAACAGCAGATCGGCTTCACGACGACGCTGTGCCTGCAGCTCGGCCGGCGTATCCGCCAGCCAGCGGGCAAACTCCCGATAGTGCGAACGGACTGCACCGTTCGCGTCGTTCATCTCATCAAAAAAAGTGCGGGGCATGCCATGCTCCTTGTCACCCGGACAAGAGAGGCATCGCAAGGCTCGTGCCACGAAAACTTACTCTTATATTTCAATAACTTAAACAAATAAAAAACACACAACGCACCATCTTGGAGCGCTTTGCGAGACGCCAGAACGAGGCGCGCCCCAGCGCGTGGCAGATCGTCTATGGACGACATAGGTAGCTTCGATTTCATCGCGCATGGGCGTTTGGGCAGACTGCGCCACACCGAAGCAGTGGCTCATCAGGCCCGCTGTTTCGTAGATCGGCTCCCCCTTTGGCCGATCGCTCCTACAGGCCGCCCGACGTCGGGCGGTTTTTTTATGCCGAGTGGAAAGCCGGCGTGGTCTGTCACTGCGCTGTAGAAGGGACTGGACGGGACTCAGGCCGTGCAAAAGCCTCGCGACCCAGGCGGAGTGCCCCCTAGCACCTCCTAGAGAAGGCGCCGGGCCCAGACGACGAGCAGCGTGATTCTCATGAGAGCGGCCTCAGCCGCGATGCAGACGCGTAGAGCCCTTATCGCGGCTAAAGCCGCTCCCACTGGAGATGGGGCTAGACCGCGCAGGCTATCGCGGGCTCGCCAAAGGCCAGGTTGAGCCAGTGCCGGTAAAGCCCCTCTGCCACTCGGTTGAGGGCAGCGACCCGGCTGGGCAGGTCAGCCAGCATCTGGTTCAGACCCTGTTGGCTGGCCTGGGTCTCGTCGAGCAGATGCGACCAGTCGCGCAGCCAGCTTTCCACCACCTCGGCGGTGACCTCGGGATGGCCTTGCAGAGCCAGCACCTTGTCACCCCAGGAAAAGCCTTGGTTCGGGCACCATGGGCTGGACAGCAGCCACTGGGCGCCGTCCGGCAAGGCAAAGGTGTCGCCGTGCCACTGGAACACCGGGAACTCACGTGGCAGGTGGGCCAACCAGGGGCTGGGACTGTGCATGTCGCGCCTTACCAGCGGCTGCCAGCCGGCCTCGGTATAAGGCATGCGGTGCACGCTGGCACCCAGGGCGCGGGCAATCAGCTGGCCGCCCAGGCAGTGACCGATGATGGGGATGTCACGCTGGATGAAGTGCCGAATAGCGGCAACTTCTGCCTCTATCCAAGGCAATGGGTCGTTGACGCTCATCGGCCCGCCCATGATCGCCACCGCCCGCGGGCGATCCAGGTCATAGCCTTCAAGCTCGCCAAGGTCGGCGCGCAATACCGTGAAATCCAGCCGCTGAGCCTCAAGCACGGTGGCGAGGTGGCCCGGAGGACAATAATCGACGTGGGTCAGAATCAGAATGTCGGTCATGACTACTCTCCGTTGTCCGCTTGCCAAGGCAAGGCCCGTGCCGAAACACGGAGTACCTGATCTGGCGGACTTATTTTTTTCGAGCAGGCTAACCGAGGCAGGTACGCGCAGCCAAGACTAACGCGCCAGCTACCGATTGGCCGTGGCGGCGTACCTTCTTTATAGGGCCATGCCCCACTGGATCACGCCAAAAGCGCCAGCGTACAAACCAAAAAGCCGATGCAGATGCATCGGCTTTTTTGGCAGAGCGCGCGAGCTTATTCGGCCTTGGCTTTCTCGGCGGCGTCCTTGATCAGGGTCTGCAGCTCACCCTTCTCGAACATCTCGGTAAGGATGTCGCTACCGCCGACCAGCTCACCAGCCACCCACAGCTGCGGGAAAGTCGGCCAGTTGGCGTACTTGGGCAGGTTGGCGCGGATTTCCGGGTTCTGCAGGATGTCCACGTAGGCGAACTTCTCACCACAGGCCATCACCACTTGGGCGGCGCGGGAGGAAAAGCCGCACTGCGGAGCATTCGGCGAGCCCTTCATGTACAGCAGGATGGTGTTGTTGGCGATTTGCTCTTTGATGGTATCGATAATATCCACGACTCACCTCATCTGGACTTTTCCCCGGTCTGAGCCGGGCGCGGTGGCGGCGATTGTAACCGAAAAACCCAGCTGAAGGCTCGGGGATAGACGGCAGGTCTCTTGCCTGAGACGCGGACGAGAGTCTGCTTGCCAGTCAGGCACTAGACTGTCAGGGAATGGTGCGGGTGAGGGCAATTCGGTGAAGTGGCTGAAGCAAGTGGCGAGTCTGCTCTGCCTGGTGTGTGCTGCACAGCATGCTCAGGCAGAGACGTTTGAGGTGGGGTTCTATGACTACCCGCCGATGATGATCGAAGACGGCAAACGCGGCATTTATCAGGACATCCTCGATGAGCTGGCCAAGCTCACCGGCGACACCTTCAACGTGCAGTACTACCCCTACCCTCGCATCAGCCTGTTGTTCAACGAAGGCCAGCTCGACATCGAACCTGGGGTCTATCCCGGCTGGGTCAAGCACCAGGCAAAGCCAGGCATCTTCTCGGTGCCGTTCGGCAAGGTGGTGGATGTGCTGGTCTTCGCGCCGAACAAGGCATTTCCGGTCAAGCAGCCCGAAGACCTGCGCGGCAAATCGCTGGGCATGGTACGCGGCTACGCCTACCCCGAACTGCTGCCACTGATCAGTTCGGGGCAGCTCGACCGGCGCAACGCACTCAACGAGCAGCAGCTGCTTAGCATGCTGAGCAAGTCGCGCTTCGACCAGATTCTGATCAACAAGGCCGTGGCCCAGTACAACCTGCTAATGATCCCGCAATATCGTCAGTTGAAAATCGGCGACGTGGTCAGCTCCTACGATGTCAGCATGCGCGTGCACCCCAGGCACGCTGCCTGGCTGGACAGGCTGGATGCCGCCATCGTGCAACTCAAGCAACAAGGCACCATCGACAAGATCTATGCCCGCTATGGCGTACATCTCTAGGCCGCCTCGACCCTTACCGGCACGCCATTAAGCGCGGCATTGCCGGACACCGCATCCAGCTGACGCTCGTCGGTCAGGTCATTGGCACTGGCGCCGGGCTGGGCGCTGGCAATCCTCATCTGCACACCCGGACGAGCATGGCCCCAGCCGTGCGGCAGGCTGACCACGCCGGGCATCATCTCGTCGCTGGCCAGCGCTTCCACCTCGATCATGCCGACCCGCGACTGCACCCGCACACGCTGGCCATCGGCCAGGCCGCGTCCGGCCATATCATCCGGATGCATCAACAGCTGATGACGCGGCTTGCCCTTCACTAGACGCTGGTAGTTGTGCATCCAGGAGTTGTTGCTGCGCACATGACGGCGACCGATCAACACCAGTTCGTCCGCGGCCGGCTGTGGCTCGGCGGCGAAGCGCGCCAGGTCCGCGACCAGCAGCGCCGGCGCCGCCTCGATGGCCTTGGACTCGGTCTTCAACCGCGCCGCCAGGTTCGGCCTGAGCGGGCCCAGGTCGATGCCGTGCGGTGCCTCATTGAGCACGGCCAGGCTGAGTTTGTGCTCGGACTGGTCACCGTAGGGACCGGCGCGCAGGCCCATGTCGATCATCTGCGCCGGCGGCATGGTCGGCTTGAGTTCGGTGCCATTCTTCGCAGCGAACGCCTTGGCCAGGCCGACGAAGATCTCCCAGTCGTGCAGTGCCCCCTCGGGCTTGGCCAGTACCGGCGGGTTGAAGCGGGTGACGTTGCGCACGGCAAACACATTGAAGGTGGTGTCGTAGTGATCGTGCTCCAGCGGTGCAGTGGGCGGCAGGATCAGGTCGGCGTGGCGGGTGGTCTCGTTGATATAGAGATCGACCGAGACCATGAACTCCAGCCCATCAAGCGCCTGCTCCAGCTGGCGGCCGTTGGGTGTGGACAACACCGGGTTGCCGGCCACGCTGATCAGCGCCTTGATCTGCCCTTCGCCGGGCGTGAGCATCTCCTCGGCCAGGGCCGCCACCGGCAACTCGCCGCCGTATTCCGGCAAGCCGGACACACGGCTCTGCCAGACGTTGAAGTGGCCGCCGGAGGTATTCGCCACCAGGTCCACGGCCGGGCTGGTGCACAGCGTGCCGCCGACCCGGTCGAGGTTGCCGGTCACCAGGTTGATCAACTGGATCAGCCAATGGCACAGGCTGCCGTAGGCCTGGGTGGAGACGCCCATGCGTCCGTAGCACACCGCCGATTCGGCGCCGGCAAAGTCACGGGCCAGCTGGCGAATCTCAACCGCCGCAACGCCGCAACGCGCGGCCATGCTTTCGGCGGTAAAGGGTGCAATGGCTTGCTTGACCTGCTCCAGGCCATTGACCGGCAGCGGGCTCTCCCGCGTCAGTCCCTCTTCGAACAGAGTGTTGAGCAGCCCCAGCAGCAGCGCGGCATCGTTGCCCGGGCGCACGAACAGGTGCTGGTCGGCCATGGCCGCCGTCTCGCTTCGCCGCGGATCGACCACCACCAGCTTGCCGCCGCGTGCCTTGAGCGCCTTCAGGCGCTTTTCCACGTCCGGCACGGTCATGATGCTGCCATTGGAGGCCAGCGGGTTGCCACCGAGAATCAGCATGAACTGGGTGTGATCGATGTCCGGAATCGGCAGCAGCAAGCCATGGCCGTACATCAGATAGCTGGTCAGGTGGTGCGGCAGCTGGTCCACCGAGGTGGCGGAGAAACGGTTGCGCGTCTTCAGCTGGCCAAGGAAGTAGTTGCTGTGGGTCATCAGCCCATAGTTATGCACGCTGGGGTTGCCCTGGTACACGGCCACGGCATTCTTGCCATGCTCGGCCTGGATCGCACTCAGGCGCTCGGCGACCAGCTCGAAAGCCTCGTCCCAGCCAATCGGCTGCCACTGGCCATCGACCTTGCGCACGGGCTGGCGCAGGCGGTCCGGGTCGTTCTGGATATCTTGCAGGGCCACTGCCTTGGGGCAGATATGGCCACGGCTGAAACTGTCCTGGGCATCGCCCTTGATAGACAGGATCTGGCGGCTGCCGTCCTCATGGTCCTGGGTTTCGATGGTCAGGCCGCAGATGGCCTCACACAGGTGACAGGCACGGTGATGGAGGGTCTTGGTCATGGCCTAGCCTCTTTGTTCTTGTCCAAGACGACCGGTCGGGTCGCAATGGCAAGACTATGGAGGCTGGAGGGAGGGTTGGCCAGGGGCCTTCATTTCATGAATCGGCGGGCATCATGCCCGCCGATTCAGACGCAAAGCAAAGCAATCACATGGCGCACCGCGAGGCACGCCCCGGAAGGCTTAGCGAATTGCGGTAACGGTGCCTTTGTTGCCGGTCACTTTGACGTTGACGGCTTTGTACACCACATAATCCTGCACGCTGACTTCATAGCGCGGCGCGACGATCAGGTCGGCACCGGAGGTTTTCACCGCTTTGAAGGCTGCTGCGGATTTGGCGGCTGCTACCGGGTCCAGGCCCAGAGCGAAACCACCTTCGCCACCACCATAGGTCACGCCATCAGCGAACTGGGTATCACCACCCAGCTTGAACATACCGAACAGGATGTTCACCGAAGACTCGCCACTGATGGACTCGCCCACTTTCACGTCTGCTTTCAGGTTGGTTTCGACTTCACCGTTCAGCGGAGCGCTCGGCTGGCTGTAGTTCTGGCTGGCACAGCCAGTCAGCAGGGCCAGAGCGGAAAAAGCGGCGGCATAGGCTACGTGTTTCATGCAAGACTCCTTTGCATAGAAGATCCATAACGCCCCATTGCGGGGCATCGGGGGTGCCTTTCAAGGCGGGGCGCATGGTAGGAGCGCCGCTCTAGGACGGGCAAGCCAGCGTTGCACTTTTGTGACAGCGACCACAGCCTGGACAATTTCCCCTGAAACCTTTCGTCGCAGCCCAGGTCCGGGAGCAATTTGCTCCGCCGCGTCGTTTCCTTATAAGATCGCGCCCTTCCCCTTTGTCGCACCCGCGCGGCTCCAGCCGTTGTGTGGGCTGCTTTTTCCCGGAAAAACCGGGCCGCGACAGCTGTTGAATTAAAGGTAGTGAATGATGAGCGCCAGACACTTTCTCTCGTTGATGGACTGCAGCCCCCAGGAACTGGGCGGACTGATCCGTCGAGCCATCGAGCTGAAAGACCTGCGCCGCCGTGGTGTGCTGTTCGAGCCGCTGAAGAACCGCGTGCTGGGCATGATCTTCGAGAAAGCCTCGACCCGTACCCGTCTGTCCTTCGAAGCCGGCATGATCCAGCTCGGCGGCCAGGCCATCTTCCTCTCGCCTCGCGACACCCAGCTGGGCCGTGGCGAGCCGATCGGCGACACCGCGATCGTCATGTCGAGCATGCTCGACGCGGTGATGATCCGTACCTTCGCCCACAGCACCCTCACCGATTTCGCCGCCAACTCCAGCGTGCCGGTGATCAACGGCCTGTCCGACGACCTGCACCCCTGCCAGCTGCTGGCCGACATGCAGACCTATCAGGAAGCGCGCGGCAGCATTGCCGGCAAGACCGTGGCCTGGATCGGCGACGGCAACAACATGTGCAACTCCTACCTGGAAGCCGCCGTACAGTTCGACTTCCAGCTGCGCATCGCGTGCCCCGAAGGCTACGAGCCCAAGGCCGAGTTCCTCGCCGCCGCCGGTGATCGCGCCAAGATCGTGCGCGACCCGAAAGAAGCCGTCGCCGGCGCCCATCTGGTCAGCACCGACGTGTGGACCTCCATGGGCCAGGAAGAAGAGAACGCCAAGCGCCTGGCCGTGTTCGCCCCTTACCAGGTCAGCCGTGCCCTGCTCGATGCGGCGGCCGAAGATGTGATTTTCCTGCACTGCCTGCCGGCCCACCGGGGCGAGGAAATCAGCCAGGACCTGCTCGACGACCCGCGCTCGCTGGCCTGGCAGCAAGCCGAAAACCGCCTGCATGCGCAGAAGGCCCTGCTGGAAATGCTGGTCGAGCCGGCCTATCACGCATGAGCCAGGTGCTGCTGTCGCTGCGTGAGCTGGCGTGCGGCTACCAGCAACATCGCGTGGTGCAGACGCTCAACCTGCATCTGAACGCCGGTGACATCGGCTGCCTGCTCGGCCCCTCCGGCTGTGGCAAGACCACCACCCTGCGTGCCATCGCCGGTTTCGAGCCAGTGCTGGAAGGCGAGATCGAACTGGGCGGCGAAGTCATCTCCCGCGCCGGCTTCACCCTGGCACCGGAGAAGCGCCGTATCGGCATGGTGTTCCAGGACTACGCGCTGTTCCCCCACCTCAACGTGGCCGACAACGTGGCCTTCGGCATTCGCAAGCATCCCCAACGCGAACAGATCACCGCCGAGCTGCTGGAGCTGGTCAAGCTGACTCATCTGGGCCAGCGTTTCCCCCACGAGCTGTCCGGCGGCCAGCAGCAACGCGTGGCCCTGGCCCGTGCCCTGGCACCGCAACCGCAACTGCTGCTGCTCGACGAGCCCTTCTCCAACCTCGATGGCGAACTGCGCCGGCGCCTCAGTCATGAGGTGCGCGACATCCTCAAGGCGCGCGGCACCAGCGCCATTCTGGTCACCCACGATCAGGAAGAAGCCTTCGCCGTCAGCGACCATGTCGGGGTGTTCCACGAGGGTCGCCTGCAGCAGTGGGACACCCCCTTCAACCTGTACCACGAGCCGCTGACGCCCTTCGTCGCCAGCTTCGTCGGCCAGGGCTATTTCATTCGCGGCCAGTTGCTCAGCCCGGACACGGTGCAGACCGAGCTGGGCGTGATCCGTGGCAACCGTGCCTACACCTGGGCGCCCGGAAGCTCAGTGGACGTGCTGCTGCGCCCGGACGACGTCATCCCGGCGCCAGACAGCGAGCTACGCGCACAGATCGTCGGCAAGACCTTCCTCGGCGCCGCCACCCTGTACCGCCTGCAGCTGCCTACCGGCAGCCAGCTGGAAGCCCTTTTCCCCAGCCATGCCGATCACCTGCCGGGGCAGCAGGTCGGCATCCGCATCGCCGCCGACCACCTGGTGGTCTTCCCCGCCCCAGGCAGCGTGGCCGCGCAGGTCAACCTGGGCGACTCAGGCGTACGCCGCTACAGCAGCAACTGACCCTGCGCGCGACACGGCCAACCTCAGATAAACAGCTTGCCGCTGGCCACCAGCACCGCCTGGCCGGCAATCTTCACCCGATCGCCTTCCAGCCGGCAGTGCAGTTCGCCACCACGCGCCGAACACTGGAAGGCACTCAGCTCGGTCTTGCCCAGGCGCTCGGCCCAGTAGGGCGTGAGGATGCAATGGGTGGAGCCGGTTACCGGGTCTTCGTCGATGCCGATACCTGGGGCGAAATAGCGCGAGACGAAGTCGTGCCGCTCGCCTCGCGCCGTGACGATCACTCCCAGCCCGGGCAAACCCGCTAACGCCTTCAGATCCGGCGCACAGGCGCGCACCGCCTGCTCGGACTCCAGCTCCACCAGCAACTCCTTGCCGATCTGCAGCCGCACCACGCGCTGGCCGAGAATCTGGGCGACCTCTGCCAACTCAGCTGGCGCCAGGTATTGCGCGGGGAAGTCCAGTACCAGGCGCTCAGCTTCACGGGTCACCGCCAGCGCCCCGGACTTGCAGAGCAGATCCAGGCGCTCGCCGGGCTCGCCATACACCTCGAACAGCACGTGGGCACTGGCCAGGGTGGCGTGACCGCACAGCGGTACCTCACAGGCCGGGGTGAACCAGCGGATGTGCCAGCTCGCGCCCTCGCGCACCACAAAGGCGGTTTCGGCCAGGTTGTGCTCGGCGGCAATACGTTGCATCAAGGCGTCATCGAGCCAGGCATCGAGGCGATAGACCATGGCCGGATTACCGGCGAACGGGCGGGCGCTGAAGGCGTCCACCTGATGAAAGTCGAGCGGCATGAAAGGCTCCTGCCAAACGGTGATCGGGCGCTCAGCATGCCCGCAACACCGTCAGCACACCCGGTACAGTCGCGCAACAAGGCAGCACTACAGCTGCACTGTATCAAGGCGCAGCGAGCTAGCGCGGTGCAGCGCTAAATCGCGAAAGGTTCTTAGCCTGTAACTATTTCTCAACAAATCAGTCACTTGAGAATTCTGGCACGCCGCCTGCTATGGCAGGCCCCGGTCAGCACAACGGCGTGTCTGCCACTCAACCGACAACGACGTCACGAAAGCCACCGCTCTCGTTCAGAAGAGCCCGGCATCGTGGCGTTTTTTTTTGCGTTTTTTGGAGACCACCATGCACATGACCAAACTGTCCCTGCTGTCGTTCGCCGTGGCCTGCGCCACCTTCAGCCACGCCGTCAACGCAGCCGAGGATTTCAGCAACCTGTTCACCCAGGGCAAGGTCAACCTCGACGCCCGCTACCGCTTCGAGAACGTCGACCAGGAAAACGCCCTACGCGACGCCCATGCCCAGACCCTGCGCACCCGTATCGGTCTGCAGAGCGGCAAGTGGTACGGCCTCTCGGCCCTGATCGAGGCCGACAACGTCAGCCGCATTGGCGATGCCGCCTACAACAGCACGCGCAACGGCCAGGGCCACTACGCCGTGGTCGCCGACCCGGACGGCAGCGAGATCAACCAGGCCCTGCTGCGCTACGACCATCAGTACGGCAGCGCCGTGCTCGGCCGCCAGCGCATCAACCTGGACAACCAGCGCTTCGTCGGCGGCGTGGCCTGGCGCCAGAACGAGCAGACCTATGACGGCGCCCTGGCCCAACTCAAGCCTGTCGACGGCCTGACCCTGAGCTACGCCTACATCGACCAGATCAACACCATCTTCGGCCCGGACAACGGCCGTTATGACAACCGCACCAACCCGGCCAACATCGACGGCCACAGCCACCTGATCAACGCCCAGTACATCTTCGCCCCCGAGTTGACCGCCACCGCCTACAGCTACCTGCTGGACCTGGACAACCTGGCCATCGCCCCCACCGCCCCCGAAGGTACGCTGTCCAGCCAGACCAACGGCCTGCGCCTGAACGGCAACCTCTCCGGCCTCAGCTACGTGCTGGAATACGCCCGCCAGAGCGACTACGACAGCAACCCGCAGGAATTGAGCAGCGACTACCTCCTGCTCGAACTGGGCTACACGATCAAGGGCATCCAGCTGAAGGCCGGCCACGAGGTGTTGGGCGGCGACAGCGGCCCGGGCAATCGCGCCTTCCAGACCCCACTGGCGACCAAGCACGCCTTTCAGGGCTGGGCCGACGTCTTCCTCACCACCCCGGCCGACGGCATCGAAGACCTCTACTTCGGCGTCACCGCGCCGCTGCTGGGCGGCACCCTGCAGGCCTGGTACCACGACTTTTCTACTGAGCAGGGTAGCGACGACTACGGCAGCGAGCTCGACCTGTCCTACGCCCACCCGATTCCCGGGGTGAAGGGCCTGGTCGGCCTGGTCAAGTACGCCAGCTACAACTCCGAAGACGAGGCCCGCACCGTCGACACCGACAAGTTCTGGCTGCAGCTGCAGTACAGCTACTGAGTGCCATGGCGGCGCGGCACTCGCACCACGCCGCCTTCTCCCAATTCGCTTCCCGGCGCGCTGCCGCGCGCCTCTGGAGTTCTCATGTTGAGTCGTCTTGCCCTACTGCTCGGCCTCAGCCTAGGCCTGCTCTGCCCGCCGGCCAGCGCCGCCATTGGCGCTGCCGAAGCGATGAACCTGTCCGGCATGCAGCGCATGCTCAGCCAGCGCATTGCCAAGAGCTACCTGATGCTTGGCACCCAGGTGCGCAGCGAGCAGGCCATCGAACAGCTTGATCAGAGCGTGGCACGCTTCGAAAGCAACTTCGTGGCCCTCAGCGAATACGCCCCCACGGGCGATATCGCCACGGCTCTCGACCAGGTCGACCACACCTGGCAGGCCTACCGCGAACTGGCTTTGTCGCGCCCCGAGCGCAAGCAGGCCGTACGCCTGCTGCTGCTCAGCGATCAGCTACTGGAGCAGAGCGAAGCCGTGGTGCGCCTGATCGAAGCCCATACCGGCAGTGCCGATGCCCACCTGGTCAACCGCAGCGGGCGCCAGCGCATGCTCAGCCAGCGCATCGCCAAGCTGTATCTGGCGCTGAGCTGGGGGCTGCCCGTCGAGGGCCTGGCGCAACAACTGCAACTGGCCGCCGAGGAGTTCGAGACAGCCCAGCAAGAACTGCTGGCCGCCGAGCAGAACACTCCGCAGATCGCTGCGGCACTGAAGAGAGTCGAGGCCCAGTGGCGTTTCGCCCGCGCCGGTTTTAGCCTGTCTGCGGATGCCCACTATGTGCCGACCGTGATCGCCACCACCACCGAGACCCTGCTCAAGCAAATGAACGAGTTGACCAGCGCCTATGAACAGGTGATGCGGCAGAAAAGCTGAATTCAGTGGCGCTCTACGCCATAGGCCTTCAATAGCGCTTGCAGGCGACCGTTGGCGCGGTAGCGCAGCAGGCCCTGTTCGAACAGTTGAACATGCCGAGAACTGGCCTTAAGCGCCGGAGAGAAGGCCAGGTAGATCGGCACGTCCGGTTCACGGCAGCCCGCCTCGCGCAACTCGCCGCTGCGACCCTGTTCAGCCAGGCGGGCCTGCACCACCCAGCTGTTCTCGATCATGGCGTCGATACGCCGGTGACCGAGCTTGCTGAGGTTGATATCGAGCGCCTTGTCGCCGGCAGCCACCTGCACCTGGTCGACATGACGGTGGTGCGCCGCCACATAGGCATTGATCTCTACGCCGTAGCTGTAGTCGTTGATCACCCCGAGGCGCACCTCGGCCAGCGACGCCAACCCGTCGTAACGCCAGCTGGAATCGGGCAGCGTGTAGAAGCAGTTGCGCGACATCGCCACGGGGGTTTCGGTGAACAGGAAGTCCGGAGCATCGCCTATGCCGGCACCAATCGCTGCGTTGATCTCGCCACGGCGCACCTCCTGCAGTACCCGCGCCCAGTTGCGCATTTCGTAGCGCACTTCGATACCAGCCTCGGCAAAGATGTCCCGCGCCAGTTCGACGAAGATGCCTGGCCGCTCACTCCCCGGCTCGCAGTTGATCGGGCACCAGCGATCAGCCGCGATCACCAGTGTTTCACCGCGCACCCAGCCGCTCAGGGCCAGGCAGGCCAGCAGGGTCAGGACTTTGGCAGGGCGAAGCAGGCGACAGCGCAACTGCATGCGGCGATCTCGAATCAGTAACCGCCGCAGTTGTACCACTCTCAAGCTTCGCTGCGCACCCTCTGCACAGCATCCAGCCAGCCGGCATAGAGCTTGGCGCGATGCTCGTCAGCCATGCGTGGAACGAATCGCTGCTGGCGATGCCAGTGGCTGGCGATTTCCTCCAGGCTGGCATACAGCCCCGCTTGCAAGCCGGCCAGGTAGGCCACGCCGAGGGCGGTGGTTTCCGTGACCACCGGACGTTCCACTGCCACACCGAGGATATCGGCCAGGAACTGCATGACCCAGTTGTTCACCACCATGCCGCCATCGACACGCAGTGCGCTGGGCTCGGCGGCGCCGTCCTGACGCATGGCTTCGAGCAGATCACGGGTCTGGTAGCACACCGACTGCAGGCCGGCGGTGACGATTTCCTTGATCCCTGTATCACGGGTCAGGCCGAAGATCGCGCCACGCGCCTTGGGGTCCCAGTACGGCGCGCCGAGACCGGTGAAGGCCGGCACCAGATAGACGCCGCAGGCATCGCCGGTCTGCTCGGCGAGCAGCTCGGTGTCGCGGGCGTCGCTGATCAGCTTGATGCCGTCACGTAGCCACTGCACGGCGGCGCCAGCGACGAATATGCTGCCTTCTACCGCGTAGGTGACCTTGCCGTTCAACCGATATCCCACGGTGGTCAGCAGTCGATTCTGCGACGCCACCGGAGTGCTGCCGGTGTTCTGGATCATGAAGCAACCGGTGCCATAGGTGCTCTTGACCATGCCCTCCTGGAAGCAGGCCTGGCCAATCAGCGCGGCCTGCTGGTCGCCGGCCATGCCGAGCACCGGGATGGCGGCGCCGAGCAACCCAGGCTCGGTGACGCCGAACTCGGCGGCGCAATCCAGCACCTCGGGCAACAGGCTGCGCGGAATCTCGAACAACGCCAGCAGCTCGTCGTCCCACTGCTGCTGGCGGATGTTGAACATCAGGGTGCGCGAGGCGTTGCTGGCATCGGTGCGATGCACCTTGCCGCCGGTCAGGCGCCACAGCAGGAAGCTGTCGACGGTGCCGAAACGCAGCTCGCCGCGCTCGGCACGGGCACGAGCACCGGGTACGTGGTCGAGGGTCCAACGCAGCTTGGTCGCGGAAAAATAGGGGTCGATCAGCAGGCCGGTCTTCTCCGAAACCTTAGCCTCATGCCCACTCGCCTTGAGGCCGGCGCAATAGTCGGCGGTGCGGCGGTCCTGCCAGACGATGGCCGGATGGATCGGGGCCCCCGTGGCGGCATCCCAGACAATGGTGGTCTCGCGCTGATTGGTGATACCGATGGCCAGTACGTCCTCGGCTCTCAGGCCCTTGCTGGCCAGCGCCTCACGACACACCGCCAGGGTGGTCAGCCAGATTTCTTCGGCATCGTGCTCGACCCAGCCATCCTTGGGGAAATACTGCTTGAACTCACGCTGGGCACTGGCCAGCGGCAGGCCCTGAGCACTGAATACGATGGCGCGGGAACTGGTGGTGCCCTGGTCGATGGCAAGCAGGTATTGGGACATGCGCGTTTCCTTGTTGTTATTCATCTAACCCCCTCTGCCGGCGAAGGGGTGGTGTCAGGCAGTGGATCACTCGCGCCCTATGGCGGCGAAGCTGCCCTGGGTGTGCTGGGCCAGCACCTCGGCCGCCAGCTCGACCTCCAGACCGCGCCGCCCGGCACTGACGTGGATGGTCGGGTACTGCCGGGCACTCTCGTCGATGAAGGTGCGCAGGCGTTTCTTCTGCCCCAGCGGGCTGATGCCGCCGACCAGGTAGCCGGTGCTGCGCTGGGCCTGCTGCGGGTCGGCCATGTCGGCCTTCTTCGCGCCAGCGGCGTGGGCCAGGGCCTTGAGATCGAGCGAACCAGCCACCGGCACTACGGCCACCAGCAACTCACCTTTTTCGGTGGCAGCCAGCAGTGTCTTGAAGACCCGCGCCGGGTCCAGGCCCAGCTTTTCCGCTGCCTCCAGGCCATAGGAGGCGGACTTCGGGTCATGGTGGTAGCTGAGCACCTTGTGCTCGGCCTTGGCTTTTTTCAGCAGATCGATGGCAGGAGTCATGTTCGAATGTGAAAATCAGCTGACGAAGTGGCGTACCTTAACGGAAAAAGCCGCCAGGAGCAGTTGTTAACGCCGCACAGCAATGGCCCGCAGAGTAATCGCATGGTTGGCAGACGATAAAGATGCACTAGGGCAGCACCTCGTTATACTCCGCCAGCCAATAACAACAGCTATGCAATCAGCTTCCGCGGGAGCGGCTTTAGCCGCGATGGACTTGTTTATAGCGCCTGAAGTCGCTCCCGCACCCAGCCAGGACAGCGCTACCAAGGAACGCCCATGAGCCTCCCGCCCCGCCAGCAGAGCATCCTCGACCGCGCCCGCGAACGCGGCTACGTCAGCATCGAAGAACTGGCCCTGGCCTTCGATGTCACACCGCAAACCATTCGCCGCGACATCAACCAGCTAGCCGAACAGGGGCTGCTGCGACGCACCCACGGCGGCGCAGCCTGCGAGACCTCCAGCATCCAGAACACCGCCTACGCCATGCGCGCGGGACAGATGCGCGACGAGAAACAGCGCATCGCCGAGGCCATCGCCGCGGCCATTCCTGACAATGCCTCGCTGTTCATCAGCATCGGCACCACCACCGAGGCCATCGCCCGCGCCCTGCTTGGCCACAAGCACCTCAAGGTGATCACCAACAACCTGCACGTGGCCGCGACCCTGGCCGACAAGGCCGACTTCGAAGTGCTGGTGGCCGGCGGCAGCGTGCGCAGTGACGGCGGCGTGGTGGGCCAGGCGGCGGCGGACTTCATCCAGCAGTTCAAGGTCGACTTCGCCATCATGGGCATCAGCGGCATCGACGAGGACGGCAGCCTGCTCGACTTCGACTATCAGGAGGTGCGCGTGTCCCAGGCCATCATCGACAACGCCCGCCAGGTACTGCTGGCCGCCGACTCCAGCAAGTTCGGGCGCAACGCCGTGGTCCGCCTGGGCTCCATCGCCCTGGTCGACCATATCTACACCGACGCCCCGCCCTCCCCGACCCTGGCTCGCCTGCTGCACGAGCAGAAAATCCAGCTGCACCTGGTCTGAGCCGCACAGAACGTAGGTTGTGGTTGCGGCGCATGGCGCCGAAGCCCAACGCTGCGCAGCCGAACGTCACGTCGAGGCCGATTGTTCGCTGTTGGGCTTCGCTACGCTCAACCTGCGCGGCCCGACCCAACCTACCCTCGCAGCCATGCATCCAACCGTTCGCCCTTGAACTGACCGCCGGACACTTTCGCGCTGGTGAAAGCGAGCACTCTTCGCTAGCATATTTTCGAAATCGAACATTCATTCGTTCACATTACAACTAACGGTGCCTGCCATGCCGCTCAGCCAAACGCCTCGCCTTGCCGAAATCTACGACCTGGCCATAGTCGGCGGCGGCATCAACGGTGTCGGCATCGCGGCGGATGCTGCCGGTCGCGGCCTCTCGGTGTTCCTCTGCGAACGCGACGACCTGGCCAGCCACACCTCCTCGGCCAGCAGCAAGCTGATCCACGGCGGCCTGCGCTACCTAGAGCACTATGAATTTCGCCTGGTCCGCGAGGCCCTGGCCGAGCGCGAAGTGCTGCTGGCCAAGGCACCGCATATCGTCAAGCCGATGCGCTTCATCCTGCCGCACCGCCCGCACCTGCGCCCGGCCTGGATGATCCGCGCCGGTCTGTTCCTCTACGACCACCTGGGCAAGCGCGAGAAACTACCGGGCTCGCATGGCGTGCGCTTCGGCGCCGGCAACCCGCTGAAGCCGCAGATGAGTCGCGGCTTCGAATACTCCGACTGCTGGGTGGACGATGCCCGTTTGGTAGTACTCAACGCAATGGCCGCCCACGAGCGCCATGCGCACATTCACACCCGTACCCGCTGTGTTAGCGCACGGCGCAGCAAGGGGCTCTGGCACCTGCATCTGGAGCGTGCCGACGGCAGCCTGTTCTCCATTCGCGCCCGCGCCCTGGTCAATGCCGCCGGCCCCTGGGTCGCGCGTTTCCTGCAGGACGACCTGAAGCAGAAATCGCCCTACGGCATCCGCCTGATCCAGGGCAGCCACATCGTGGTACCGCGCCTCCATGAGGGCGACAAGGCCTATATCCTGCAGAACGAGGATCAACGCATCGTCTTCGTCATTCCCTGGCTGGAACGTTTCAGCCTGATCGGCACCACCGACCGTGAATACCAGGGCGATCCGGCGCAGGTGACGATCAGTGAGGAAGAGACCGACTACCTGCTCGGCGTGGTCAACGCCCACTTCACCCGCCAACTGAGTCGTGCCGACATCCTGCACAGCTTCTCCGGGGTGCGCCCGCTGTGCGACGACGAATCCGACCAACCCTCGGCCATCACCCGCGACTACACCCTGTCCCTGGCTGGCGCCCCCGGCGAGGCGCCGCTGCTCTCGGTGTTCGGCGGCAAGCTGACGACCTATCGCAAGCTCGCAGAATCAGCTCTGGAGCTGCTCGCACCACACTTCCCGCACCTGTGCCCGGCCTGGACCGACCAGGCACCCCTGCCGGGCGGCGAGAACATGACCAGCCGCGAAGAACTGGTCGATCAGTTGCTCGGCCGCTTCGGTTGGCTCGACCGCGAACTGGCAAAGCGCTGGGCCAGCACCTACGGCAGCCGCACCTGGCGCCTGCTCGACGGCATCCAGCAGCAGAGCGAGCTGGGCGAGCATCTGGGCGCGGGCCTGTATCAGCGCGAAGTGGATTACCTGTGCCGCGAGGAATGGGCGATCAGCGCCGAAGACATTCTCTGGCGCCGCACCAAGCTCGGCCTATTCATGACGGCCGGCCAGCAGGCCCGGCTCAGGGACTATCTGAACCAGACCCCGACCAGCGCCGTAGCCGTGTAATAACCTAAGAGAGAGCCCTGTTCGCAAAGACGTCAGCGACTTCATGCACGAGTCGAAACTACAAGCGCGAACGCTCGGCAGTCTCCCCCTCACGCTGCGCCAGCTGCGCATCCACCATGCGCTGCTGACGCAGGTATGGCAGCACAGCCGCCAGCAGCGGCGCCTTGAATGCCGGCTGGAATCGATGGGCCAGGCCAGGAATCAGACGCAGCTCGCTGCCTTTTATGTGCGCCGCCACGTGCACGCCATGCATCAGCGGCAGCAGGGGATCGGCGGTGCCATGCACCACCAGCGTCGGCAGGCGCAGGCGATTGAGCAGTTGCACCCGGCTCGGTTCGGCCAGGATGGCCAGAATCTGCCGCTGCACACCCTGCGGGTTGTAGGCGCGGTCGTAGCTGTGAGCCGCCTCTTCCAGCAACTGCTGACGCTCACTGACCTGGCTCGGACTGCCGAGAGCCGCCAGCAGATCAGCCTGTTGCTCGATGGCGGCAGCGCGATCCGCTGGCGCCTCGCGACGCGCCAGCTGTTCAAGCAGACGCGCATCCGGCGCCGGCAGGCCGGGGGCGCTGGTACTGGTCATCAGCAGGGTCAGGCTCTCCACGCGCTGCGGTGCCAGGTCAGCCAGATGCTGCGCAATCATCCCGCCCATGCTGGCGCCCAGGACATGGAAACGCCGGATGCCGAGAGCATCCATCAGGCCCAGTGCATCGCGCGCCATGTCGCGCAGCCCATAGGGCGCCTCCACGGCCAACCCCAGGCGATAGCGCAACAGCTCGTAGGTCAGACTGACCGCAGGCGCCTCGTCACGCCAACTGGACAGGCCCACGTCG
This sequence comes from Pseudomonas sp. zbq_18, assembly GCF_043102245.1. NCBI lineage: Bacteria > Pseudomonadati > Pseudomonadota > Gammaproteobacteria > Pseudomonadales > Pseudomonadaceae > Pseudomonas > Pseudomonas sp. zbq_18. Next base: position 26,572 of record NZ_JBICIT010000008.1, on the reverse strand, counting down.
CGGTTGTCGAAACGCACCACCCGAAACCCTTGCTGACACAGACTTTCCACCACCTCATCGGGCCAGTGGATCAGCTGTCCGCCAAGCCCCATCACCAACAACAGCGCCGGATCGGCCGCGCGGCCAATGCTCTGGTAGGCCAAGCGCACCTCCCCTACCTCCGCCACGGCGGTAGGCACCCTGACATCACATCGCGGAGCCGCAAAGGACGGCGCGCCGCACAGCAGTGCGGCCAGCAGCAAGAATGCTCGCATTACGAAAACACCTAAAACGCAGAACCCCAGTCAAACGCGAGTCTGCGGATGTTTGTTCGCGGCCGCTGCCACAGTTCGATGACAGTTTGATGAAGCGCGCCGAACGGTCGTGACCCGCGCCTCAGTGCGGCGTCTGACGGCGTGGCCAGATCAGGCTGAACTGCGCGCCACCGAAGTCCGCGCTGCGCCCAACATGAGCGCGGCCGGCGTGCCAATAGATGATGCGGCGGACAATGGACAGACCCAGGCCATGACCACCCGAAGCCCGCGTGCGGCTGTCGTCCAGGCGCAGGAAGGGCGTGAAGATACGCTCCCAGTCCTCTTCCGGCACGCCCGGCCCATCATCCTCGACATCCACCCGGCAGCGTTTGTGGCCGATGTGATAGCTCAGGCGCACCCGCGATTCGGCGTGGCGCATGGCATTGCTCACCAGGTTTTGCAGCGCCCGGTGCAGGTAGCGTGGCTCGGCCTCGACCTGTACCTCGCCATGCGGGCCATCCTGACAGGGGCCGCGCTCGACGGTGATACTCGCACGTAGCGGCGCCAGCTCGCCGATTACCTGGTCGACCAGGGCGCAGAGGTCGACCTTCTGGTAATTCAGCTCCGGCGAGCCCTGCTCCAGGCGCGCATAGACCAGCATCTCGTCAACCAGTTTGTCGAGTTCCTGGATGTCGCCGTCCATGCCCAGCATGTACTTGCGTCGCGCCTCGTCGCTCTGCGCATCCTCGATCATCTCCAGACCGAAGCGCAGGCGCGCCACCGGCGTGCGCAGTTCATGGGACACCGCCCGCACCATCTCGCGCTGCACATTGAGCAGACGCTGCAGCTGCTCGGCCATGGCGTTGAAGGTGGTGGCCAAACGACCAACCGAGTCGGCACCCTGAGTCGGCGCACGGGCATCCAGATGGCCGCCGGCAATGTGTGCCGCCGCATCCTCCAGGCCCTGAAGGCGGCGCTCCAGGCGCCTTACCAGCAAATACAGGATCAGCCCGGTCAGGCTCAGGCCCAGGGCGCCGATCAGCACCAACAGCTCGGTCGGGTAGGGATTCATCTGCTCGATCGGACCGACTTCCAACACCCAGGGCGTGCTGACCATACCGGCGATCACGCGGATTGAGTCGCCCTCCTTGCCCAACGCCAGCACGGTATCGCCCTCATCCACCCGACGCTGCTGGTCCTCGTCCAGGTCGACCTTCTCCAGCACCACCAGGCGCAGGGAAAAACCGAACTGCTTCTCTTCCTTCAGCTCCGCCAGACGCCTGGGCTGCTCGGCAATCGGGTAGCGCACCAACTCGTCCATCAACAGGAACACGGTGGCGCGCGCCAGCTGCTCGCTGATCTGCTCCACCTCGGTGCTCAATACCTGGCTTTCTCCAGGAATCTGTACATAGACCCGTGCCGCATGCGGCCCGGTCTGCTCCACCAGCACCTGACCGCGCTGCAGGCGACCACGGGCACGGCCATCCAGCGGCAGGCCGGCAACCGGTTGCAGCTCCAGCGGCACGCCGAGCAGACGCGTCCAGGTGATCAGGGCGCGACGGCGGTCGAGATCGTCCATGTGCTGCAGGTTGTCCGCCATCAGGCGAAAGGTGCCGCGCGCCAGCTTCTCGCGGTACTGGTCGCTGCGCACCTCGTTGGTCAGCTGCAGGGCGCCGACACCGAGCAGCGCGACCAGCACCAGGGCGGCGATGATGCCGCCATAGATGCGCAGGAAGATGGTGTTCATTGCAGTTCTGCAGCGGCCTCGGCGACGAACAGGTAACCCTTGCTGCGCACCGTCTTGATCAGGCGCGGGTGCATCGGGTCGTCACCGATCTTCGGCCGGATGCGCGAGATGCGCACGTCGATCGAGCGGTCCTGGCCGTCGTACTCGATGCCACGCAGGGAGGTGAAGATTTCCTCACGCGAGAGAATCCGCCCGGCATTGGCCGCCAGCAGCCAGAGCAGGTCGAATTCGGCGCTGGTCAGCTCGATCCCCTCGCCGCGCAACCAGGCTTCGCGCATGGCACTGTCGATCACCAGCTGGCCGAACTCCAGGCGACGCTGACCCTCGACAGCTGCGTCGCCCCCCTCGCTGCGCCGCAGCAGGGCACGGATACGCGCCAGCAGCACGCGCGGGCGCACCGGCTTGCACACATAGTCATCGGCGCCCATCTCCAGACCGAGCACCTCGTCCATATCGTCGGTGCGTGCGGTGAGCATCAGGATCGGCCCCTCGTAGCGGCCGCGCACCTTGCGACAGATGGTCAGGCCATCCTCGCCCGGCAGCATCAGGTCGAGCACCACCAGATCCGGCTGCTCGCGCAAAATGCGCGCCACCGCATTGGCACCGTTGGCCTCGATCGCCACCTGCAAGCCGTGGCCCTGCAGATACTCACGGGTCAGCTCGGCCAGCCGCTCATCGTCCTCGACAATGAGAATTTGTGCTTCTTGTTCCAACGTCGGCTCCTTAAACCTGCGCCTGCCGCAGCCCTACGGTAGGCCCGGCATTCTAACCGACTGCACCGGCCATTCCACTGGACATGCCAACCACTATATGTTGTGGCTATGGCCATCAGCCACGGACGCTTTTTCGCCCTTGGGAAGGGCCGGCAAAGGGCGACGAACGGTACAAGCCAGCAATCACGCAGCCTGCGCCGAACTCAGCCCTTTCACCCACAAAAGACCCACAATTTATCCACAGCTTATTCTCGACACGTCACCTTGCATTGCCCCCAGCAGCGCATTATCTTGTATCTCCATAGCGATGACCCACTACATATTGGGTTAAAGCCAGATCACCGGACACTAGAAGAATGAATGTCGAGAAGGTCCTTTCGTTGACCGCACCCGGTGTATCGCAACCCGTTTCACACCAGCCCGGTCTTGTCTGCCGGGCCTCGGACCAGGGTCGTAATGGTTGTCGACCCGGGCGATAGTGGTTGTAGCCCACGAGGGGCACACCACTAGGTATTGTGGTCACGGCTTAGATTGCCGTGATGTTTGACTTAGGCCACGGAGGCGCTTGAGTCCGCCCCCTGCCTTGTTGTTGTAGTACGCGCATACCGATCCTGCCGGTTCTGGTGGCGTGGCTGATTGGAAACGAAATTCGAAATAAAGCTGTGGCCAACTGTCTGGCGGAACACCCTCCGTTGAACAGTGCCCTACTAATAAATGGAGACGGGAGACCCCCATGCAGATCGACACAACTCGCGAGAACCCGCAGGCCGTTGCGCCGCAGGCTGCCGATGCCGGCCAGGAGCTGAACGCCACGGCCCCCGGTCAGCTGCGTGTGATCAAGCGCAACGGCACCGTGGTGCCGTACACCGACGACAAGATCACCGTCGCGATCACCAAGGCCTTTCTCGCAGTTGAAGGCGGTAACGCCGCCGCTTCGTCGCGCATCCATGACACCGTCGCCCGCCTGACCGAGCAGGTCACCGCGACCTTCAAGCGTCGCATGCCCTCCGGCGGCACCATCCACATCGAAGAAATCCAGGACCAGGTCGAACTGGCCCTGATGCGCGCCGGCGAGCAGAAGGTCGCCCGCGACTACGTGATCTACCGCGAAGCCCAGGCCAGCAAGCGCAAGGCCAGTGCCGGCAGCGACGTCGCCCAGCCGCACCCGAGCATCCGCGTCACCGCCGCCGACGGCAGCGTGCAACCGCTGGACATGGGCCGCCTGCAGACCATCATCCGCGAAGCCTGCGAAGGCCTGGCCGAAGTCGACGGCGCGCTGATCGAATCCGAGACCCTGAAGAACCTGTACGACGGCGTGGCCGAGAAGGACGTCAACACCGCCCTGGTGATGACCGCGCGCACCCTGGTCGAGCGCGAGCCGAACTACTCCTACGTCACCGCCCGCCTGCTGATGGACAACATCCGCGCCGAGGCCCTGAGTTTCCTCAACGTCGCCGCCAGCGCCACCCACCACGAAATGGCCGACCTCTACGCCAAGGCCCTGCCGGCCTACGTCGAGAAAGGTGTCGAATTCGAGCTGCTGGACAGCAAGCTGAAGGACTACGACCTGGCCAAGCTGGGCGCCGCGCTGAACCACGAGCGCGACCAGCAGTTCACCTACCTGGGCCTGCAGACCCTGTATGACCGCTACTTCATCCACAAGGATGGCGTGCGCTTCGAACTGCCGCAGGTGTTCTTCATGCGCGTGGCCATGGGCCTGGCCATCGAAGAGCCGAAGAACCGTGAAGAACGCGCCATCGAGTTCTACAACCTGCTGTCCTCGTTCGACTACATGGCGTCGACCCCGACCCTGTTCAACGCCGGCACCCTGCGTCCGCAGTTGTCCTCCTGCTACCTGACCACCGTGCCGGACGACCTGTCGGGCATCTACGGCGCCATCCACGACAACGCCATGCTGTCGAAATTCGCCGGCGGCCTGGGCAACGACTGGACCCCGGTACGCGCGCTGGGCTCCTACATCAAGGGCACCAACGGCAAATCCCAGGGCGTCGTGCCCTTCCTGAAAGTGGTCAACGATACCGCCGTGGCCGTGAACCAGGGCGGCAAGCGCAAAGGCGCCGTGTGCGCCTACCTGGAAACCTGGCACCTGGACATCGAGGAATTCCTCGAACTGCGCAAGAACACCGGTGACGACCGCCGCCGTACCCACGACATGAACACCGCGAACTGGATTCCCGACCTGTTCATGAAGCGCGTGTTCGACGACGGCCAGTGGACCCTGTTCAGCCCGTCCGAAGTACCGGACCTGCACGATCTGACCGGCAAGGCCTTCGAAGAGCGCTACGAGTACTACGAAGCCCTGGCTGGCTACGGCAAGATCAAGGTCTACAAGACCATCGCCGCCAAGGACCTGTGGCGCAAGATGCTGTCCATGCTGTTCGAAACCGGCCACCCGTGGCTGACCTTCAAGGACCCGTGCAACCTGCGCAGCCCGCAGCAGCACGTGGGCGTGGTGCACAGCTCCAACCTGTGCACCGAGATCACCCTGAACACCAACAAGGACGAGATCGCAGTCTGCAACCTGGGCTCGATCAACCTGGTCAACCACATCGTCGACGGCAAGCTGGACACCGAGAAACTCGGCCGCACCGTGAAGACCGCTGTACGCATGCTCGATAACGTTATCGACATCAACTACTACAGCGTGCCGCAGGCGCGTAACTCCAACCTCAAGCACCGTCCGGTCGGCCTCGGCCTGATGGGCTTCCAGGACGCCCTGTACCTGCAGCACATTGCCTACGGCTCCGACGCGGCCATCGAGTTCGCCGACAAGTCGATGGAAGCGATCAGCTACTACGCGATCCAGGCTTCCTGTGACCTGGCCGACGAGCGCGGCAGCTACAGCACCTTCGAAGGCTCGCTGTGGAGCCAGGGCATCCTGCCGCTGGATTCCCAGCAGATCCTGATCGAAGCGCGTGGCCAGAAGTACATCGACGTCGACCTGACCGAGACCCTGGACTGGGCACCGATCCGCGAGCGCGTGAAGAAAGGCATTCGTAACTCGAACATCATGGCCATCGCGCCGACCGCGACCATCTCCAACATCATTGGCGTGTCGCAGTCCATCGAGCCGACCTACCAGAACCTGTACGTGAAATCGAACCTCTCCGGCGAGTTCACCGTGATCAACCCCTACCTGGTGCGCGACCTGAAAAACCGCGGCCTGTGGGACAGCGTCATGGTCAACGACCTGAAGTACTACGACGGTTCCGTGCAGCAGATCGAGCGCATCCCGCAGGACCTCAAGGACCTGTACGCCACCGCGTTCGAAGTGGAAACCAAGTGGATCGTCGACGCCGCCAGCCGCCGCCAGAAGTGGATCGACCAGGCCCAGTCGCTGAACCTGTATATCGCCGGCGCCTCGGGCAAGAAGCTGGACGTGACCTACCGCATGGCCTGGTACCGTGGTCTGAAAACCACCTACTACCTCCGCGCCCTGGCCGCTACCAGCACCGAGAAGTCCACCATCAACACCGGCAAGCTCAACGCCGTGTCCAGTGGTGCGATCGACGAGGGCAACTTCGCCGCGCCGGCAGCGGTGCCGCAGGCGTGCAGCATCGACAACCCCGACTGCGAAGCCTGCCAGTAATGGGGGCCGCACGAATCTGAGCGGCGCCCGCGTTGTTGCCCGGCAGCTCCGCCCCCATCACGTGCACCAGCACGCTCAGGGGCTCGGAGCTGCCAGGCGCCTAGCGCTCACTCGCTCAGCTTCGCGCTTGCACCGAGTGGCCGAGGTAAAAGCCCAAAGCCACTCGTGCCGCTTGTTTCCCCTCTCCCCCTGGGAGAGGGGCTAGGGGTGAGGGACCCAGGCCCAGCGCCAGCCCTCCCCCACGAACATCTCCCCTCGCCCGCCTTGCGGGCCTGGGTGCCACCGACGGGTGGCAGGGTTTAACCCTTGCGTGCAGATCGCAACGGAACATAATCAGAATTACTGGACATTCATACAGGCCACCCAACAGCGGCCATGAGAACCAAGCAGGAGACCACCATGCTCAGCTGGGACGAATTCGATAAGGAAGACACCACCGAAGCGGCCGCCAAGCCCGCCGCTCCTGTCGTGGCCGCCGCGGCCGACAAGCTCGACGACGAAGCCGCCGGCTCCGTCGAGCAGGCCCGCGCCGTTGATGCCAACGACTCCGACGCCATCGCCCGCGCCAAGAAAGCGCTGAACGACCTGGACATCCAGGAAGGCCTGGACGACCTGGAAGGCGCCAGCGCCCGCGTGCATGTCGGCGACAAGCAGATGATCAACGCCCGCGCCGACCTCAACCAGCTCGTACCCTTCAAGTACGACTGGGCCTGGCAGAAGTATCTGGATGGTTGCGCCAACCACTGGATGCCGCAGGAAGTGAACATGAACGCCGACATTGCCCTGTGGAAGAGCAAGGACGGCCTCTCCGAAGACGAGCGCCGCATCGTCATGCGCAACCTCGGCTTCTTCTCCACCGCCGACAGCCTGGTGGCCAACAACCTGGTGCTGGCCGTGTACCGCCTGATCACCAACCCCGAGTGCCGCCAGTACATCCTGCGTCAGGCCTTCGAGGAAGCGATCCACACCCACGCCTACCAGTACTGCATCGAGTCGCTGGGCATGGATGAAGGCGAGATCTTCAACATGTACCACGAGATTCCTTCGGTCGCGAAGAAAGCCTCCTGGGGCCTGAAGTACACCCGCTCGATCTCCGATCCGCAGTTCCAGACCGGCACCCCGGAGACCGACCGCCAGTTCCTGCGCAACCTGATCGCCTACTACTGCGTACTGGAAGGCATCTTCTTCTACTGCGGCTTCACCCAGATCCTCTCCATGGGCCGCCGCAACAAGATGACCGGCACCGCCGAGCAGTTCCAGTACATCCTGCGCGACGAGTCCATGCACCTGAACTTCGGCATCGACGTGATCAACCAGATCAAGATCGAGAACCCGCATCTGTGGGACGCGCAGATGAAAGACGAAGCGACCCAGATGATCCTGCAAGGCACCCAGCTGGAGATCGAATACGCGCGTGACACCATGCCGCGCGGCGTACTGGGCATGAACGCGGCCATGATGGAGGACTACCTCAAGTTCATCGCCAACCGTCGTCTGACGCAGATTGGTCTGAAAGAGGAATATCCGGGGACTACCAACCCGTTCCCGTGGATGAGCGAGATCATGGACCTGAAGAAGGAGAAGAACTTCTTCGAGACTCGCGTCATTGAGTATCAGACTGGTGGGGCGTTGAGCTGGGATTGATGCCTGGGTCTAGATCGTTAGGACAGATTAGAAGCGCTTTACCTGATTACGGATGTTCGGGGTAGCGAGAGAAACTAAAAGCCCCGCCTAGTGCGGGGCTTTTTTTGGGGGGAGGGCTAACTCATGGCAAAACCACGCATCTTTATAAGCTCGACATACTTTGATTTAAAAAAATCTGCGAGCAGATTTAGAGCGCTTCATAAAAGTTCAAGGCTATGAGCCAATTCTCAACGAGAGAGGCCACATCCCTTATGGCAACAGAGAAAAACTAGAAGAATATTGCTACAAAGAAATTCAAATATCAGACATTCTAATATCAATTATCGGCGGAAGATTTGGCAGCCAATCCGCAAAGACCGAAATACACTCGATATCCAACACCGAGCTACGCACAGCCATAGAACTCGGAAAACAAGTGTACATATTCATAGACAAAAGCGTTTTTAACGAATTCAGAACATACGAACGCAACAAAGAAAACAAAGACATTTCATATGCCTCTGTTGACGACATAAGAATCTTTAATTTCATAGATGAAATAAACAACCTACCTATTGGCAACCCCATCGCCAGCTTTGAAACAACCTCAGACATCACCGACTACCTAAAAGAGCAGTGGTCCGGCCTATTCCAGAGGCTTTTATCTGAGAGTTCAAAACAAAAAGAAATAACCGCATTAAACGAAATAAAATCAACCGCAAAGACTTTAAATCAACTTGTCAGCTTTTTGATCGAAGAAAGGAAAAATGGCGACCAAGCATTCAAGGAAATCCTCTTAAGCAACCATCCTGCATTCTCTCAGATCCGAGAGTTATTAAAAATCCCATACAGGGTATTTTTTACCAACCTAGATGAATTAAACGACCTCCTTCTGGCGCGTCAATTTTCAGCCATAGATGAAAGCGAGTGGGACAACAAAAATATTTGGGAGTGGATAAATCCCAGCGTAACACCTAGGAAACTTCTAAAAATAAAAAGCGACATATTCGATGATGACTTGAAATTAAAGGTTTACACCCCAGACACTTGGGACAAAAAGCTAATAGCCCTTAAAGACATTTCTGACATTGCTGAGTTCGACGACGACATACCGTTCTAAAATGAGAAAAGCGGAAAAGGGGACAGATTTATTTTCTGAGCCACTGCGCCAAACCAGTCCTCCCTTTTCGCCCTTACGGCGAGTCACTTTCTCTTGTGTGCCCAAGAGAAAGTAACCAAAGAGAAGGGCACCCCGACATCCGGGTCTGGCCTACGGCCAGACTCCCCTCCTTCCGGTGCCGCTCCGGGGGCCGGCTTACAAGGGCCATCCATGGCCCTTTAAGCCTCTCGCCGCATCCATGCGGCTCGTCCCCCTGCGCAACACCTCCACTCGGCCTACTGACGGGGACTCAAGCTCCGAGGCGCCTGCCAGCCCGATCATTCCCACGCTCCGCGTGGGAATGCAGCCCTCGACGCTCTGCATCCGCCTGCCAGGCTGCGACAATCGTGGTGGACTAGGAAGCAGCTGGTAGCCGTAGGTTGGGTTGAGGCGCAAAGCGCCGAAGCCCAACAGCCAACCACGTTGGGCTTCGCGATGCTCAGCCCAACCTACGTGCTGGTCACATCCACACTCCGAGCGCCATACCCTTCCCTCTCACTTTCAGGCAGCGCCAAACGCCCCTTCAGTAGAGTGAGTGGAATCGTTGCGGAAGGGGTTGAGCGGCATGGATGCCGCGTGAGACGCGATGGGCCAAGGATGGCCCTTCGCGGCGTGCCCCTGGAGCGACGATGGAGCGAACGAACCCGGAGCGAAGCGTAGGGCCGGATGGTGGGGCAAGCGCTTTTGGTTACTTTTGTCGCGACTGACAAAAGTGACCCGCCCAGCAGGGCGGAACAGAAAGCATCAATCTGCTCGACAAACAGCAGTACAACAAATCCGATCATTTGCAGCCCTCGACGCTCTGCGTCCACCTGAGCTACTTCGCACACGCAATCCCGTAGTGACACAGAGCGTGGGAGCTATCGGGTAAACCGCTGACTTTCAGGCAGCACCAAACGCCCCTTCAGTAGGGTGAGTGGAATCGTTGCGGAAGGGGTTGAGCGGCATGGATGCCGCGAGAGACGCGATGGGCCAAGGATGGCCCTTCGCGGCGTGCCCCTGGAGCGGCGATGGAGCGAACGAACACGGAGCGAAGCGTAGGGCCGGATGGTGGGGCAAGCGCTTTTGGTTACTTTTGTCGCGACTGACAAAAGTGACCCGCCCAGCAGGGCGGAACAGAAAACATCAATCTGCTCGACAAACAGCAGTGCAACAAATCCGATCATTTGCAGCCCTCGACGCTCTGCGTCCACCTGAGCTACTTCGCACACGCAATCCCGTAGTGACACAGAGCATGGGAGCTATCAGGTAAACCGCTTTTGTAGGAGGGGCCTTGGCCGCGAGGCAGGCAGCACCGAGGCTGAGACGGTCGCAGCCAATACGGATGGCCCCTTCTACGAACAGCAAGAGCGGCTGGGGTAGCTCTGGCATTGGCCAATGCCGCTTCTGCGGCATGGGCAAGTCTCAAGCGCAGCCGGCTAATCGCCACAGGGCATTTGTCCCCATAAAAAACAGGGTCTAATCTCCAGATGCTCGCCTTCTGGAGACTCACGGCATGTCCAACCATGTGCCCAAGGCCAAGGAAACCAGGCTCTTTCTGTTCCTGGTGATCTGCTTGTTCCCCATTCTCTCGGTCGCCATCGTCGGCGGCTACGGCTTCGTCATCTGGTTCCTGCAAATCCTCACTGGCCCGCCCGGGCCTCCCGCCTGAGTCCGCAGGAGCATTGTTCATGGATGCAACCCTGCATATCGCCAGCCTGCTGGTGCATGCGCGCCCGCAATATCTAACCAGCCTGAAAGACAACCTGCGCCTGCTGCCCGGCCTGGAACTGCACCAGGAAAGCCCCGAGGGCAAGCTGGTGGTGGTGCTCGAAGCCGAGAGCGAAAGCCAGATCCTCACCCGTCTGGAGCAGATCAGCAGCCTGCCCGGTGTGCTCAACGCCGCACTCGTCTACCACGAGATGCTCGGTGCAGAAGGAGATGCCTGATGAAACTGACTCGTCGTGAGTTCGCCAAGGCCCAGGCCGCTGCCATTGCGGCGGCGGCAGCCGGGCTGCCGATCGTGACCAGCGCCAGCAACCTGGTGACCGATGCCGACATGACCACGCTGGACTGGAACAAGGCCCCCTGCCGCTTCTGCGGCACCGGCTGCAGCGTGATGGTAGCGACCAGGGACAACCAGGTGGTGGCCACCCACGGCGACATCAAGGCCGAGGTCAACCGTGGCCTTAACTGCGTCAAGGGCTACTTCCTGTCGAAGATCATGTACGGCGTCGACCGCCTGACCCAGCCGCTGCTGCGCATGAAGAACGGCCAGTACGACAAGCAGGGTGAGTTCCAGCCGGTTACCTGGGAACAGGCCTTCGACATCATGGAGGAGAAGCTCAAGGCCACGCTCAAGGCCAACGGGCCGGAATCGGTCGGCATGTTCGGCTCGGGGCAATGGACGGTGTGGGAAGGCTACGCCGCCAACAAACTGATGAAGGCCGGGCTGCGCAGCAACAATATCGACCCTAACGCCCGCCACTGCATGGCCTCGGCGGTGATGGGCTTCATGCGCACCTTCGGCATGGACGAGCCGATGGGCTGCTACGACGACATCGAGGCTACCGACGCCTTCGTGCTATGGGGCTCGAACATGGCCGAGATGCACCCGATTCTGTGGAGCCGGGTTACCGACCGCCGCCTCAGCTATCCACACGTCAAGGTCGCCGTGCTATCCACCTTCGAACACCGCAGCTTCGACCTGGCGGACATCCCCATGGTGTTCTCGCCACAGACCGACCTGCTGATCCTCAACTACATCGCCAACCACATCATCGAGTCGGGCGCGGTCAACCAGGATTTCGTCAACAAACACACCCGCTTCGCCCAGGGCGCCGACGATATCGGTTACGGCCTGCGCCCGGATGATCCGCGCGAACAGCAGGCCAAGAACGCCGACAAGGCCAATACCTGGAGCGATATCTCCTTCGAGCAGTTCGCCGCCTTCGTCAAACCCTACACCCTGGAGCGTACCGCCAAGGAGTCCGGCGTGCCCGCCGAGCGCCTCAAGGCCCTGGCGGAGTTGTATGCCGACCCAAAGCGCAAGGTGGTGTCGTTCTGGACCATGGGTTTCAACCAGCACACCCGCGGCGTGTGGGCCAACAACCTGATCTACAACATCCACCTGCTCACCGGGAAGATCAGCGAGCCGGGCAACAGCCCCTTCTCACTCACCGGCCAGCCCTCGGCCTGCGGCACCGCACGCGAGGTGGGCACCTTCGCCCATCGCCTGCCGGCCGACCTGGTGGTGACCAACCCGAAACACCGCGCCACCGCAGAAAAGATCTGGAAGCTGCCCGCCGGCACCATCCAGGAAAAGGTCGGCTTCCACGCGGTACAGCAGAGCCGCATGCTCAAGGACGGCGTGCTGCGCTTCTACTGGACGCAGGCCAGCAACAACATGCAGGCCGGCCCCAACATCATGCAGGAGGTGCTGCCCGGCTGGCGCAACCCGGACGCCTTCGTGGTGGTATCGGACGTCTACCCCACCGTCTCGGCCCAGGCTGCCGACCTGATCCTACCCAGTGCCATGTGGGTGGAAAAGGAAGGCGCCTACGGCAATGCCGAGCGACGCACCCAGTTCTGGCATCAGTTGGTCAAGGCACCCGGCGAGGCCCGCTCCGACCTGTGGCAACTGGTCGAGTTCTCCAAACGCCTGACTACCGATGACACCTGGCCCGCCGAACTCTTGGCCAAAGCCCCGCAATACAAGGGCAAGAGCCTGTACGAGGTGCTGTTTCGCAACGGCAATGTCGATCGCTTCCCCAGCAGCGAACTGGCCAAGGGCTATGCCAACGACGAAGTCGACGCCTTTGGCTTCTACCTGCAAAAAGGCCTGTTCGAGGAATACGCCGCCTTCGGCCGCGGCCACGGCCACGACCTGGCACCCTTCGACACTTACCACGAAGCCCATGGCCTGCGCTGGCCCGTGGTGGAAGGCCAGGAAACCCGCTGGCGCTACCGCGAGGGCTATGACCCCTACGTGGAGAAAGGCAGCGACGTGCAGTTCTACGGCCACCCGGACAAGAAGGCGATCATCTTCGCCCTGCCCTACGAGCCGCCGGCCGAGGCGCCAGACAAGGACTATCCGTTCTGGCTCAGCACCGGCCGGGTACTGGAACACTGGCACACCGGCTCCATGACCCAGCGGGTCGATGAACTCTACCGCGCCGTACCCGATGCCCTGGTGTACATGCACCCGGACGATGCCAAACAGCTGGGCGTGCGCCGTGGTAGCGAAGTCAAGGTCATCAGCCGGCGCGGCGAAATGCGCGCGCGCATCGAAACACGCGGTCGCAACAAGCCGCCGCAGGGGCTGGTGTTCGTGCCCTTCTTCGATGCCAACAAGCTGATCAACAAGGTCACCCTGGACGCGACCGACCCGATCTCCAAGCAGACCGATTACAAGAAGTGCGCGGTGCGCATCGAACTGGTCAGCCTGGCCTGAGGAGCTTGATCATGAAGACCCTGCCTCTTGCCTTACTCCTGCTCGCCGGCCTGGCCCAGGCCGCCGAGTACCCGCTGGATGCGCCGGCGCCGGACGGCCGTCGTCCCGGCGGCACAATCAGCCAGGAGTTGCCGACTCCGGTCATCCCCGCGGACGAGAACAAGGACATCAAGCGCGAACGCAATTACCCCGAACAGCCCCCGACCATTCCCCACAGCATCCGCGGCTACCAGATCACCGGCGACGCGAATAAATGCCTGGCCTGTCATAGCCGCGCGGGCAGCGCCGTCAGCCAGGCGCCGATGATCAGCATCACCCACTACATGGATCGCGACGGACAGGTCCTGGCGGCGGTATCGCCACGCCGCTATTTCTGCGTGCAGTGCCATGTACCGCAGAAAGAGGTGAAACCGCTGGTGGAAAACCGCTTCCGCACCATCGACGACGTGCTGCGCGACGCCGTCGATGGCACCTCCAAGCAGCCCTGAGGAGGCGTCATGAAGGCACTGTTCGCCTTGCTCAAGGACTACTGGGGCATCCTGCGCCGCCCAAGCGTGCACTACAGCCTGGGCTTTCTCACGCTCGGCGGCTTTATCGCCGGCATCATCTTCTGGGGCGGCTTCAACACCGCACTGGAGGCCACCAACACCGAGCAATTCTGCATCTCCTGTCATGAGATGCGCGACAACGTCTTCGTGGAGTTGCAGGACACCATCCACTACAGCAACCGCTCCGGGGTGCGCGCCACCTGCCCGGACTGCCACGTGCCGCACCAGTGGACGGACAAGATCGCGCGCAAGATGCAGGCCTCCAAGGAGGTCTGGGGCAAGATCTTCGGCACCATCAACACGCGCGACAAGTTTCTGGAAAAACGCCGCGAACTGGCCGAACACGAATGGGCACGGCTCAAGGCCAACGACTCGCTGGAATGTCGCAACTGCCACAACTTCGACTACATGGACTTCACCAAGCAGAGCCAGCGCGCCCGGCAGATGCACTCCACCGCGCTGGCCAGCGGCGAGGCCACCTGCATCGACTGCCACAAGGGTATCGCTCACCAGCTGCCGGACATGAGTGGGGTGCCGGGCTGGTAAAGCTGACGGCCATGGTTCTCCCTTGGCCGAGTGCAGATGCGTCGCGGCCAAGGCCCCTCCTACAGCGCTCAGGCGACATTTTGTGGGAGCGGCTTTAGCCGCGGTGCTCTTGGCGCTGCCCCAATCGCGGCTGAAGCCGCTCCCACAGAAGCAGAAGCCAGGTGCCTGAACCGAAATCGCGGCGCAACAGCCTAGCGGCGCCGGTCGAGCAGGTTCACTGCCAGCCGATCCAGCCAGCCCCACAGGCGCTGACGAATGCGCTTGAGCAGCGGGCGGCGCTGCCAGTCTTCCAGGGTGATCTCGCGGCTCTGCTCGAAGTCGTTGATAAAACAGGCGCTCACAGCCTGTGTCAGCTGCGGATCTAAGGCTTCCACATTGGCTTCCAGGTTGAAACGCAGATTCCAGTGGTCGAAATTGCAGGAGCCGATGCTGACCCAGTCATCCACCAGCACCATTTTCAAGTGCAGAAAGCGCGGCTGGTATTCGAAGATACGCACCCCGGCCTTGAGCAGCCTCGGGTAGTAGCGCTGGCCGGCATAGCGCACGGGCGGGTGATCGGTATTGCGGCCGGTCAACAGCAGGCGCACTTCCACGCCGCGTGCTGCAGCGCGCATCAGAAAGCGCCGAACCTTGCGACTGGGCAGGAAGTAAGGGGTCGCCAACCACACCTGGCGTTTGGCGTGACCGATGCTGCGCAGCAATGACTGGACAATGTCCAGGTGCTGACTGGCATCGGCGTAGGCCACACGGCCCATGCCCTGCCCCGCTGGCGGAACCGGCGGCAGATGGGCTAGCCCGGGTGCCTGGCCAGGTTTCCAGGGCCGACGTCCCTCACTGGCCAGCCACTGGATGTCGAAGAGTATCTGCCAGTGCGCCACCAGCGGCCCCTCGATGCGCACCATGACGTCATGCCACACCGCCTGCTGCGCTTCGGTCGTCCAGAACTGATCGGTGGCCCCGGTACCGCCGGTGTAGGCACAGCGCTGATCCACCACCAGCAACTTGCGGTGATCGCGATACAGGTTGCGCACACCTCGGCGCCAGCGTAACGGGTTGTAATAACGCAGATGTACGCCGGCCTCAGCCAGGCGCTGACGCTGAGCCTGACCGAAACGCAGCGCACCAAAGCCATCGAACAGGCAGCGTACCTCCACGCCACGCATGGCGGCGACGCACAGGGCCTCGACCAAAGCCGCGCTGCAATGCCCGTCCTCCACCAGATACAGCTCAAGCAGCACCATGTGCTGCGCCGAGGCGATATCGATCAGCATGGCCGGAAAGAAAGCGCCACCATCGACCAGCAGCTCAAAGGCGTTGCCTGCTTTCCAGGGAAAGATGTCGCCACTCATCGCGAGGTAAAGATCATCACCGCGCCGACCGGTATCGACAGGCTGATGGACTCCAGCCGAGCGACCTTGCGCAGCGCCTCGACGCCAGACTCCAGGCCAAAGTGCTCGGCGTGCAGCACCAGCGGCGCCAGGGTAACGACCTGAAAACGGTGCATATCCAGGCGGGTGACCAGTAGCTCCGCCATATAGCCGTGTTTCCTGTCACGGATCTGCACCTGTACCGGCAGTCGTATCTCCAGTTGGGCACCGGGAGCCAGATCGGTCATGGGGCCGAGGTCGAGCTGAGCCATGACCAGGGCATCGGGAAACTGCTCGACGTCGAACAGCAGGCTGCGCATACGCTCGTCGCGTACCGGAATACCGGTGTTCAGAGAGTCCATCTCGATGCGCAGACGGGCCGCTCCCTTTGCGTCAATGCGGCCGTGCAGCGTGAGGAAACGATGTACCTCGGAGAAGTTGCCGGCCTTGGTGGAGATAAAGGAAAGGCGCGAGGACTCATTGTCCAGGTACCAGTCAGCCTGCGCCGGCAGGGCCAGGCAACAGGCGAGCAATGCTGGAATAAATCTGACCATGGGCTCACTTTCGTTACATTTGCCCGCAACGATAGCGGCCCCGGCCGGCCTTGCCAAACCACAAGTACCAACTCACCGCGCGGTTGAACACAGCGCATCTGTCACGTTGATCGGGCGCGGCTGGCGGCCTCTCACTGCAGCTGCAACCTTGGGCAGCTATCCGGATTGATCGCGGCTGAAGCCGCTCCCACAAAGACAGAGCGGCAATGTGGGAGCGGCTTCAGCCGCGATTGAGGCAGGCATGGCAAAACGCATCTGCGCGCTGCAGGAGAAGTCGATCAGTGCGGCAAGGCGTGCTCGTCCGGCATCAATACGCAGCCACTGCGCTGATCGCGCCACATCGCCACGCGCGTCTGCCCAAGCCCCGAAGCCGTGACCTGCTTGCGCTCGGCATCATCACGCAGCTCACCTAGCGGCACATACTGCTCGACATAGCCCTCACAGTACTCGGCTGGGTTGTCGGTGACATAACGACAGGAGCAGTACTCCTTGGCGGCATAGGCAGGCAGGATGCCGGGAAAGGCCGCCAGGTGCGCACGATTGCTCCAGGCCAGCACGATGAGGCCCACGAGCAGCGCAAGAAACACCGAGAGAAACGGGCGACGACGGATCATGGTTGTTCTCCATAAGCAGCCAGGACACGCTTGAGCAGTTCGTTATCGTTGAAGCTCTTGTCGCGATCATCGGCATAACGCACCACGACCAGCTGCCTCGAAGGCATCACATACAGCGCCTGTCCCCAGTGGCCCAGTGCCGCGAAACTATCATCAGGGGCATCCGGCCACGGCAGTGGCATGCCTTCCACCACAGTGTTCAGCCACCACTGTCCTCCCGGTACGGCGCGACGTGGCTCTTGCGGATCGGGCTGGTAGTTGGCAAAGGGCGTGCGGTTGAACGCCACCCAACTCTGCGGCAACAGCTGGCGCTCGCCCCAGCGACCGCCACGCTGCATCAGTAGGCCGACTCGCGCCAGATCCCGTGCCGTCATGTAGGCATAGGACGATGCCACGAACGTGCCGCTGGCATCGCGCTCCCACACGGCGGAGCGAATACCCAGCGGTTCGAAGAGCGCAGTCCAGGGGTAGTCGGCGTAGGCCTGCTCACCAAGCATGGATTTGAGACTGGCGCCCAGCACATTGCTGTCGCCGCTGGAGTAACGAAAACGCGTTCCCGGTACAGCCCCCAGGCCATGAGTCGCGGTAAAGGCGGCCATGTCGCCGCGCCCGCGGGTATAGAGCATGGCCACCACGGAGGACTTCAACGGGGCGTATTCGTAATCCTCCTGCCAGTCCAGGCCGGAGGCCCAGTTGAGCAGGTGCCCCATCTTCACATCGGGGTGAGCCGCAAAAGGGGCGTAATGCTGAGCAACCGCATCGTCCAGTTTGAAGCGCCCCTCGCCGTAGGCCACGCCAAGCACACTGGCGAACAGGCTCTTGCTCATCGACCAGGTCAAATGCGCGGACTGGGCGCTGGTCGGTGCGGCATAACGCTCGTGGACAATGACGCCGTCCTTGATCACCAGCAGCGCATCGGTACGCACGCCTTTGCGCGTGACGTCGTCACGCAGCGGAAAGGCATAGTCATCCAGGGCCTGCGCGGCAGGCGTTTCCGCGGCTGGCTGGCTCTGCCAGTCCGCAGCGGGCCAGGTTTCGGCCAATACAGGGCCAGCAGCCACAAGGCATCCGGCCATAAAGATTCCACGCAACATCGGGCTCGCTCGCGACAGTTGATGAGGAGCCGACGCTAGCACGCCCGACATGACGGCAATAGCGCCGATCACGCCGATCAGGGGGACGAATCAGTCCGGCAGGCGATAGTCCTGCTGGGTCATCAGGTCGAGCCCGCACTCCAGGTGCTCGATCCAGTCGAGGAAAGCACCGATCATTGCCTCGCCCACGAAGGGCCGACCGTGCTGCGGCACGATCTGCGCCACCTCCATCTCGCGCACCATCTGCGCCCAGAAGCGGCACGCCCTGTTGCTGGCCATGTAGCGCCGATGAAAACCCGCCATGTGGGGGATGTGGTTGACGAAGTCGAGCACCGGGCTGGCGTCATCCACCAGCGACGCGCCCATATCGCCGGAGAACAGGATTTTGCTCACCGGGTCGTACAACTGGAAGTTACCCACCGAGTGCAGGAAGTGCGCCGGCACGGCCTTGAGCTGGCACTTGCCCAGGGTGAAAGACTGGCCTCGATCCGGCAGCGCGACGATGCGGTCATAGGTATTGATGCCATGGCTCAGGGCCAGGTAGTTGGCCGTCAGGTGCGGCAGGAAGCGCGCCCACAGCTTGGAGCAGATCACCCGCGCGCGGGTGTGCAGCAGCCACTTGTCCAGCGAGGCGATGATGTCCGGGTCCTGGTGCGAGGCGAAGATGTAGGTCAGCGCCTGCACCGGAATGTGCTGGGACAACGCCAGCGACAAGGGTGTGTAGGTCAG
The DNA here is from genome assembly GCF_043102245.1 of Pseudomonas sp. zbq_18. Classification (NCBI taxonomy): domain Bacteria; kingdom Pseudomonadati; phylum Pseudomonadota; class Gammaproteobacteria; order Pseudomonadales; family Pseudomonadaceae; genus Pseudomonas; species Pseudomonas sp. zbq_18. The sequence goes on along the minus strand of NZ_JBICIT010000008.1, from coordinate 7,603 downwards.
GTCGCCACCCGGATCGAGCAGCAGGTACTGGTCGTGATCGATGATCAGGAACTGGTTGGACTGCACGCCCTCGCCGCTGACCAGGTCATCGAACATCAGGCATTTGTGGCTACCGTTATCGAACAGCACGATGGGCTCGCGGCGCATGGAAACCTCGCAAAAAATGGCGAGGCGACCTTAAGCCAGAACAAGGCTCCGCTTACTGACCTGGATCAAGCCAGCCAGAGCCTTTGCAGTCGCAAAGCGGGCATCAGGCCGCCTGCCGGCCCGGCTCCTCTGCCGCACCGAACAAGGCGAAGTGCACGGCATGCTGCGCCTGACGGGCCAGGGCATTGCGCTCCAGCCCGGCACTGGCAATCGGCGCGAGCAACTGGATCTGTACTCGCGCCCGCTCGGCACGGAACAGGCGCAGCAGGTGCGACGGCAGGTCATCATCACCGATGAAAGGCGCCAGTACATCGTGCTCGCCGCCACGCCGATAACGAATCGCCACCGGCTGCACGGCAACACCGGCCTCGATGGCGCCAGTCAGCAGGCGACCATGAAAAGTACGCACCTGCTGGCCGTCGGTAGTGGTGCCCTCGGGAAAGATCAGCAGGTGGCGACCGGCATTGAGGTGGCGGTGCAGTTGCCGCGCCAGCAAGGTGCTGTCGCCCGAACCGCGACGGATAAACAGCGTACCGGCCTTGTGCGCCAGCCAACCGGCCAGTGGCCAGGTACGTACCTCGGCCTTGGACAGGAACGACAGCGGCATCAACTGACCGAGCAGCGGGATATCGGTCCAGGACACATGGTTGCTGACCCACAGCATCGGCTCGGCGGGCAGCTCGCCCTGCACCTCAACCTCGAACGGCAGCGCCGCACTCAAACGGCGCAGGTACCAGCAGGTCAGACGCTGGCGCAGATCCATCAGGTCGTGACGGCGCAGCCGCTCCAACAGCGCGACAAAGCTCGCCAGTATCAGCCCCAGCAGCAAGACCACAGCCAGGCGCGCCAGGCGCAGAAACAGCCGGAACCTGCTCATCCACATCACACCGCTGCCTTGAAATGACGGGCATAGCGCGGGCACAGCTCGTCGCGCTTGAGCAGGATGAACACGTCGGCGACCTGGAAGTCCTGATCCCAGCAGGGCTCGCCGCACACCTTGGCCCCCAGGCGCATATAAGCCTTGAGCAGCGGCGGCATCTCGGCGATGACGTTGCTCGGGATATCCAGGCTGGGCAGCGGGTTCTTTGGCTCCGCGCGCAGGTGCTCGGTGCACAGGTGACGTTCGCGCAGGCGCTGCATGATCGCCTGGGCCTGGATACCGCCGTCCTGCATGGGAATGCTGGCGCAACCCATCAGGTAGCGGTAGCCACCCTCGTTGAGCACCTCCGCCAGCTCGCTCCACAACACCGCGATGGTGCCGCCGTTGCGGTAGGCCGGGTCGACACAGGTGCGCCCCAGTTCCAGCACCGGGCCTTCGAGATGGGCCAGGCCATGCAGGCTGAACTCCTCTTCGCTGTAGAAGCGCCCCAGGCTGGCAGCCGCATGGTGATCGAGCAGGCGGGTGGTGGCCACCAAACGCCCACTGCTGAGGTCACGCACACCAATGTGCTGGCAGTGCGGGTCGTAGTCATCCATATCCAGGCCCAGCTCGGCGCCCTTGAGCTTGGCATCGAATTCGCTACTGAATACCGCGTAGCGCAGTGTCTGGGCCTCGCGCAGTGCAGCCGGGCCGATCAGACGTTCGGCTTGCAGACGACGTTCGGCAGTGCGGGCGATCTGGGTCATCGAGTAGCCTCCGTGAGCCAGCCTGGCAATGGGTTGCGGCCGGTCGATGTTGTTGGGCAAGCTCAGGCTAGGAAGACCCGGTGTCACCCCCATGAAGGTTTGGTGATGCTTGCATGACAGACAACGAGGACTGCCCCGATGCCCTGGCAAAACCTGCTGCACACCCGTGACCGCCTGCCGGCAATGAGCCTGGAGGACTGGTACGCCGCCCTGCTGGAGCGTGTCGGCGACAGCACACCGCTCAATCTGGCCCTGCTTGGCGGGCGCCTGGCCGCCACCCCGGGGCTGGCCTTCCTTGCCGGCTACCAGGCCGCCCTGCGCGCGCTCTGGCCGGCCGCACCGCACAGCCTTGGCGCCCTGTGCGTGACCGAGAACAAAAGCACGCGCCCAGCCGACATGAGCACCCGCCTGGAGGATCTGCACCTCTCCGGGCGCAAGGACTTCGTGACCGCCGCCGAGGCGGCCGACTGGCTGCTGGTCGTCGCCCGTGAGGAGGAAGCCGGCGCCGCGCCGCGCCTGGCCATGGGCGTGGTGCGCAACGGCGATCCGGGGGTTCATATCGAGCCATTGCCGGCGCTGCCGCTGATGCCGGACATTGGCCATGGCCGCCTGCACCTGGATCGCGCGCACTGCGAGCGCCTGCCGGGCGATGGCTGGGACGCCTACGCCAAGCCCTTCCGCACCATCGAGGATCTGCATGTACTGAGCGCGGTATGCGCCTGGCTGTACGGTGTGGGTCAGGACAGTCACTGGCCACGCGAGCTGCAACTGCGCCTGCTCGGGCTGCTGGCCGGCTGCGCCGAAGTCGCCCGCCTGTGCCCGAGCGCCGCCAGCTGCCACCTGCTGCTGGCCGGCCTGTTTACCCAGTTCGCCAGCCTGCGCGCGGCCGTCGATGCCGCCATGGCCAGCGGACCCGAAGAGTGGAGCAGCCTCTGGCAGCGCGATGGCAAACTGCTGGAAATTGCGCGTACGGCGCGTGAAAAGCGCCTGGAGAAAGCCCTGGCCGAACTAGGCCTTTAGAAACAACAAACCCGCCGATTGGCGGGTTTGTTGTCGCAACACTTGGCGCTTATTTCTCGACGAAGGCACGCTCGATCAGATAGTCGCCCGGCTCGCGCATACGCGGAGAAATCTTCAGGCCGAAGCTGTCGAGCACTTCGCTGGTCTCGTCGAGCATGCTCGGGCTGCCGCAGATCATGGCGCGGTCGTCCTGCGGGTTGATCGGCGGCAGGCCGATATCCTCGAACAGCTTGCCACTGCGCATCAGGTCGGTCAGGCGCCCCTGGTTCTCGAACGGCTCGCGGGTCACGGTCGGGTAGTAAATCAGCTTTTCCTTCAGCGCATCACCGAAGAACTCGTTCTTCGGCAGGTGTTCGGTGATGAACTCGCGGTAGGCCACTTCGTTCACGTAGCGCACGCCGTGTACCAGGATCACCTTCTCGAAGCGCTCGTAGGTTTCCGGGTCCTGAATCACGCTCATGAAGGGCGCCAGACCGGTTCCGGTGCTGAGCAGGTACAGATGCTTACCGGGGTTGAGGTCATCGAGCACCAGGGTGCCAGTGGGCTTCTTGCTGATGATGATCTCGTCGCCTTCCTTGAGGTGCTGCAGCTGCGAGGTCAGCGGGCCGTCCGGCACCTTGATGCTGAAGAACTCCAGGTGCTCTTCCCAGTTCGGGCTGGCGATGGAGTAGGCACGCATCAGCGGGCGGCCGTTGGGCTGCTGCAGGCCGATCATGACGAACTGGCCGTTCTCGAAGCGCAGACCCGGATCACGGGTGCATTTGAAGCTGAACAGGGTGTCGTTCCAGTGATGCACACTGACGACACGCTCCGAGTTCATATTGCTCATGCTGAATTCCTTGATAGATCGCTCTGCCCGACTCGGCAGGATTGCGCGCCATTCTAGGCAAGCGCACAATATCTGTTAAGTGGATTATCAAGATATGGAATATTGGTTATATAGATATGCGATTCACACTCAGACAGTTGGAAGTCTTCGTCGCCGTGGCCAAGCAGGAGAGCGTCTCCCGCGCCGCCGAATCACTCGCCCTCTCGCAATCCGCCGCCAGCACCTCGCTCAGCGAGTTGGAGCGCCAGTCCGACTGCCAGCTATTCGATCGTGCCGGCAAGCGCCTGTCGCTCAACGCGCTCGGTCGCCAGTTGCTGCCCCAGGCCGTAGCGCTGCTCGACCAGGCCAAAGAGATCGAACGCCTGCTCAGCGGCAAGACCGGCTTCGGTCTGCTGGAAGTCGGCGCCACGCTGACCGTGGGCAACTATCTGGCGACCCTGCTGATCGGCAACTTCATGCAGCGCCACCCCGAATGCCGCCTCAAGCTGCACGTACAGAACACTGCCAACGTGGTGCAGCAGGTCGCCCACTACGAGCTGGATCTGGGATTGATCGAAGGCGACTGCCAGCACCCGGACATCGAGGTCCAACCCTGGGTGGAAGACGAACTGGTGGTGTTCTGCGCCCCGCAGCACCCCCTGGCCGAGCGCGGCACGGCGAGCCTGGAGGAGCTGTCGCGGGAGGCCTGGATTCTCCGTGAGCAGGGTTCCGGCACACGCCTGACCTTCGACCAGGCCATGCGCCACCACCCGGCCCAACTGAACATCCGCCTGGAACTGGAACATACCGAAGCGATCAAGCGTGCCGTCGAGTCAGGCCTGGGCATCGGCTGCATCTCACGCCTGGCACTGCGCGATGCCTTCCGCCGAGGTAGCCTGGTGGCCGTGGCAACACCGGAGCTGGATCTGATCCGCCAGTTCTACTTCATCTGGCACAAACAGAAGTACCAGACCGCCGCGATGCGCGAGTTTCTCGAGCTCTGCCGGGAAATGACCGCGGGGATCCGCCGCAGCGACGAAATCATCCTGCCGCCCTTCAACTAGACGGATTCAGGCCGAGGCGGCCAGGGGATGAAAGCTGAAGTACAGTCGCAGGGCATCGACCATCTCGACATACTCCGCCGGCGGGGCGACCAGGGCGAAACCCGAATCATAGGTGCCAGGCGTGATGTCTTCGCGACTCCACTGGCAGGTGGCGGCGAAATCAATGTGATGAATACGACCGTCCTGGCCAGGGATCTTCAGGCGCATGTCGAAACGCGCGCAGACCAGCATGGGGTACTGGCTGATCAGCATTAACCCGTCCAGCGACACATTGCCGATATAGCCCATGGGTTTGTCGGTGACGCGATTGAACACCTTGAGGTAGTAAGGCAGCTGGTGACGGTCGATACGGCGCTGGATATGCATGATGGCCAATCGCTATGGGCGAGGTTTCGAGTATGGTCGCAGAGGCAGCGCAGTACCAGAGTTAGCCACACCGTGCGGCAATTCGAGACGACAAACGGCTGCGGACCGCCTCGACTTCATCCGCACTGATATAACTGCGCTCTCCCTTGGCATCGGTGGTGAAGTAGCGGCCATCGCGCTCAATCTGGCTCAGCTGATGGCGCAACTTGCCGCACTCCTTGTTGCGTTCGGCACGGGAAGAGGCCGCACGTGACTGAGCCTGGGCTTTCTCGTCGCGGCGCGCGTCGAAATACTTCTGGCTGCGCTCCTCACGCTCGCGGGTGGCAGCATCACGCTCCACGACTTGCGGCCGCACCTCAACCTGCTCAGCGCCTGCCCCGCCGGGTCTCTCGGAGAAATGCACACGCCCCTGGGCATCGGTCCAGCGATAGATTTGCGCACTGGCCATGGCCGGAACGAGCAAGAACACGACGAGCAGATGACGCATGGCAACCCTCCCTACACGCAGCTTAGCCGCGCTGAAAACTCCCTGATGATGCGCCGACTGGCGGCCACATCAGAGGGATGCAGGAGACGCCTTGGCCGGTTCGCTGGCCGAATAATGCCCAAGCTGGCGCAGAGTCTCCAGTCGCGCACGGGCGCGGTAGGCATACTCGCTGGCCGGATAGCGGCGCAGGATGAACTCGTAGGTCTGCGCCGCATCGACGAACAGGTTTTGCCGCTCCAGGCACTGCCCGCGCAGCAGGGAGATCTCCGGTTGCACATAACTGCGCGAGCGGCTGGTACGTTCGGCGCGCGAGAGGTCGAGCATGGCCTGCTCGCAATCGCCCTTGTTGTAGTGGCGATAGGCATCGTCCAAATGACGATCAAGGGAGATGCGATTACAGCCAGCCAGGCTGGCCACCGCAAGAAACAGGATCAGGGTACGCATGGTCGGTTCCTCCATTGCGCAGGGTATCGGCTGGCTGGCATTTTCCTGCAGTGGCCGAGCGTTCACCAGCAAATCAGCGCTGCGTAGTGCAGGCGAACAATGACTACAGTGAAAGGCCGTAGTAGCCTCGCCGCACGCATAGAGAATGGAGTTACCGCATGACCCTGCGTCGCACCAAAATCGTCGCCACCCTCGGCCCGGCCAGCAGCTCGCCGGAAGTGCTGGAACAACTGATCGTCGCCGGCATCGACGTCGCCCGTCTGAACTTCTCTCACGGCAGCCCCGAAGATCACAAGGCCCGTGCCACGCTGGTGCGCGAACTGGCCGCCAAGCACGGCCGCCACGTTGCCCTGCTTGGCGACCTGCAGGGTCCGAAGATCCGTATCGCCAAGTTCACCCACAAACGTATCGAACTCGAAGAAGGCGACCTGTTCCGCCTGTCCTCCAGCCATTCGCGCACCGAAGGCACTCAGGAAGTGGTCGGCATCGACTACCCGGCGCTGATCCAGGACTGCGACGTGGGCGACGAGCTGCTGCTCGACGACGGCCGCGTGGTGATGCGCGTCGAACTCAAGGGCGCCGACGAACTGCACTGCCGTGTGGTGATCGGCGGCCCGCTGTCGGACAACAAAGGCATCAACCGCCGCGGTGGTGGCCTGACCGCCCCCGCCCTGACCGAGAAGGACAAAGCCGACATCAAGCTGGCCGCCGAGATGGAGGTGGACTATCTGGCCGTGTCCTTCCCGCGTGATGCCGCGGACATGGAACTGGCCCGCCGCCTGCGCGACGAAGCCGGCGGCAAGGCCTGGCTGGTAGCCAAGATCGAACGCGCAGAAGCAGTGGCCGACGATGCCGCGCTGGACGGCCTGATCCGCGCCAGCGATGCGGTGATGGTGGCCCGTGGCGACCTCGGTGTGGAAGTCGGTGATGCCGAGCTGGTCGGCATCCAGAAAAAGATCATCGCCCACGCCCGCCGCTACAACAAAGCGGTGATCACCGCGACCCAGATGATGGAGTCGATGATCCACAGCCCGATGCCGACTCGCGCCGAAGTGTCGGACGTGGCCAACGCCGCGCTGGACTACACCGACGCCGTGATGCTCTCGGCCGAGAGCGCCGCCGGCGAATACCCGGTGGAAGCCGTTGAGGCTATGGCCCGTGTGTGCCTGGGCGCCGAGAAGCACCCGACCAGTCAGAAATCCAGCCACCGCATCGGCCGCACCTTCGAACGCTGCGACGAGAGCGTGGCCCTGGCCACCATGTACACCGCCAACCACTTCCCGGGCGTGAAAGCCATCATCAGCCTGACCGAGAGCGGCTACAGCCCGCTGATCATGTCGCGCATCCGCTCGTCGATCCCGATCTACGCCTTCACCCCGCACCGCGAGGCCCAGGCTCGCGTGGCGCTGTTCCGCGGCGTCTACACCGTGCCGTTCGACCCGGCCTCCCTGCCGGCCAACAAGGTCAGCCAGGCGGCGGTGGACGAGCTGCTCAAGCGCGGCGTGGTCGAGCCCGGCGACTGGGTGATCCTGACCAAGGGCGACAGCTACCACGGCACCGGCGGCACCAACACCATGAAGATCCTGCATGTGGGCGATCCGATGGTGTAAGCACGCGCTGCAACGAAAAGGCCGCTCGATG